>JADLBV010000072.1 GCA_020847545.1 Phycisphaerales bacterium
AATCATGACGATCAAGCGAAAGTGCTGTGGCTTCCGCAACGTCGAGAACTTCAAGACCGCGATCTATTTCCATTGTGGCGGACTGGATTTATACCCACTGTGATTCCGGAAGGACCTGAAGATTAAAGGCAGGCGCAGAAAAAATCCCATCCCCCGGAGGTCTTGGAGGGGGGATGGGATCAATGCAAATCCGCTTTTGTTACTTGTGTTACTTGGCGCGATTGAAGCGGTCTTCGGCCACTTTCCAGTTGACGACGTTCCAGAAGGCCGCGATGTAGTCCGGACGACGGTTCTGGTACTTGAGGTAGTAGGCGTGTTCCCACACATCCAGGCCGATGATCGGGAAGGCCCCATCCATGATCGGGCTGTCCTGATTGGCGGTGGAGATCACTTCAACCTTCTGGCCTTTTTTGACCAACCATGCCCAGCCTGAACCAAAGCGGGTGGCAGCGGCGGTGGCGAACTGTTCCTTGAATTTGTCAAATGATCCAAAAGCGTCGTTGATCGCCTTGGCGAGATTGCCGACGGGGGTGGCGCTTTTGTTGGCGGGGTTGAGGATTTCCCAGAAGAGCGAGTGGTTATGAGCGCCGCCGGCGTTGTTGCGGACGGCGGTTTTGATCTTTTCGGGCACGATGGCGAGGTTGTTGGCCAGAATTTCGTGCAGGGGTTTGCCATCGAGTTCAGGGGCGTTTTCGCTGATGGCCTTGTTGAAATTGTTCACATAAGCGGCATGGTGCTTGTCGTGATGGATTTCCATCGTCTGCTTGTCGATGTTCGGCTCAAGGGCATCGGAAGCAAACGGCAACGGCGGCAATTGATATGGCATGGTCAGGACTCCTTCCAATAAATAGGGGTAGAAAAAAATATACGTTCCAAACTTTAGGCGCATCAAACAGACGGGTCAACCGGACTTGGGCGATTCTGATTCGATTTTGCCCTCGACGACATCCACCGCGGATTCGGCCAGCGTCTTGTGACGCCGGGAACGCCACCAGAAATAGAGGACGATCAGCACGACGGCAGCGCCGAGGCCGGCCAGGACGTAATGTTCGTAATGTTGGATTTTGGTTCGTAGTTCGTTCAAATCACCCAGTTTTTTGCCGGCCCAGTAGCCCAGGGCGAGGAACAGGCCGCCGCTGATGATGGCTCCCAGGCCGTCGGCGATGAGGAATTTGATGAAATTAAAGCGGATCGTGCCGGCCGCGATGACCATCGCGCCGCGGATGCCGGCGAACATTCGACCGACGCCGACGACCCAGACACCATATTTGACGAATAAACCTTCAGCCCGCTTGATGCGAGCGGCGGTGACGTGTTTGCCGATGATGGGGACTTTGGTGATCCCCAGGCCGTAGCGTTTGCCGAGCGAATACAGGACGCAATCGCCGCCGATGATGCCAAACCAGGCGACGATGGAGGCGATCCAGAGGTGCATCTGGTCATTGGCGACAAAATAGCCGGCCAGAATGAGCGGAATGTCCTCCGGCAGAGGCAAACCCAACCCGCAGGCGAAGAGCAACCCGAACAGGACATAATAGCCGCCACTGTGGATCCAGTTCTGGACATGATCCAGTACGGTGGCCCCAAGGATATCCATGAAACAACTCCAGCTACCGGGAAGTGCTAAATATAATACATTTCCTGTTGTAGATTGGCGGCGCGGTTGACGTGGTCGAGCAGTTCATCGAGGGTCATCCGGTCCAGAACCTCATCGGTGGCGTCGGTGAGTTTTTGATTGATCAGCCGGACGGCCACCTTGCCAGGGGATTGTTCGGCCGGTGGGTTGCCTTCCTTGACGGTCAACCGCCCTTCCAGCCGGCGGATGATGTCACCCACGAGCATGTCACGGGGGGAACGCGATAGGCGATATCCGCCGCCACTGCCGACCTTGCTTTCGAGAAATCCGCCGCGACGAAGGGCCAGCAGGATCGATTCGAGGAATTTATTGGGGAGGTCTTCCTCGTGAGCCAAGTCTTTGGATTGAACATAGTTGCGCGGCCAAAGGCGGGCGAGTTGCACCACCGCTCGCAGGCCGTATTCGGTTCGTTTGGAAAGACGCAAAAGCAGACTCCCGCACAATTCCTATCGGAATAGTAAGGGTTGATGGAGAATCGGTCAACGATTCACCTCGGTGACGAAATGGGCATACTATAGGGCATGACCAAATGGATGTGGATTTGTGTGCTGGTGCTTGGATTGGGTGTGGTGGCCAATGGGGCGCCCAAGGCACAGGTGCGGGCGACGGTGGGCAATTCGACCATTGCGCAGGGGGAACGGGGTGAATTGGCGGTGGTGATTGAGATACCGGCGGGGTATCACGCGCAATCAAATACGCCGACCAGCAGCAATTACATCAAGTTGGAAGTGACGATGACGGGGCAGGAGGGGATTGAGTTTGGGAATCCCAAATATCCGGCCGGGGAGGATCATGAATATCCGCTGTTGGGGAAATTGAATGTTTATACGGGAACGATCACGGTGGGTGTGCCGTTTGTTGTGAGAGGAGATACGCAATTGGGGGAACGGACAGTCGGTGGGAAGGTTCGATATCAGATTTGCGATGACAAGACGTGTTATTTTCCGGAGAACCAGCCGTTTGAGGTGGGGTTGACGATCACCAAGGGGAGTGGGCAGAACGCGGCCGTGTTGTCGGCGCCGGTTGTCAGCGTCGGTGGATTGGCCGGGTCGGACTGGTCGATCTGGACGGCGTTTGGGGCGGCGTTTGTGGCGGGGTTGCTCTTTAATGTGATGCCATGCGTGCTGCCGGTGTTGCCACTCAAGGCGATTGGATTTTATGAAGTGTCGCAACATCGACGGGGTCGGAGTTTTATGCTGGGGGTGGTCTTCAGCCTTGGGTTGATTGCGATTTTTGCGGTGCTGGCGGTGCTGGTGCTGGTGTTGCGGGTGATTTCGTGGGGGGAATTGTTCAGCAAGGGGTGGTTTATCTGGCCGATGGTGGGGTTGCTGGGAGTGATGGGATTGGGATTGTTGGGGGCGTTTACGGTGAGTCTGCCAACATCCGCGTATCGGTTTTCGCCGCGGCATGACACATTTGGGGGTAATTTTTTCTGGGGGGCGTTGACGGCGGTCTTGGCGACACCCTGCACCGCCCCACTGCTGCCGCCGTTGTTGATCTGGGCGGCCAGTCACAAGGCGCTGGTGGGTGTGCCGGCGATGTTGATGGTGGGCGTGGGGATGGCGTTTCCGTATTTGATATTGAGCGCGTTCCCCGAAGCGGCCCGGCGGTTTCCGCGAAGCGGGCCTTGGGCGGAATTGTTCAAGCAGATGATGGGGTTTTTGCTGCTGGCGGCGGCGGTTTATTTTGGGGCCGGGCGGGCGATTCATGGAGCGGAATTCTGGTGGCTGGTAAGCGCGACAGTAGCGGTGTCGGGGTTTTATCTGATGGCGCGGACGGTGCAGTTGACCAAATCCGCCGGCGCGGTGGCGATCAGCGCGACGTTGACGGTGGTGATGATCGGGGGGTCGCTCTGGTGGACGGCGCGGATGACGGGATTGGGTAGGCCGGCGGTCATTTCGGGTGGCAATGGGCAGATGGAATCGAATTGGGTTGATTATTCGCCCGAAAAATTTGAACAGGCGCGGGCCGAGGGGAAGATCGTGCTGGTAAAATTCACCGCCAATTGGTGTGCGACGTGCCAGTACATCGAGGGGAGCGTTTATCAGGATGATCAGGTTTGGCAGGCATTGCGGCGGCATGAGGTGGTGACGTTAAAGGCGGACATGACCGATTCGGATGTGGCCAAGCCGCTGTTATTGAAGCTGAACCCGGGCGGTGGTATTCCGTTGACGGCAATTTATGGACCAAAGCTTAATGAGCCGATTGTGCTGGCTTCGGTGTATGGGAGTGAGGATTTGATGCGAGCGTTGGATTTGGTGGCGGGAAGCCGGGGGGTGGCGGGCTCGGATTAGTTATGTCCTACATTTCTGAACGGTCCAAAAGAGACAATGCCGCTGCGCGACGAGCCGCACAAACCACCATTACAAGAATTCAGTTGACATGGATATGTAATTCCGATTATTATAGGCATCATATGGAGAATAAACGGTATGGTTTCGATTTATCAGAATCGCTGCGTATGGCGATCCGCCAAAGTGGTTTGAACCCGAATCAGTTGCAGAACGCTACGGGCGTCCTGAGCGATACAATCGCTCGGTTTCTGCGGGAGGAGCAAAGCCTGCGGCTGGAAGCTGCCGACAAACTGGCGGCATTCCTAGGCGTCCGTGTCGTGATTCCTGACAGAACCGAAAGGAGACCTACTGTGTTACAGGCTAAGGACTACATCAACGCGGTAATCGAAGCATGGAACGTGGAATTCCCCAAAGCCACAATCCCTCCCACAGGCGGTCATTTTGTGACCCTTCGTAAGTTCTGTGATGGTGAGAAGATCCAGTCGCTTTTCAAGCGTAGAGGCAATGTGCCTGAGATTCAGGTTGGCGTCGTGCTCGATTCAAGCAGCGCAGCACAGAATCAGCAGGCAGCAAAGGCATATCGAGAGCGTCTTAGCGCCGACATTGAAGCTGGACGGATTGAGAACGTGCCAACGGCATCAGGAAACAATGTCGGGTTACTCCATCGCATCCCCATCACCGCCGACACTCCTCTTGGCGATCTAGCCAAGCAGGTTATTGCCGAAGCACGACACATTCTGAGCCGACTAGGAAAGATTTAAGGGGACGTAGCTACGTCCCCTTAAATCAGTTCATCTGCCCGATGATGATCAGTTTACTTTGGAGTGTCGCCAATGGCTGTTACAGATGTTACTATGCTGGTCGAGCGGCTTGAGGCTTTCGAGGAGCGGCTGGGTGTCCGTCTCGAATCCTTAGGGGCACAACTGAACCCGTTGCTTGATGATCTTGTGCATCTTGAGATACGAGGCGAAATGCATCCTCAAGCTGGCACAGAACTTCAGCAAGATGTAAAGTTGGTCGTCGCGGCATATGACGCGAATGGACGCATCGTGGGCACCGACTCACACTTGTTTGAGGCAGGTGGATTCTTCGGTTTTGAAACCTTTGAGATAATCGTGCAAATCTACGTCAACAAGCTCACGCGAGTCCGCGTCTATCCGAAGCGAAACGATTAGAGTAAAATGCTTCAAGAAGTACGCACACCATTGTTGGAGGAGGCTCGACATTCACCCTCTCTTTTTGCAGACTTAGCAGGGCTTGAGCGCTATATAGCCGAAAGCTACGACACTCGTTCATTCATCGAGCTATTGCAGAATGCGGATGACGCGGGTGCATCACGGTTTGTAATCCAAAGAAGTGATGACCAACTTGTCGTGGCAAATGATGGACGATGTTTTACTCGGTCGGATCTTGAGAGTCTCTGTCGCAGCGCCGCCTCTTCTAAGTAACTATCTCAAAACGGCCAATCGATGTTGACGACGGTACCACAACAACGCGCACGCCAGTTGGATGATGCCAAGGTAATTCGATGACTTTTTCGCGTAGCGGATCAATATCGCACGACACT
>JADLBV010000073.1 GCA_020847545.1 Phycisphaerales bacterium
AGTGTCGTGCGATATTGATCCGCTACGCGAAAAAGTCATCGAATTACCTTGGCATCATCCAACTGGCGTGCGCGTTGTTGTGGTACCGTCGTCAACATCGATTGGCCGTTTTGAGATAGTTACTAACGCCTAGCGCCCGCGCCGCTTCTCTCAACCGTAAAGCCAAGCAAGGCGATTCAATCTTCGGATGCAATATCGGGTTAGTCACGGCGCACCCCCTTCCGGCCAGCAGATTCCAGCCGATACCCCAGCCGCCTTAACTCTTTTCGCGCAACGATGGTCCGGCTACGGTCCCCCGCCCGGATTGCCAAAACTAATGCCGCCGCCCAGTACGCGCCATCGTTTTTGCGCGTTACGTCCGGGTCTAATTTCTCATGGGTCATAAAAAATGACCTCCTTTCGTTAAAGGGGGCCATCTTTCATTTCTCTTTCATTAAATAATGAAAACGCTCGGTTTTACCGTGCTGAAATGGGGGTCGGGTTCTTTCATTTCCCTGTCATTATTTCATTATGCTTGGCCTCATTGTGGCATTCCGGGCATTCATCCCCCAGTGTCTCTTGGCACTTTGGGCATTCATCCACCCCCGATATGCCCTCATCGCAATGCCGACACCTGCTGGATGTTCGCATCGGCTCCATAACCCTGCTATCGCGATATTTCGCCGCTTCATCACTCAACCATCGGCGTATGGTCGATTCACTGGCTCCCACCTCTTTTGCCAGCCCGGCGATATCATCCTTTTTGGTCGGATGTTGCCGCACAATTGCCAGCAATTGAGTACGCATGGCATCACTATCCACCTTGCTCAATCGTCCCCGTCGCCGATCATCGTTGGCCACTGGGGTATCCGATGCGCTGGCCACTGGGGTAGTCAACAACCGTTGCAAAACCACCCGCCCCCCATCCAACAATGGCCTTTCTTCCGCGATTGCCCGATCAAAATCCCCTTGAGTATTCCCGCTCGACGGACGATATGGAAAGGATGGAAGATTCAGATTCAGTCGATTAAAAACGTCCACATCAACAGGCGTAAGCGCGGTCTGTTTTGTCAACCAGTCGATCCCAGCGCGTATCGTCCGCTCGCTCTCCAGCATCATTTGTAGAATGTTGGCAAGGTGTCCCGCCACCCGTCCTTCCGGCGTGTCAATCGCAATGGGATTGTCGTTCGCATCCACAATCTCAACCCGGTATTCCGATATGAACCGATCCGGCCGGCACAATTTGCCAACCCCGTTAAACTCTTGGCCTTCGATGGTGAATTTGCCGCTGGCTACTTTGGTTGGTACTGGGATGGACCGATCTATTGCGTTTCCGGTGGCTTTGATCCTGAACGGCCTGCCAAGTGTTTTTCCCAATTCCAGCACATACTGAAACAAGGTGGGTCGCAATGATTCATAATCCGCAATGGCATTGTCCAGTTTCTTCAGTCCATCTATCCATGATATCGACATGCTTCACCTATGTTCGTGGGCACAGCCCAGGGCGAACCGGCCATAGGTGTAACCGATCCGCCCCGGACCTTCAGACGGTTGCGAACCGCCCGTTCCCGTTCTTCTTTTACCCCCGCCCAATCAATTAACGCAATGGTTTGGGATCGACTTTTCCCCCCCGCAAATGGCGGACGGCCAGTACCATTCTTATTTCGCGCGCCCCAAAACGCCGCGCCTACCCCCCCTGCTCCAGCAGCTTCTGTTCGGCCATAGCTCCCGGCAATATCTTGTGGCCGATATTCAGCGTGAACTCCACCGGCCGGTCATCCACGCCGTCGCCGCTGGTCACGTCTACCGGTTGTCGGGCTTTGCCAATGGTCCTGTCCAGCAGTTCCCGCGCCGCCGCCACGTCCCCGGCCTTTGCCTTGTCCATGAGCATCTGGACGACCTCGGCGATATCTTCCGTCGTCACGGCCTTCAATAGGGCGGAACGCAGGCGTGTAATGCGTTTCGCGAACGGATTGCCCCGTCCCAAGCGATTGCCCCGTAGGAACCGCCCGGCGTTGTCGCGATTGAATCCGTTAGATTCCTGAATTGACCGATCATCCATGCGTCACCTCTTTTTTAGAATCGTTTCTACGCCGTCCAGCTTGCCCGCTGGTGCATTCTGTTGTGTTGGATAGGTCAAAGGTCATTCCCGCCCCCCGAACGCGACAGAATCGAATATCCAGCGATTCTCAACCAGCACCATGCCACCCGGAAGACGTAGATTGTTGTGAAGATGCTCACTTGTCCCCCTCTGCCAGCAGACGCCGCACCGCTTCGGCCTTTTCCTCATCCGCCAAAGGCAGTCGCATCACGTCGGCCACAAGGTCGGCCACGGTGGGCTTTTGTGCGCCAAGCGCGCCGGATTTTGCGCCGCCTTGGTTTGGAATTTGCGATTTTTCAGGGGATTTTGCAATACGTTCGAGTCCTGTACCGCCCATTAAGTTCAACGTACATCTCAAGTTAGAATCATCCATCTGGCCGTCATATGTGACGGTTATGATCTGGATGGTCCAAATCTGATCGATGCAGGATTTTTACCTTCCGGACATTGGTATGAAGGGTTTAATAGCGATATAATGGCTCGGATTTTTTTTATGGGAACCTTGATGAACCATCGTCCGCAAAGCGTCGTTCCGGCCGCCCAGGGTTTGTACAATCCCGCGTATGAGCACGACTCGTGCGGGGTGGGATTTGTTTGTCATATTAAAGGTCAGGCGACCCACAATATCGTGGATCAGGCGCTGTTGATGCTGGAGAACATGAGCCACCGCGGGGCGTGTGGCTGCGAGGAGGACAGCGGCGACGGGGCGGGGATTCTGGTGCGCACTCCCGATGCGTTTTTCCGCAAAGAGGCCGCCCGGATGGGGTTTCATCTGCCGGAAGTGGGGCATTATGCGGTGGGGATGGTCTTTTTGCCCAAAGACCTGGTGTTGCGGCGGGAATGCGAGGCGATCCTTGAAAAGGTGGTGCGAGATTACGGCATGACCGTGCTGGGATGGCGCGATGTGCCGATCGACAGCCGACATTGCGGCCCGACGCCCAGACTCTGTGAGCCGCGCATCCGACAGATTTTCGTCGGTATGGCCGAGACTTTTTACAACCGGACCGACTTTGACCGGCGGTTGTATCTGGTCCGCCAGCGCGCGGAAAACGCCATTGAATTCAGCACCCTGCCGCAGATGGCGCGGGAACAGTTTTACATCTGCATCCTGTCGGCCAACCGGACCATCTACAAGGGGATGCTGACCAGCGATCAGCTGCGCAAATATTTCCCGGACCTGTCCCACCCGGATTTTGTCAGCTCGCTGGCGATCGTCCACTCGCGGTTTTCAACCAATACTTTCCCCTCGTGGGATCGTGCGCATCCGTTTCGATATGTGGCTCACAATGGTGAGATCAACACACTGCGCGGCAACCGCAACTGGATGCGTTCGCGGACGGGCGCACTCAAGTCGGAGGTCTTTGGCGATGAATTGCCCAAGATGTTCCCGATTTTGACCGAATCCGGATCGGACACGGCCACATTCGACAACTGTCTGCAATTTCTGTGCGTCAACGGACGGTCGCTGCCGCACGGTGTGCTGATGATGATCCCGCAGGCGTGGCAGCAGGATGACCTGATGGATGCGGACCTGCGGGCGTTTTATGAATATCACGCCTGTTTGATGGAGCCATGGGATGGGCCGGCATCGGTCACATTCACCAATGGCTACCTTGTGGGCGCGGTGCTGGATCGCAATGGTCTGCGTCCCAGCCGATATTACGTCACCAAGGATGACCTGATCATCATGGCCAGCGAGGTGGGCGTGCTGCCGATCGAGCCAAGCCGGGTGGCGCGCAAATGGCGGCTGCAGCCGGGTCGAATTTTTCTGGTGGACACCCGACAGGGCCGGATCATCGACGATGGTGAGATCAAGCGCGAACTGGTGGATCAGCGCCCGTGGCGCAAATGGCTCGATGAGAACCTGATCGATCTGGACAGCCTCCCCGAACCGCGCGCCGTCCATCCGGTGGACCACGACACGCTGAAAGTTCGCCAGCACGCATTTGGATACACGGTTGAAGATTTGAAGATGATCGTGGGGCCGATGGCCGCCACGGGGGTGGAGGCCATCGGGTCGATGGGAACCGATACGCCGCTGGCGTGTTTGTCGCAGCGGCCGCAGCTTTTGTACAACTATTTCAAGCAGTTGTTCGCTCAGGTGACCAACCCGCCATTGGATGCGAATTTTGAGTCGTTGGTGACATCCTTGTTCACCTATCTGGGCCGCGAGGGGAATTTGTTGGAGGAGACCCCCCGCCACGCCCATCTGATCAAGCTCAAGCAGCCGATATTGAGCAACGCCGATCTGGAAAAACTGCGTCAGGTGGCGGTGGGCGATTTGCGCGCCATCACGCTGCCGATGCTTTTCAACGTCCGCGATGGGGAAAAGGGGCTGCAACAGGCACTGGAAGAACTTTGCCGGTCGGCGTCACAGGCGGTGAAGGATGGAGCATCCATCCTGGTGTTGTCGGATCGTGGCGTCGATGCGAACCACGCCCCCATTCCCAGTCTGCTGGCGACGGCGGCGGTTCATCATCATCTGATCCGCGAAGGAAACCGCACGCAGGCGGGGTTGGTGATCGAGACCGGCGAGGCGCGCGAGGTTCATCACTTCTGCCTGCTGATCGGATATGGCGCGGGCGCGGTCAACCCGTATGTTGCGTTTGAGACGCTGGCCGACCTGCACCATGAGGGGATTTTGCCGCCCGGATTGAAGCTGGAGCAGGCGTATAAGAATTACATCAAGGCCGCCAACAAGGGGATCATCAAGGTGGCGTCGAAGATGGGAATCTCGACCGTTCAGAGTTATCGCGGGTCGCAGATATTCGAGGCGATCGGGTTGAGCAAGGAGTTGGTGGACCAGTATTTCACCAACACCGCCTCACGGCTGAATGGTGTCGGATTGGAAGTGCTGGCCAGTGAATGTCTGGAACGCCATCGTCGCGGGTTTCCGCCGATTCAGGCCCCCCGCGAGGTGCTGGAGAACGGCGGCCAATACCAGTGGCGCCGGGATGGTGAATACCATCTGTGGAATCCGCACACGGTGGCCAAGATGCAGCACGCGGTGCGCATCAGCAGTTATGCAACCTTCAAGGAATATACGAAGCTGGTGGATGATGAATCCCGCAATCGCTGCACACTGCGGGGGTTGTTGAAATTCAAAAGCGCCAAGTCGATTCCGTTGGAGGAAGTGGAACCGGCCAGTGAGATCGTCAAGCGGTTTGTGACCGGAGCGATGAGCTTCGGGTCGATCAGCAAGGAGGCGCACGAGAATCTCGCCATCGCCATGAACCGCATCGGCGGCAAGAGCAACACCGGCGAAGGGGGCGAAGACCCCCGGCGGTTTAAGAAGGAGGAGAACGGCGATTGGCGTCGGTCGGCCATCAAGCAGGTGGCTTCAGCGCGGTTTGGCGTGACGAGTGAATATCTGGTCAACGCCGATGAGTTGCAGATCAAGATGGCCCAGGGGGCCAAGCCGGGCGAAGGTGGCCAATTGCCCGGCCACAAGGTCGATCCGTTCATCGGCAAAATTCGTCATTCCACACCGGGTGTGGGGCTGATTTCGCCGCCGCCGCACCATGACATTTATTCGATCGAGGACCTTGCACAACTCATTCACGACCTGAAAAACGTCAACCCGCGGGCACGGGTCAGCGTGAAGCTGGTCAGCGAGGTGGGCGTGGGGACGGTCGCGGCCGGTGTGGCCAAGGCCAAGGCCGATCACATTCTGATCAGCGGCGACAGCGGCGGCACGGGCGCATCGCCCCTGACGAGCATCAAGCACGCCGGCATTCCGTGGGAGATGGGGCTTTCCGAAACGCAGCAGACGCTGGTGTTGAATGACCTGCGCGGGCGGGTGGTCGTCCAAACCGACGGCCAGATCAAAACCGGCCGGGATGTGGTGGTGGCAGCGCTTTTGGGCGCGGAGGAAATCGGATTTGCCACCGCCCCACTGATCGCGTCAGGGTGCATCATGATGCGCGTGTGCCATCTGAACACCTGTCCGGTGGGCGTGGCGACGCAGGACCCGGAACTTCGGCGCAAATTCGCCGGCAAACCCGAACATGTCATCAATTTCTTCTTCTTCATCGCCGAGGAAGTGCGGGAACTGATGGCGCAACTGGGCTTCCGCAATTTCCAGGAGATGGTGGGACGGGTGGATCAGTTGGAGGTGGATGATGTCTCCTCACACTGGAAGGCCCGGCATCTGGATTTGTCGGTCCTGCTGCACCGTCCGCAGACCAAACCGGGCGTCGCGATCAGCAACATTCAGAAACAGGATCACGGCCTGGATCGGTCATTGGACAACACCCAACTGATCCCGCTGGCCCAACCCGCCCTGCTGCGCGGTGAAAAGGTGGTTCACGAACTGCCGATCCAAAACACCAACCGCACCGTTGGCACCACCTTGTCCGGGCTGATCGCCCAGCAGCACGGCCATGTCGGCATGGCGGCCGACACCATCAATTTCAAATTCACCGGATCGGCCGGCCAGAGTTTTGGCGCGGTTCTTGCCCGCGGCGTCACACTGACGCTTGAGGGGGATGCCAACGACTATGTGGGCAAGGGTTTGTCGGGCGGCAAAATCATCGTCTATCCGCCGCGACAGGCGACATTCAGGCCGGAGGAGAACATCATCGCCGGCAATGTCTGCGGATATGGCTCGATCGACGGTGAGTTGTATATCCGCGGTGTGGTGGGTGAGCGGTTCTGCGTGCGCAACAGCGGCGCATCGGCCGTGGTTGAAGGGGTGGGCGATCATGGGTGCGAATACATGACCGGCGGACGGGTCGTCATCATCGGCCCCACCGGACGTAATTTCGCGGCCGGCATGAGCGGCGGCATCGCCTATGTCTATGACGACAACGGCCAATTCCCCGAATTGTGCAACAAGGACCTGGTCGAGCTGGAAAAACCGGCCGATTTCACCCCCGACGACATCAAAACCCTCCGCACACTGCTGGAAAATCACCACCGCTACACCAACAGCTCCGTCGCCAAGGCGATCCTCGACGACTGGGACAACGAGGTGCGCTGGTTCGTCAAGGTGATGCCCACGGATTACCGCCGTGCCCTGGCCCGCATGGCGGAGATTGAGGCTCAGGCGAATAAACTGTCAGAAAAGCAGACGGTAGGAGTGTAAGTGGACTTTTGATGGATCCGGAGCCAAGGGCATGATTTTTCGTGCGGAGGATTACAGAGATGCGGCTGCCGAACATATGACGGTGGCACATGAACTCTATCAGCACGGGCACTATGTGCTATTGTTTTATGTGGCGGGATTGGCGGTAGAGTGCATGTTGCGGGCTTATCGGCTTCGTATTGACCGCGAATTTGATGAACGGCATGACCTGCGTGAGTTGCTAACATCCAGCAGGTTTATCCATAATTTGGAGGAGTCTGAGCGAACCCAGATCATGGCGGCGGTGGACCATGTAAGGCGGTTATGGAGAAATAGTCATCGCTATTGTTCCAGCGGATTGTTACGACGGTTTTTGAAGAGCGGCGGCTATGATCGTGGTATTCGTGGCGATGCAATAAAGGAAAATGCCCGCAGGTTGTTATTGTCTGCCACGCGCGTGGTGGAGGTAGGTGGTAATCAATGGAAAAGTTAGTCGCAAAAATCGATTCCATTTTCAGGCAAGCGCTAAAGGGTGCGGAAGTGGCACAGACTTGGCCAACGGATCCTGAGGGTGGGAAAATTGTTTTAACCGTTCTGTGGAACGGTTTTGAAGATCTTGATTCCCTTGAGCGGCAGGAGATGCTCTGGAAAATTCTCCGTCGGAAGCTGACCAAAAAGGAACAATCTGAGGTCGCCGCTGTTTTCACTGAAACTTCCGCGGAAAAAGCCGCTTTGGAACAGTAAATTATTTCGAGGACCCCAATGGGAAAGCCAACCGGATTCAAGGAAATCGCCCGCCAGACGCCCCAGCGTCGGCCGGTGGAACTGCGCGTATTGGACTGGGATGAAATCTATCTGGATTTCGGCGACCGCAAGCTGCAGGACCAGGGGGCCCGCTGCATGGATTGCGGCATCCCTTTCTGCCACGAAGGGTGTCCATTGGGCAACATCATCCCCGAATGGAACGATCTGGTTTACAAAAACCGTTGGCACGAAGCGATGGAGATGCTCTTTAAGACCAACAATTTCCCCGAATTTACCGGCCGGGTCTGCCCCGCGCCGTGCGAGGAAGCCTGCGTCCTGGGGATCAACGAAAAACCCGTCACCATCAAGCTCATCGAACAGAACATCGTCGAACACGCCTACAAAAATGGCTGGGTTAAACCCCGCCCCCCCGAACGGCGCACCGGCAAAAACGTCGCGGTCGTCGGTTCCGGCCCGGCCGGTCTGGCTTGCGCGGCTCAGCTTAACCAAGCGGGCCACACCGTCACCGTTTTTGAGCGCGCCGACCGCGTCGGCGGCCTGCTCACCTACGGCATCCCCAACTTCAAGCTCGAAAAGTGGGTTGTCGAACGCCGCGTCAAGATCATGGAGGCCGAGGGGATCCAGTTCAAAACCAACGCCAATGTCGGTTTCAACATCAAGGTTGAGGATCTTCGTCGCGATTTTGACGCCATCGTCCTGTGCGGCGGCTCCACCCAGCCGCGCGACCTCAAAGCCCCCGGCCGCGACTTGAAGGGGATCCATTTCGCGATGGATTACCTGCCGCAGCAAAACCGCCGGAATTTCGGTGACTCGATCCCCCAAAACGAATCGATCACCGCCAAGGACAAGCATGTCATCATCCTCGGCGGCGGCGACACCGGCGCGGATTGCCTGGGAACCGCCCACCGACAGGGGGCAAAATCCGTCTGCCAGTTTGAGCTTCTGCCCATGCCCCCCGAAAGCCGCGCCCCCGACATGCCCTGGCCCTATTGGCCGATGATCCTGCGCATCAGCTCCGCCCACGAGGAGAGCAGCACGCTGCAACAGGGTCTGTATCCCGATCGGCCGGCCAAAATCCGCGACTACGCCATCGCCACCCAGTCCTTCAGCGGCGAAAATGGAACCGTCAAAAAGCTCCGCGCCATCCGCCTCGAATGGGAAATGCAAGGAAGCCGGCCGGTCAAGATGAAGGAAATCCCCGGCAGCGAATTTGAACTGGATTGCGACCTGTGCCTGCTGGCGATGGGTTTTGTCCACCCCGAACACCCCGGCCCCATCCAACAACTGGGCCTCACCCTGGACCCGCGCGGCAACGTGCAGGTTGATCAGAACTACCAGACCAACGTCCCCGGCGTCTTTGCCGCCGGCGACCTGCGTCGCGGCCAGTCGCTGGTCGTCTGGGCCATCTCCGAAGGCCGCCAGGCCGCCCGCGCGGTGGATGAATCATTGATGGGCAAGTCTGATTTGCCCTATCTAAAATTGTTTTAAGAGTCGGCCGATCTCACATCCCCGCAACGGGGAAATCGTCGGTATCTGAAGCGGGCTTTTTCAGGTCCGCTTCGGGGCCGCCTTCCAGCGCTTTGACTTCCAATGGGGATTCCTCATTGTGATCCACCGTTCCATCGTCCATCTCATCGCGCTCGGCGGATGATAGCTGCCTGAACAGGGCCATCAAATCGCGCAGGCCGCCGATGGTGAACCAGACCGTGGTGCCGATCCCGATCACCAACGGCATCCAGATGCCGACGATGTGCCAATACTTTGACCACCACTCGGTGGGCCACGGCCAGATCAGGTTCCAGATCGTGAAGATGACAAAGATGCCGAACCAGAACATCGTCCAGATGAACAGCGCCCAGGACTGACACTTGTCGGAGAAGGTAAAGTTGTGATCGATCCCCAGAATCGCCTTCCATGACCGCGGCGGCTTGGCGACCGGCGGCAGCGGATTGCCCTGCTCATCGACCGCCCATTTGCCCCGATGCAGAATACGATCCAGATCAAAATCCTCGCGGCAGGTCAGCAAAGAGACCAAAGCGTACATCACCACCGCCGAGACCATGGCCATGAAATAGAACCACTGGCCGTTGATCGGAAATTCCTTCAGGTTGTTGTGGAGAAACTCGCTGTTGGGATACATCCTCAACAGCCAGGGGGCCAGGTGATTGGGCCAGAATTCGCGGATGAGAATCCCCCCCACGCCAAGGGTCGATCCGGTGATCATGCCCGCGAACGCGCCGGCGGTGGTTCCTTTTTTCCAGTAAAATCCGCCAAGGATCGTCGAACCGGCCCCGCCGAGGAAAATCGTTCCGGTCAGTGCGAAATACATCAGGATGTATTCGGTCTGCGGAAAAGTCAGTCCATACACATAGGCAAAGACCGCGACAAACGCGATGGACCAGCGAATCAGCCGGATGTGTCCCTTGGGGGTCATCCGTTTCTTGCGAAACGGAAGCACCACATCCTGCGCGAAGATGGTTCCCCATGAGTGCATGTAGGAGGAGTCACAACTGATCAGCGCGAAGAGCATGATCGAGGCGAACATCCCCTTGATGCCGATCGGCAGCAGGTGCGACAACGCCAGCGGCACGCGCATCTGGTTGCCCACCATCTTGTTATCGATCTGGGAGACCGCGTTGTTCACCCATGCCGCCCCCTCGCTGTAATGCGGATGGTGCATGTAGGTGTAGGCGCAAATCGCCAGGAGGGCGAACATCACGCTTTTGGCAAAATTGCGCCAGCCGCCAAGGATGCCACCCATCTTGGCCTCGTGTGGGTTGGCCGCCGACGCCGCGAAGGCGTGGCCACCCTGCCAGGCGCGCGTGCCGTAGATCGTGGCAAAAAGGCCGATCAGCACATACCAGATGTTGAAATCCGCCACCTGACTGGTGTCAAAGGGGTTCATCAGCGAATGGCCCGGCGCCGTGTTGGTCATCGCATCATGGATTTCCTTCCAACTGAACAGCCACAGCAGCGCCGCCGCCACCACGATGTACATCAGGCCGGAGATCAGCCCCTCGATGCAGTCGGTGACCATCGCCGTCAACTGGCCGCCCGCCAATACAAAACAGAGCGACCCGCCCAGCAGGACAAACATCATGAGCGCTTCGGTGCGGACCGGCAGGCCAAACAGCTCGGTGTGCTGGGGGAATCCCATGTAATAAACAAAAAACCGCGCCCCCACGATGGGAAAGACCGCGTAATTCAACACCCCCGACACCCAGGCCACGATCCCCATGAAGATGCGAAAACTCTTGGAATAGCGGGCCTCAAAAAACTGCGCCAGTGTCATGACGCGGCTTTCGCGATAGCGGTAGATCACAAAGCCGGTCAGGGTGATGAAAAGCCCGATCGGCAATGACATCTGCTGCCACCAGCCGATGGCGAACCCTGAGACATACCACATCTCAAAGATCGCGATGGCGCTGATCGCCCCATAGGAGGCCTCGCCGACGGCATTGGCCACCAGGTATCGTCCCGCCGCCCGGCCGGCCGTCATGAAATCCGCGACGCTTTTGACGTGACGCTGGGTGATAAAGGCGATGTAAACCACCAATCCCAGCGGAATCAGTAAAATCGCCCAGTCGATGATGTGCAAATCCACGAATCGCCCTTTCTACATTCGCGGATCGCGGAACTCCAACAACGCGCCGCTCTCTATTGTGTTCACAAATTACCGAACCAGCTTCAGCCTTGCATAACCTTCCAACATGTGCCAGGTGCCCTCAGGAAGCATTGGCGCTGATGACAATTCAGGCCCGGTTTTGAGTTGCCGGTAGCGCGAATAATTATACCGTGCCGCAAAAATCCGCCAAGGGGTTTGCGGGTCAAAATGGTCTCCGAGCTTGGTCAATTCGCTCAATGGAACCGCCATTTCGCCGCTCCAGCCGGTGTCGGTGTCCTTCCAATTATTGAGCGTCCCCTGAACCTGCGCGGCCGTCGTTAATACGTTGTCCGGCACCAAAAGGTCCTGCATCCCCAACAAACCCCGGCCGGGGATGAAAAACCGCGTCTGTTTGCCCATTGGCGTGACGTACAACTCCCAATACCAGGTGGATTTTTCCGGCTTCAAAAACAACTCGGCCACATCCCCATACTGGTAATGGTGCATCCCATCCTTGTCACCGTGGGCCTGCAAATCCTTGTCCTTGAAATTAACGGCCATGTAAAAATATTTGTCATCCCACGCGAAACTGACGGCCCCCACATCCTCGCAATGGCCATCCAACGCGATGTTGGCCGGCTGATACAGGGCATAACAGGTCGCCTGCTGCCAAACCGCATCATCCAGCTTCCCATCCACCTTCACCGGCGTGTCGGCATGTTTCGCCTCCATCACCGGCCCGGAATCGCCGATCATCTGTTGGATCGGATCCGCTGCCTGTTTATGCGCACAACCACCCATCGCGACCGCCGCCAGCAGCCACATCACCTTCTTCATGGATATCTCCTCGAATTAGACAATCCACAAATTAATAACGTCTGGTTGATTAAAATGGAAATTTTTGCCCCCCACCGCGCGGAAAAACACCCATGTCGCGACGTTCAGGAAGGATGAAAGTCACTTATTTCGCGAGATTGATCCAGTTGTACATGTCATCAATCCGCCAGCGGTTGACCATGCACTGGAGATGGCCGGCCCATTGAACCCCTTTTGCGCGGTAATAGCCGAAAATCGCGTACCGGTCGTTAAAGGTGGCCACCGGCATGGCATAGGTGCATTGCGGGTCGGTTTCCAAGTGGATGGATTTGGACCACGATTGGCCGCTGTCTTTGGAGATCGCCACCGACAACGGCACGCGCAGGCCGAACTGGGGGTGAGTGGGGTCGTAGGGGCTGTCGTTCCAGATGGCCAACAGGTCACCTGTGGCGGGGATTGTGGTGATAAACGGGCAGGATTCGGGGGATTGCAGGGTTGTGGGGGTGGAGGCGGACCAGGTGTCGCCGCCGTCGGTGGAGCGGGACTGGTATAAAAAGCCAAGCTGGGTGCGCATGACCATGAGCAGATCGCCGGCCTTGGTCTGGGCGATGCACGGTTCCATCGCGCCGCGCTCGGCGCCGGGCCTGCTTGGGACGGCCACCGTGTCGCGGCCGCGCCGCCAGGTCAGACCATCATCATCCGAAAACCACGCTTGCGAGACATAGATCATCCCCTTGCGTTCGTGGCCCCATTTGGATTCCTTGGCCGTCCATGAAGTCGCATAAATAAGCCGGCCGGTGTCGAGTTGGATCAGCCTCGAACCGCTGGAACAATGATAACCATCCGCATCGGTGATGCAGATCGGATCGGACCAGTTTGTCAACGATTCATCCCCAAAGCGCAGATATCCTTTCAAATCGGTGAAGGTGTTTTGGCGCATATAGGAGAGCGCGATTCTGCCCGACCGCAGCCGCAGGATGCTCGGCCCGACGTTGCAGAGGAGGCCGTCGTTTTCAAACATCACCCCTTCCTCACCCCAGGTCTTGCCCTGATCGTGGCTGATCAGAAACGCCAGCCGCGAGGCGGCCTCATCATCGACGCCCCCATACTGGTCGTCAAAGAGCATCGCCAGATCGCCATTGGATTTCCAGAAAAAAGCTTCGGGCAACGTGCGCGGCCGATTGTCGCCAAAATCGGTCACGGGAACCCCGCCGGTCGGCCCAACCTGGACAACCAGCGGTTTGTGGGATTTTAATTGGGTGGTCAAAATAACTCCTTCATGCCGTCAGTTGGGTTGTGCCGGACCTACTAACGCAACGTACACAGCCGAGCAAGCATATCAACGCAAGTATTGAAACCCCGGCCGGTTCGGGAACGACGAAGAGAGCGCCGGTGTTATATTTGAACAAATCCCCTTCGCCCCCATATAAGGTCCAGTCAAGGTGATATTGCGACCCGCCGTCAAAAATCAGCGGGACATTGTCCACAAGACCGGTGTCCCGATTGAGCAGTTGCAGGCTGTTGATTCCGCTGGAACCGAAATTAAAAGTCAGGCGGATGCTTTGTCGTGTGGCGTAACTGTCTCCATCGGAATCGGTCAGGCCGTTGGTGATCATGAAATAAAGTTGGTCGCTGTACTGACTGCCATCAAATTCCTCTGACAGTGGTTTGAACTGGCCAATGATGATGTCCCCATCGAGTCCGTTGTTCTTACTGCCAAGATTATCCACTGAAATACCGGTCAAATAAGGGTCGCTGTCACTGGCGGCCGCCCATTCGCTGGTATAGTCGGGAAGGTCATTTTTCTCGCTGAAAATGTAGTTTTTACGATGCCTCCCCAGAACAAATTGCAGGTCGACGCTCTTAAGCCGCAGCAAGGTCGGACCAAGATTGAGCGTCTGTTTGTTCAGCCGTGCGACGCTGTAATACATCGGCGTCGGATTGGTATCATTGGGGCCGTTAAAGAGCAGGGATTGATACGAATCATCCGGCTGCTCGTTGCTGTATCGCCATGCAATCAGCGATTTGTAACCATATGCCCATGCCGAGCCGTATTGAATAGCCATCTGCGATTCAGACAGCGCGTAATCATTGGCCTGTTTGAACGGACCAACATAGACGGCATAGGGGATCGGCCGGGTGAAATCGCCATTGTTGCCCGACAACGCGGCGATACGGTACTTGCCCATGTGATTGTACTGCGCAGTGGGGCTACCGCCCGGCCAGGTATTCTGGTAGAGGAATGCGTAATAGTCGAACGACAACATGTCGGGCTGGGCAATCGCCATATAGTTTTTGATCTGTGCCAATGTTGTTGAGGATGCGGCATCATTGACATAACCAATGACCTGAGGCGCGTTAGCGCGGATGTTGGCCAGCCTGCTGGCCATCGTGGCAACTACGCTGGGATCGCCCAAGTCCTGCTCATCCCAGACACTGACCATCGTCAACCCGGCAAGTGAAGGATTGCCCGGACTGGCTGATTCCAGATCCCATCGCGACCAGCGGTAATTCCCGACTGGATCAGTCCACATCTGCTGATCCCAGTTCGTGTTTGAGAAATTCAATCCGGTGAAATTGGCGTTTCGCAGGGTTTCCAAGCTAATCTGGTCGGTGCCGTCGGAGTTGCGAAACAGGTACCGAGGCGATGTCGTCGCGTGAATCTGATACCCGTATTGCAACAGCAATTGATGGCCGCGATCCAGATTCTGCGCGTATGACTGACCTGCCAACGCCAGAATCAGGAGAAAGATCGAGACATAGCAAGATTGACCCCTCATTGTATTCACTCCATCAATGCTGGAACAATTGGTGCTGTAATGCCGGAGTTACTTGATGTCCGTCCAGTATCCGTTCTGCGGGTTGATCCATTCGTTGTAATTCATGAGGGAGACGTGGCCGTCACAGAACAGCACGTTGGAATATCCGCGATGAATCTTGGGTGAGCCGCCGTTGAAGTTGTTCCATCCCAGCCAGTAGCTATAGGTGTCCATGATGCCATCGCCGTCACTGTCGGAGTTAAAGCTCCACCCGATCGGCGTGTACACCATGTAATATGGTGAATGGGTCTCGACAAACATGATCCATTTGGCGGAATGATAGACTTCGCTGGCCTTGAATCCCACCCAAGGCCCGGTGGGTGAATAGCTGCGACCAATCACCATGGGGGCAAAATGGTATCGGTCCGCAGTACGTCCGCCGCCATAATTGGGGCCGATTGAGACATTGTCGGGGTCGGCGGGGCAACTGCGGAGTTTGCGGGTCGATTCGATCATGCCATATAGGGATGTGTAATAATCGGTATCCAGATTCGGCTGCTGGCTGAGGTATTTCGCCAGTGTGTTCCACCAGTTGGATTCAGGTACGTTGGTGACGGGATTGTCCTGAAAGACGGGGAAATAGCCGTTGTTGTCCATTGTGTATTGCAACATCGCCAACCCGTATTGCCGCATGTTGCTGGCACAGGCGACGGCGTTGGCGGCGTTGCGGGCTCGCTGCAAAGATGGCAGCAAAATACTGATCAAAAGCGCTATGATTCCGATGACGACCAGTAACTCCACCAACGTAAACGCGGCCAATTTGCGAAGGGGGTTGCGATAAACCATGATGCCTCCGGCAGTTAAACGTGTAACCCTCGCTGAACTTAAATCCCCCTAAGGCTCCTGCCCCACCGCCAAGCGGGGCAGGAGCGAGCGCGTCAAACCGATGCAACTTATGCCTTTCGACGACGATTCAGCAGACCCACCGCGCCAAGTCCGATCAAAGACAAGGCGGCAGGTTCGGGGACGGGGGTGGTGGACATCACGATGTTGTCCACATAGACCTTATTGGTCAAATCACTGGCGAGAAAATAGAGCTCTCTGACACTGGTGGAGCTTGGATCGGCGACGGTGAAGTTACCGGTTGATGCACCAACCGTCAGCGATGCCGCGCCGGTGCCATAATCAACCACCAGGGATGCGTGCTGCCACACGCCGGCCGTGAAGCTGAAATTGGCAACCGTGTTGTATTGGTTGCTGATATTGGTGTAATTTGCCAATGTGCCATCGGATTTGAGAATAAAATCCGGACCGCGATAGCCCGGCGAAGGGGCGAACGTAATCACATCCAGATAATACCCGGCGGTGGTGGGGACGTAATAGTCGAACTCTGTGTAAACCTTCACTCCTGTTGTTGCGGCAATGCCTAGGGAGTCGAGTTGACCCACGATGCGATCCTGCATGGAGGCGTAATAGGTTCCGCCGGCACCGGCAGGAGCGACATAGCCGGGATCCGATCCATCTCGAATGGTTGAACTCAATGTCGTGGTCCAAGTGCCCACATCCGGTGAATGGCTGCCGACATTGTCTCCATTGTTGTAGCCCGATCCCTCAAAGTCATCCTGAAACACAACTGTGGCCGATGCGAAGCTGGAAAATCCCAGAGACATGGCAATCGCCACACAACCGACAGTACGAAGACGCATAAAACCTCCTGCAAAATGAGAAAATGAAAGTGACCCAACACGGGTAACCATTTTTTGAGTTAAACCATCTCCAATGCCTGTCTGCCGGTGCGGAACAGCGGCATTCCATCACCGACAGTGGTGTTGACTGTTAATTTCCAGGGCGAACGATGATCCGAGCCGCGCCAGTTGAATGGGAACAAAATGTCCTTGTCGATCGATCTGCCGTTCAATGCGGTATTGAGCGAATCCACTGTAATTCGGCCGCACTGTCGCAGGTTGTTGCTCCCCTGCTGCCATTGTTCGGGGAAGTGAATGGGAGAATCTTCGTTGCTGAAGACGGCAACGACCAGATCATCGGGCACGCGAAGCTGGCGGGCGAGGATGCCCATATGGACACCCCGGCCGATGACGTCGTCCATCACGATCATGGCGTGAGGGCGTTTGGGCAGCGACCAAAAGTGATTGAATGCGTGATAACCGGCCCAGTCGGTGGTCTGTTGGACGCCGATGATCCAATCGGGATTGGGATGCAGGCCGGCCTCGGTCATCAGTTGTTCGATCTGGCGAATGGTCTCCATGCGTTCGGCCGGCGCGTTGTCCTGATCAAGCCAGAAAACGGCGGCCTCTTCGATTTTGCGTTCACGCAGATGTCGCAATGACGCACGCAACAGGCCGTCACGGTTAAATCGCAGGCGGACGGTGACATTGGGGCTGTTGATCCCCAGGCCGATGGTGGGGATGTTGCGCTGGCGGGCCAGCTCAAACAGTGGATCGGAACCGTAATGGCCCATCAGGATCAACCCCAACGGGCGCCCATTTTCGAGAATGCTCATCACATCCGGACTGATCGGCGCGGCCGCCTGAAAACGGGGATAGGTATCGGTCAGAATACGGGCCGGAATCCGCAGGTCGGCAAGATGGTCGGTGATGGACTGCAAAAGCAACGGAAGGGTCGGGGATTGCGAGGTGTCGAGCAGATATTGGTTGTGAACCAGAATGCCGGCGAATTGCAGGTGCGAATCATCCGCGACAAATGTCCCCTTGCCGGCGATGGAATAGATCAGGCCGCGAGCCTGAAGCCGACGGAAGGCTTTTTGGACGGTCAAAGGTGCGACCTTGAGCTGCTTGGCCAGAACCGACACGCCGGGAAGCAATTCATGGGCGGACAATTGTTGTTTGAGGATCAGTTGTTCGAGCAACTGCTCGATCTGGAGGTAAATCGGAATGGGACTGGCCGAATCGATTTGCATAAGGTTTTGCCTGATGGTGCCTTATACCTCAATACCACAGCCATATTACATCAATTTTCATAATAGTCAACAAAAATTTTACGAAGAGATATTTTGAATTATGTTGTTATATGAAAAGGGTTTATGATGAGGTCATGATTCGGATTCGAGAAATTATGGACCCTGATCTACGTCGACGGGTGGTGGAGGCGCTGGCCCAGCAGCGTGGATGTTCGACGGCGGCCATCCCCGAATGGTTTGAGCTGGATGATGCGGATTTTGTGGATTTATTGAATGTATTGCAGGAAAAGGAGCGGGAATTGGAGATGGAGTTTGAAGACCCGCGGATGTGAGGGGTTATTGTGTGTCGGCAACAACTTTATTTCGCAGAATCTGGTGGAGTTTGAGGGTTTGTTGGCCGCACCGGGGGGTGATGGTTGACTGGTTGTAATGGGAAACCCAACTGATTTCGCGGGTGGTACTGGTGATGAACAGTTCATCGGCATTGGAGATTTCGGATTCGCGCACCGGGCGTTCGTCGATTCGCAGGCCGACTTGTGGGGCAAGGTCAAGAATGGCCGCGCGGGTGATGCCGGGCAGGACGCACGGCCCGGCCGGGTGGGTGACCAGCGTGTTGCCGAAGATTGCGAATAAATTGCTGGAGGAACATTCGCTAACCAAGCCCCCTTCGACAAACGCGGCCTCATCAAATCCATGGTCGATGGCATGATTTTTCGCCAGAACATTGGGCAAAAGGGCGATTGATTTGATCCAGCAACATTTCCACCGTTCATCCGGAACCGAACAGATTTTGGCGCCGGTCGCCTCTCCCGGATGCGGCAATGGTGGGAGATCACGGGTGTAAAACAGGAGCGTTGGCTTGGGTTGATCGGGAAATTGGTGATTGCGGGGAGCGACGCCGCGGGTCAGTTGGAGATAGACCATCGCCTCTTTGGCATTGTTCTGGGCGATCAACTTGTGGATTTCGCGGGATAGTTGCTCGATTGGAAGTGGCAGCGAAATCCCGATCGCCTGTGCGGACTGGTGCAGCCGGGCGAGATGCTCATTGAGGGTGAAGGGTTTGGCGTTGTAAAGGCGGATGACTTCGTAGACGCCATCGGCGAATTGGTAGCCGCGGTCTTCGACGCCGATGCGGGCATCGGCCATGGAGATGATTTCGCCATTAAGCCAGATCAGGTCGCTCATCGTCGCCTCGGTGCAATCTTACTCATGTTTCATATAATCGGCCAACAAGCATGGTTTCCAGTGATCCAACTTCGGCGGCGTGGGACAAGTCATCGTTGCGTGATCCACATCACGCGGCCGACAAACGCGGGCGGGTGCAGCGGATGTTCGCGGCAATCGCCCCCAGTTACGACCTGAACAACCGATTGCACAGCCTGGGGATGGATCAAAGGTGGCGCAAGAAGGCGGTCAAACTCGCCAAGTTGAAGGCCGGCGAGCGGGTGGTGGATGTGGCGTGCGGGACGGGGGATTTGACGCTGCAATTTGAGCGAGGATTGAAAAAACTGGGGAGCATTGATGGTTCGCCGGGTGTGTTGGGGGTGGATTTCACATATGAGATGCTGCCGATTGCGATGCGCAAGGCGGCCGGGCGGGGATCGTCCGCGCGATACATCAATGGGGATGCGCAGGGGTTGCCGCTGGCGGATGGGTGTTGTGATGTGGTGTCGATTGCGTTTGGCATCCGCAACGTGCAGGAGCCGGAGCGGGCGATGCGGGAATTTGCGCGCATTCTGCGGCCGGGCGGACGGGTGATCGTGTTGGAATTTTCATTGCCTGAGAACCGGGTGTTGCGAGGGATGTATAACCTGTATTTTCGCAAGATATTGCCAATTTCCGCGACATGGATCAGCGGGGACAAATCGGGCGCCTATAAATATCTGCCGGAGTCGGTGAACACGTTCATCGGGCGGGATCGGATGATGCAGATCATGCGCGAGGCGGGTTTGAGCGAGGTTCGGCAGGTGGCGATGACGTTTGGCGTGTGCGTTTGTTATATCGGCGTGAAACTTTAGGATGCTTGGATGAATGAATCGACTCTGCGCGCCAAGGTGATGGGCGCATTATTGGGCAAGGCGGTGGGTGGAACGCTGGGCATGCCGTATGAGGGTTTCCGACAGACGTTGGATTTGACCTATTACAAACCGATTCCACAGGCGATGGAACCGAACGACGATCTGGATTTGCAGGTCGTCTATGCGGTGTTGATGGACAAGATGAATCCGGTCGGCGTGGATCGAAGACATCTGACGGCCGCCTGGAAACACATCGGCATGTCGCCGGATGAATACGGCATCTGCAAGCGGAACATGCAACTGGGGCTGGTTCCGCCCGCCACGGGGGCGTATGACAACCCATTTGAGGATGGGATGGGGGCGGCCATTCGCACCGAATTGTGGGCCATTCTGGCGGCGGGCAATCCGCAACTGGCGGCGGCATATGCCTACGAAGACGCCTGCATGGACCATACGGGCGAGGGCATCTACGCGGCACAGTTTATCGCGGCGCTGCAAAGCATGGCGTTTGTGGAGAATGATCGGGATCGGCTGCTGGATGGCGCTTTGGGCCTGATCCCGAACAACAGCAAGATTCGCAGGGCGATCACCGACACGCGCAACTGGTGGAAGCAATGCAAGGACTGGCAGGAAGTTCGCACGCGGATCAGGCAGACCTATCCAACCGATAATTTTACGGATGTGACAATTAATGTGTCGTTTGTCGTGCTTGGTTGGCTGGCGGGGGAAGGGGATTTTGGCCGGTCGATCTGCACCGCCGTCAATTGCGGCGAAGACACCGACTGCACCGGCGCCACACTGGGAGCGCTGCTGGGAATTCTCGATCCAACGTCCATTGACAGCAAATGGCTCAAGCCGATCGGCCGAAATCTCGTGTTGACCCCTTCGGTGACAGGGATCGAATGCCCGCCGACGTTGGACTTGTTTGCGGATTTGGTACTGGATTTACGCCGACGGCTGGATGGACGCTCACCGTCGCCCGCCGAAGCGACACCAAAGGAATTGGATACAAAATCGTTGGCGGTCCGCGTACGGATTGGATTTGATTCGTCTATCTCGATTTTTGAACAGGCCGAGGCGTCGCGGAAGGCCCCGGAAATGCCGGCCAATAGCAAGGAAGTGACATTGGCGGGTTGCTGGACGCAATGGCCGTGGGAGGATTGCGCGGGAGAGACGATGTATGTGAAATACCGCGTTCACGTCGATCGGCCGCGTGCGGTCCGGTTGCTGTTGAGCACGCGGGAGCCGGTGCGGGTGTGGTTTGATGGGCAATTTGCATTTGGTCGAGATGAGGGTGAATTTCTCCCTGCTTTTCATCGCCCGCCGGCCAATCAGTCGGCCGTCATTCAGGCCCAGGCGGGTTCGCACGAGGTGCTGGCGGTGATTCGTCGGCCGAAACAGTCAAGACCGATCAACTGGTGCATCGGCGTCAGCGAAGTCTCCGATTCGCCCGTTTGCGACCAATGGTTGGCCAATGCGTTTGAGCGGGTTGGTTAATCGAGCAGCACAATGAAATTATCGCACAAACCAGCGCAATGAACACTTCACCTGGCTGCGTTGGGGAGTGAGGGTGTATGGGTTGTACAACATCCGGGCGACATGACCATCTGATCGAACCACCAGCCAGCCGAAATCCCAGCCGCCGCTGCGATAACATAGTGGAATGGCCGGTGCGATGCGCACCAGCGGATGGGTGGCGGCGATGAAGAGCTTCTGGTCCGTGTAGTAATAGCAGGCGGTGGTCTGGACGATGACCTCATGCGGGAGGGCAGGCGCGCCGGCCGGGACCAGATCGTCACACAATCCCCCCACCGCCACTTTTACATCCCAGCCTTGGTCGATGGCGCGGGAGAGTTCTTCCACCGATCCGCCGACCACCTTTCCCTCTTTGGAATGGGATAACACCTCGGTCCAGTTGTCGCGGGCATAAAAGTGGAAAATGTCAAAATCGTAAACAAAATTGTGGTTGGGGGCGTTGGTCTGCGCATCCCAGTTGTCGAACTGGTGATAGCGCGGCATGTCCGAAAAGTCGTCCAGCGGCGAAGGGCCGCGCTGACCTTGCGCCGGCGGGCCATCCAGATATGGGCGGGCGATGGCCTGCCGCGCATCCTGGTTGTAGAGGAAAAACGACATGGACGGGCGGGGGCCAAATTCATTTGGAAGAGCCACCGGCTGGCGCATCGTGCAGACGCCGGCCGACCAGCAGCCATCCACCAGATAAGTCACCTGAAACTGCATTGTTTCGCGGATCAATTCATCGCTGGTGGACTTGGTGTCGATGTGCTGGTTGTGGCGAAAAGTGGTGCCGACGCGAAAATCCGCGCCGCGTGAAATGGCGGCGGCCAACTCCTTTTCATCCCCAGCCACCCGCTGCCGCTGGGTGGATAAAGTCAATAATTCCTGCCAATCGGTTGATGATTTTGCCACGAAAAACTCCAGTCTGGTTCGTTGTGGCGGATTGTGGCGACTTGAGGTTGCAAATACAAGATCGGATATTAAACATCGCATATGGATATGAATGTTGATCAAGGAAATGATGGCTAATGTGAAAACGATTGCACCCGATTCGACTTTACGGCAGGCGGCCATGTGGCCGGCGTGCGCTGCGATTTTGGAACGCCATGAGGATGCCAAATGGGATAACCTGTGGTCATTGCAGGAGTTGGCCCCGTTTGCCCGCCGACACAAGTTGGATGAGCAGGAATTCATCAATCAACTTGCGCGGGCGGCCGAGGCGACTGTTCGGCCCAGCATCAAGGCCAGGGCGGATGGGTC
>JADLBV010000074.1 GCA_020847545.1 Phycisphaerales bacterium
CGCCGGCGTTGTGCATTTTCGGTCCCGTGGACGACAGTACAAACACATCCGGCCCGGCAGCTTCCTTGATGGTACGGATAAATTTCACATACGCCTCAGGACCGGCCACCAGCGATTGATCGTGATGGGACAGATAGGGAAAACTGCCCAGGCTGCCGGCACCGGCCTCCAGAAAGTCGGCCATGTAATAGCGAATCCCCCACTGGCGGTAAGTCTCAAAAATTCGACGAATGTAAGCCAGCGACTTGGGATGGGAAGGATCCAGCGCATACAGACACGGGCGGTCCTTGAATTTGAGCCGCCCGGCATCGCCATGACCCCAACTGGGATAGACCACCATCGGCGATCCATCCGGGTTTTTCAAAATCGCCTCCTCCAGTTCCTCCATGGCATCCAAAAGCGTGCTGCACAGATAAAACGGCCCAATCCAGAACCCCGGAATAAAGCCCTTTTTGCGCACCGCGTTGATAAACGCCTCCCGCCCCATCGGAATGGAGCGATCATTCCATTTCAGCCAGTTCCCCGGCAGGCTCCCTTCGAGATTGGTCATGCTCGTCCAGAGATATCGTACGCCAAGTCCCGCCAGTTTGGCATTGATCGCATCCAGCACTTCCAGCGTGATTTCTTCATAAGAGTGCGGGCCGTTGATGCAATCCGTCCATGACCAACCCAAATACCCGATGGGCGCTTCATCCCATATTTTCGCACCCGCCAGTTCACCTGCCTGACGCGCCCACTGTTCTAACTGAAAATAAGGATTGTCGCCGACGACCAGATGAAACACCTCCGTTTGCGTTGATGCGCCGGCATCAAGCATCCATCCGGCAAAATCACACCACGCCGACAACTCAATCTCCGCCCCACCCTGTGCGGATCGACTTGGTTTGATGTCCACCTGTGTGTCGGCCCGTTGAAACGTCAAAAACCCGGCCTGCACCGCCAGATGCCGATTCGCATTGTAAAACTGCGCCTTAATCTTCGAGTTTTCCGGCCGTTGCGAATCACCCAGCCGGTAGACGTTTTGTCGCGCGTGTTCACTCGGCCACAACAGTGCCATCACAGCATCGCCATGACTTCCCAGTTGAATGTCCGCCTGAAACAAAACCGCCTTGCCCAACTTGATCGACTTCGACCCCGTGTTTTGGATGGTGGAACGAATCACCACCTCATTCGGCCGCTCCTCCATCTCCATGCGCCAAACAACCCGGCGCTTGCCAAAAATCGCCTTCAACACCAACGGACTTGAAGATTCCCGCACAACCTCCGCCTGCTCAAACGGCACTGACTCTCCATCCATCTCCAACAAAAATTTCCACCCAGCCACCTCAAAACCGGCCAAATCCACCCGCAATATTCCATCAGAATTGACAATCATGTTTACTCCACTTTGTGGGGAAAACCCTTGAAAAATGGCTCATTTTCGCGTTGATTCAGCACCACAAGCCGCTCGATGACGAAAATTTTCAAAAAAAATGTTTGACATCCTCTAATTATGTTGTAGCATACTAACCAGATTAAGCATATAAAGCAAGTTAAGCAGAGCTAGCATATTAAACACTTTGGCGGAAACGATGCGACGTGATGCTTCCAATATCCTCTCGGAGATCAAGCTGGATGCGGCCAGTTCTGAACAGTTGCATCTCCAACTGCTCAACCAGATCCAAGGCCGGATACAGGCCAGCCAACTGCTGCCGGGCGAGAGGTTGCCCACCAACTCTGAAATCGCCAGTCATTTGCATGTCAGTTATGAGACCGTGCATCGCGCCATGAAATCATTGGCCGATCTGGGCGTTGTCGTTCGTCGAAAGAGCAAGGGGACTTTCGTCCGCGAGGCGGTGGTGGCGCAGGAGGTGGGGATTTTCTGCACGGAATCGGTCTTTGATCCGCAGGCGTCGCCGTTCCCTTCGTTGATGGCGCACCATCTGTCGCAGCAGTTGCACGGCAACGGGCGTGACATGCACGTTTATTACATTCCGCAGCCGTGGAGCAATAAAGCCAAGACATACAGAGGTTTACGGCGCGACCTGATGGAACGTCGGCTGGCGGGGATCATCACGCTCAACCGGATGCCGAAGGAATTGGTGGATTTGGCCGGGCAGATGAGCATCCCGCTGGTGGGTGTGGTCGCGCCGGATGCGATGCCCTGCACGGTCTGGATCGACCATGCCGACTTTTGCCGGCGGGCGGTTCAGCGAATGGTCCAGGAGGGGTGTCGGCGGGTGTTATTGCTCGGTTTTTCGATCAAAAAAGAGGAATTGCTGGAAGCGGCGGCCGCGGGTGGGATCAAGCTGATGGTGGATGATGTGATCACGGTTTCGCTGCCGGACGCCGCATCAACCATCGGAGAGGAAATGGGGCGGACGATTGATTTGACTTCATATGACGGCGTGGTGATCGGTGACGACATCCTGGCGGTTGGATTTGCCCGCGGCCTGCGGCAGCGCCGCATACGGGTTCCGGAGGATTTGAAGCTGGCCACGATGTGGAACCGCGGCAGCCCGCTGTCGTTGGCGCTGCCGGCGGCGCGTTTTGAATTAAGCTCCGAAACACTGACCAAGCGGTGCATCCAGTTGCTGGATGAACTGATCGAAAGCGGGCAAAACACCCGGCCGCATGTGTCCGTTCAAATGGAAGACCCTGCTGAGCCGGTCAATGCAAATTCGATTCACGTCCAGCAACATTCGTAAGTGTTGTTGGTTTTACAGGAGAAAATGTCAAATGGGGGTCATGTTCAGTGCTCATCTCGAAAGGAGAGCGTCTATGTTTTCAGCGATTCGTTCGGCCGCGCTGGGCGCGGCGGTGGTGGCGGTGATCGGTATGTCTGCCTCAGCGGCGACGGTGGTGACGTTCCAGGATGGAGCGACCAGTTCATTGTGGTCGGGCGCTTACGATGGCACGCAGGATGCAACGATGAATTGGGGTGGTGCCGCAAATAATAATACTGGTGGATCATGGATCATGTCCACCACTGGGCTCGCTGTGCACTCGCTGCTTCAATTCGATATCTCATCTCTGGCCGGCAAGGGAACGATCGATTCAGCTACTCTAAAACTGACGCGACGAAGTATAGGTGCAAACGACCAGACTTATAATGTTTACATCTATCAATTGGCCGATGCCAATGCCGGATGGCAGCAGGGAACCGGGACCGGTTCCGCAGCGACTGCCGGCGATGTCACATGGAATAATCGCATCCACTCATCGACCCCATGGGCCGGAAGCGCCGGCGCTTCCACAGCGGGGACGGATTACATTTCCACACCCGTAGCGACGATTTCGTACGAGGCAAACGTTGCTAACGGCCTCGTATATGAGATTCCCCTTTCCAATACGTTGATCGAACATTGGATCAGCGGCCCTAACGCGGGGCTGATCATCATGGCCGAAGATGGGACGTATGGATCACAAGATGCCGGGTTCTTTACTTCAGAGGCGGGCCTTGTCGATGGCTTCGGTACTACCGCTGATCGTCCGTTGCTGGAGGTGACTTACACCCCGGTTCCCGAGCCGGCAACCGGCGCGTTGATTCTGCTTGCGGGCGCGGGATTGGCGATCCGACGCAAGAGGTAATGGTTTTGTTTGTCGCCGGATCGGCGGTGATCGCCGCCGATCCGGCTTTAACTCATAACTTTCACTCAAGAGAGGTGTGATATGGGCCACAGGAATTTCAATCGTTCCGTACTGTCGCGTCGGTTGACGGCGTTTACCCTGGTCGAACTGCTCGTGGTGATCGGAATCATAGCGCTTCTTATTTCGATGTTATTGCCGTCGCTGAACAAGGCGCGCGAATCCGCCAAATCCGTCCAGTGCATGTCCAACCTGAAGCAACTGGGATTGGCGATGTCGATGTATCAAAACGACAACAAGGGATTCTTTCCACCGGCGTATCCACTGCTGCCAAATGGAACCAGCGCTCAAGCATATGCTGATCTCTCCAACCTTACGATCTATGGTAGTGACGGTCCGGCTTTTTGGCATGTCCGTTTGGCTTTAAAAGGGTATATCACTCCCGGTCGGATTGCTTGGCCATACGGAAATCCAAATGCCAATTGGGGCGTTTTTAGTTGTCCCAATTCGCCAAATATCAACCTAACTGGCACCTTTGGCATCCCAGGGTGGTATGCCATGTTTATTTCATACGGATACAACTTTAACTCTCTGGGACAGCATACCCTCAAAGATGGCGGTGGAGGATGGAACGGTTCGGCACAGACAGATCCCAAATGTGCGATACCGGCCAAAATTACCCAGATCCGCAATGCGGCGGGAACCATCATGTTGGCAGACTCCTCCACGCTGAACTATGACATGACATGGTGGCCACAGACACCGACCGGGGTTTTTACTTTGTCATCACGACTGGCCACGCAAGATTCCGGCACGGGTGGATCGCCCGACCCACGGCATAGCCACTATGTCAACGTTGTCTGGGTGGACGGGCATGTGAGCAGTGTTGGACCGGTCTCCGGATCCAATGCGATCATGGACCTTTATACTCCTGCCGGCGCACCCATGGCCGATGGGTATTACGCCAATAATCCGTGGGATCGCAATTAATCACGTTTCAGCGTGTGCTATGTCCGGATAAAATCGTTCTGCAGGATCAATAACAACCAATGAGAGTGCAACAACACGAGTTTGGTCCTCCATTAAGGGAGAGATGGATTGTCGGCGCGTTAATCGTGCTCGTACTCTGTTTGGTGGCGGCAGTCGCGCAAGCCGGCAAAGCGCCGGCCAACCTTGCGCTTCATAAGGCTTGCGTCTTCAATGTTGCTCCTGATGAGAGTTATCGCGGAGCTACCGCTGCCGCGCTGACCGACGGGGTTATTCCGACTGCCAAATCAGGCGATCCTCTTGAGGGAACCGTCGGCTGGCGTTACGGGAACTACAAAACAGTCAGGATCACTATCGATCTGAGGCAAATTGAGCCAATCAGCGGAGTGTCGTTGACTTCCGTCGGTGGCTTTGACTTGCACACCCATCCGATCTCTATTCTGATTCAGACCAGCGAAGATGGGGTGCAGTTCGTGACGGTCGGGGATATGGCGAAATTGGATGCCAATGGACCGATACCCATCTTCGGCACGGCAAGTGTTCATACGTTTGTGACACATGATTTACGAACCAAAGGTCGCTATGTGCGATTCGTATGCGTGACGCCGACGCCCATATTCCACTGTTCCGAGGTGGAGGTCTATCAAGGCGATCCCGCATGGCTGACACAGACCGCCGAGGGCGAGGTAATCCAATCGGAAGAGGTATTAAACCCGCTGGAATTGACACAACTTGGCATCCGGCGACGACTGTTGCAGGATATCCGCTTGGTGCGGCAGGCCGTCAACACAACGGGCAAGCCCTCCGATCGTGCGGCAATGCTGGCTCAGTTGTCGAGTCTTGAGGTTCAAGCCAAACAGCAAAATTATCCTCAGCAACTGGAGAACTTTGAGGCAAGTTGGCCGGTGAACGATCTGGATCGACAGGTCTTTGCCATTCGCGGCCAATTGTTAAAAGCTCATGGCCATGAACCAATTACCCTTTGGCACAAACCGCCATATGAATTGCTGGATCTGATGGCGGTGCCACCCAGGAAGGCGGACAAAAGCCTCTCACTGTCGATGATGCTCAACGAGCATCGGGCCAGATCGTTCAATGTGACCAACGCCTCGGCCCAGGCCGCGACGATCAAGTTTCGGCTGGTCGGATTGCCGGATGGAGACAATCCCGCCTATGTGAAGGTGTCGCAGGTGCGATGGATGGATACGCGCGTAGGACTGCCGCGTGATTTGTTGCTGTCGCCGCTGACGGCGCGGGAGGGGTGGTATGAGGTTGAGGTGCCGGCCGGGTTTACGCAGGAAATCTGGTTGTCTTTTAATCCAACGAAGGTTGCATCCGGGATGTATCACGGGCAAATTGAAGTCGCGAGTGATCATTGGGTGGGCAAGATGGCGTTGGATTTGACCCTTGCGCCCATTCGTTTTCCCGATCAGGTTGATTTCACGCTTGGCGTGTGGGATTACATGTTTGAAAAACTGCATCAGGTGATGGAGGGCAATCAACTCGCATTAAAAGAGTTGTTTCTCAGCCATTTTGGGAACATGCCATGGCTGGGTTATGGGTTGCGTCTGGATTTATTCGCGGACAAGGCATTCGATGCGGAAGGGAATCTGGTTGGAAAGATTGATTATTCACAATGGGATGCGTTCGTACGGTTCTGGCCTGATGTGAAATATCACGCCGTGACCGTGGAGCGGGTGGACGCCTTTGGGCCGATCAAAATCGGCACGCCGCAGTGGGACCGGGCGATCACCGCGTTCGCGGCGGACTGGGCACGGCATAACAGAAATCTCGGATTGAAGCCAAATCAGGTCATCGTGAGCTTTGGGGATGAACCCAACACACCGCAGATGTTTCAAAAGGAACTGGCGTTGGCAAAGGCGTTTCGACGGGGAACGCAGGACATGCTGATCTACATCAATCCGCTGGTTGATGATCCGGCGTCGATTCAGTATGGACGACAGGCCGTGGAGTTGGCGAATATCGTAATGCCCGAGCGGACGCGCTTTGATCGGGGACAGAATGATGCCGGTGGCCGGCTCTACCAGGAATTGCGGACCGAAGGGAAGCTATTGATGGTCTATTCCTGCGCGGGTGGCAAGCAACTGTATTCGGGCTATTACCGCTTGCAGCCTTGGACAGCGTTTGCCCATGGGGGTGATGGTGAAGGATTCTGGGCGCTGACGGACGCCGGCGTCTCCAATGGCTGGAATGACTACACGGCCCATGGTACGGAGGATTATTCGCCGTTGTATGTTGCGCCAAATCGCGCTGCAAGCACTAAATTCTGGGAAGCGGTGCGCGAGGGCGTGGAGGATTGGCAGTATCTGAAAATGTTGGCCGACGCCGGCCAGGAGAAGGAAGCCCGATCCATCGCGCGGAAAATTCACGGCCAAATCATGGGACAATACGGGCTGTGGTACGGGATGGACCAGAAGAGCAACGACGCCTGCCAACTGGCCGAACAGGGGCGACTGGAAGCGCTGAAACGTCTGGAGACCATCAAGAAGTGAATTCAATATAGAGACACAACACCGGGTGGTGGATTCCGCAAATTTGGTATAGCCGTTTCATTACAACAAGCAAAGGGACCGGCAAAATGAAAAAGACGTATTCTCAAGTCATCCTGACACTGATCGCCATGATTCTGATTCAGGCGACCATGGCGGCGGCCCCGGCGGCCGCCTCGGAGCGGCGGGACAAAGGGATGTTCGGCATCGGCGATGAATATCCCGTCATCCTGATCGCCGTTCCCGGAAATGACAAGGTTTTTGAACATGCCAAATCAATCGGGGCCAATTATGTTCACCTGTACGGACTCAGTTATGACGCCTCGCCCAAGGGAATGGAGACGATGCGAAAGTACCTTGATCTGGCGCAAAAGCATGGCCTGAAAGTCATGTTTGACCTGGACGGCCACCGCCGCATGGCCAAGCCCGATGGTTTGGAGGAGATGCGCCGGATTGTCGATGCGTTTAAGAATCACCCCGCCTTGGGGTTCTGGTATCTGGCCGATGAACCCGAACTGAACAGAACCACCGCGCAGACCACCGAAAAATACTACAAGATGATCAAGGCCCAGTCGCCTGACATCCCGGTGTGCCTTTTGACGGCCACCATGTCATCGTGGAATGGATATCTGTCGTCGATGGACATTTACTCCTTTGATATTTACCCCGTCTCAACCGTTGAGTTCCCCAAGGCAAGCATCGAGAGCGTGGTCGATTTCAACCAGTGGGCGGTGCAGTCGGGCAAGGCGGTCTTGCCCTGTTTGCAGGCGTTCAACTACGTCTTCTTTGACGCGGAAAAGCTCCTGAGCAAAGGGAAACTAGGAGACCCGGCCGAACACAAACGCCTGACGGAACTGCGTTATCCCACCCAGGCGGAGCTGCGCTATTGGAATTTCGCCACGCTAGTGCAGGGGGCCAGAGGGGCAATCTACTTCGGGTATTTGCTGGGAGTGCGGACGGATTTGGCAGTTACGGATCCCGTGACCGGGGAAACATATTCGACCCCGGACCCCAATGGCACAGCGCCAAAGAATTGGAAGGAAGGAACGAAAATTGATCCGCAATGGATGGATCAGACCCTCAAGCCCTCCATCGCGGAACTGAAATCATTCACCGATGCCGTGGCGCCGGCATGGAAACATGACACCATTCCCATGGGACAGACGCAAAACATCCTGCAGGGTGTGTGGAAACGGGGCGACAAAACCTATGTGGTGATGGTCAACAACTGGCCATTGACGCGGTATGTTCTGGTGAGTGAGGAAATGATGTCACTGTTTCAAAAAGGGAAGGCCAAGCCGTGGGGATTTAGCCGCCAGACAGCACCCCATGTGGACAGCAACGGCAATCGGATGCTCGACATGATGTACCCATGGGAAGTGCTGGTGTGGGAGATTCAATAGGGATTGGTGGACTTCCGCACAAATGGTGGGCGTGAATTGGAACGGCATATGCTCTGGTACATCCCACCATCTTCACAAACGACGTTCATCAGGTGACAATATGGTTGACGCAGCGCTCACCATATTTCTGATGGAGTGAATTATTTCCCATTCGCGCGGGACGATGTTGTGAATTCAGGTTCGCATATGTAGAACACCGTTATGTACACAACACTGTTCCATCGCCAACACATGTGACGATGATCTCGTTGATCTGCACGGCACGTGATGCGGCGCTCCTGAGATCACCAGTGAGTTGTTCAACAAGGATACCAAGCAGGTGCGCGTCCTCTCGAGTCATAGCGGCTTCCTCGAATCGGCCGCAGATGACCTGGCCTCCAGACCTGAACCAACCCGCGATGCTCTGGTACGATACGCTGTGCAGGGGCGAAATCCGCTGGGCCGGGGATAGCAGGCCACCCATGATTTCAGCGGATTGCGGCACCGCGCCCTACTGGGTTGGATCGATGCCGGGGGCGCAGGATGCGAAAAACGGCGATTCTGACACTTTGCCCCGTTTTCGTCGCCAAGACAGCGGTCTTCGCGGTGTCACCCATTCGGCGATGCGAGACGAGAGGTTGGCCGCTGCCCCCTAACATGCTCCGCTTTGCAGCAGCCCGGCATGGTTATTCCTTCGTCTCCGGCAAATCCAGCAGGAACTTCCAGATCGGAATGATCTGGATGGTTCCCGCATTGATTGCGATCCGCTCGTCTTCCGCCCGCGTCACGATGGTCGCGGTCTTGACCTTAAGCTCCGTCATGGCCTCACCCAGCGCCACCAGTTCGCGCTTGCGCGTCTGTGGATCGGCAAGCGATTCACAAACCTGCGTCAGTGCCGGAGATCGAGCACCAGTGCGCACTACGAAATCGACCTCCCTGCCCGTGGCCGTCTTGTAGTAAAAGACCTCCGGGGATATTCGCCGCAGCGCCGTGAACACCATGTTCTCCAGAAGATGCCCGGTGTTGACCAGAATCCCCGACGACACCGACGTGATCATGGCATGATCGGCGCAATAGCCCTTCTTGGGGTTGGTGTGGCTGCGGGCCAGGGAGGCGTCAAAGACCCGCACGCTGAAGAAGAAATAGGCGTCCTCGAACCACGCCAGATAGTCCGACACCGCCGACTTGGGGGCATTGTGTCCCAGCGATTTCAAGTACCCGGTCAGCCGGTTGACGGAATAGGGCGCGGCGATGTTATCCACCAGCCAGTGGGCTAGATCGGACACGGCCTTGGGGTGCGCCACATCGTGGCGTTCAACCAGGTCGCGGAAAAGCACGGCGTGAAAGTACTCCTGGTGCGTCTTGACCCGCATCTGGCGGGTTAGTCCCAGCACTTCCGGGAATCCCCCAGTTTCCCAGTACTCACCGAAGGCCTTTTGAACCAGCAGCCGCCGCTTGGTCGAAAGCGCCCCCGCGCTGGCAATGCCCTTGTAGTCCAGGAACTCCCGGAACGAAAACGGGAACATCTCCCAGGACAAGGCCCGCCCCCGCATCTGCGTGGCGATCTCTTTGGACAGCATGCGCGCCGACGAGCCGGTCAGGTAGACCTCGCACTTCTCGGTGCGCATCAGCCGGTCCACGAAAGGCTCCCAGCCGGCGATGGATTGAATCTCGTCAAAGAAGCAGTAGACCGTCTCGGTGCCTTTCTTCTCAGGGAACAGCGCATAGTACGCTTCGGCCACCAAGCTGATGCCCGCTTGCTCGAGGCCGTGCAGCCGGTCGTCGAAGAAGTTCAGGTACAGGATGTTCTGCCGGGGCACCCCTTGGTCCAGAAGCCGCTGCATGATCTGGACCATGTACGTCGACTTGCCACTGCGCCGGACGCCGATGCAAACCGACGCCTTGCCGGGCACGGGCTTGAGCGCCATGCGCCGGGGCACACCGGTTTCCAGCGGGGTCTCCTGGAAGTCCAGGATCAGGGCTTTGAGGGTTTCCAGCATGGCTCATCTCCGGTAAAACACGTTGCTAGCCTGACGCCTATCTGGGAACTAATATATCCGGTATCCGTGCTGTGTCAAGGTCGTCTCGCAGCGGGCCACGGGCATGACGCGGTGCGCGGTCTGGACCGAAGCCTGCTCTCTCGAAGACCTCCCGCATACGCTCCAGCGCATTGCAGACCTGTCGCCACGACACCCCCAGTTCACGCGCCGCCGGCCTGATGCCGTGTTCGGCAACCAAGCTGGCAGTAACGACGTATGGCGGGGGGGACGGCGGAGTGCCGATGCACACGCAGCAGACCGGCGGCGAGGATGACGGAAACTTCCCGAAGTTGCTCCTCGGGCGGGATTTGGCTCCATTCTTCATACGCCATACGTGCGGCCTCCGACTTCCTGACCGGGATTGTGCTGGGCACACTCAGCCACGGCGACGCGGAGGAATCAAGTCTCACTCAACGCAGCGACGTGAGACTTTTTCGATCTGCGCGGGATAGTGTGTTCGCAAATAGTTCGGGTTTGGCGAACACCGTTATGTACACACTACTTTTCGAGCCGTTGCAAAACACAACGGCCCCACGGTTCACGCAAAACGCCGTCGAGACAACTCGGCGGCGTTTTCGTTTCTTACACCAGTTGGGCCAAGGGGTTATGATTCGGCTCCGCGGGGGTGGTGGTCTCTGATTCATCAGAGGACATAACCAGAGCATCGACCCCAGAACGCCACTTGGCATCGTTTTGGCGAAAAGTCTCATAACCAGCCAGAGA
>JADLBV010000075.1 GCA_020847545.1 Phycisphaerales bacterium
CCTCCAGCAGCGTAATCGTTCCCTTCAACCAATAAACCTCGTCGCGCTCCATCGCTACGTGACAAGATTAACCGATTCCCCTCAATCGCGCGCCCCTGAAAATTATTGTGACGGTAAACAGTTACGATGCTAGATTTAGTGCCATTAGGGTCAGGAAGGTTTTTCTCAATACTGAACGCTCTTTCTGATCTACTTGGTCCATAATCCCTGCACATGAAACTCTTATATTGCCGAGCATGTCACGACATCCAGCGGCTGCTTCAGACTCAACATCCGCGACCGTGCCAGTGCGGCCGTTCGCGCGGGCGTTATCTAAACAGCCGGATGGTAGAAGTATCCGGACCATGCATCGTGCTCGGCATTCCCAATCTCGGATTTCTCAAGGCGATGGATGAATCGGAAGTAGAATTTCGAGGTTACATCATCTCCGAACCGTGTGATTCCGTGGCGCGCAAAGGAGATTAGAAGAAGGAAAATGGAACGGAGTCAGGAAAATTATGACAAATTACGAAAAACCTTCCTGACCCCTTTTTTTCTTGTAACCCACGTTTTTTTGTCGAAGTTGCGGGTATACATGGAATATCAGGGCGCGGGCCAGCTCGGCCGACCCTTCATCCACGGGACCATCCGCCACGCGCAGCGCCGCCAAAGCAAGCTCCGGATCGTCTTTCAATGACCAGCCAAAGTTCTGCCAGTCACGCAGCTTCCCGCGTTCTAAGAGAGATTCGATCGCCATGAGCGACCAGGTTTGACCTTTCAGATGTCGATGAATCATGGCTTATGCTCCTCGAAGATCTTACGCACGGAGAGTTTTCGCCCCACCGATTTGCAGAGTGTTTCCGTTTCCTCCCACGACTTCAACCGTGGTTTGAGCCATCGAAACGATGTGTAGCCGTGGGTTTCCATGTCGCGCGGCCTTGGTTTGAATTAAGTCCACAGTTTGCAATGTGTCAAATCAGAGAGCCAGATTGTTATCCTGTAACCCAACTTGCCCCAGAGGTGGTAATCACAAGAAACCGTAATTAGCAATATCTTGTTATTTATATACGCAATTCAACCCTATATTTATGGGGCACCTCACTTTATAGCAATAAACTGCAACCAAACTGGGGCGGATGGGTGATTTGGTCGATGGATTTTCAGTTGCTTTATTTTGCGCATCGGTTCATAGTCTGAAGTGCATCACAGTGGGTGTGAGCCGGGTTTGTGGCCGGCGCTGCGCTTAAGTTGTTGCCCGCCAGAGTTGTTCAATGAATCGGTTGAGTTCACCGTGTCGATAAGAGGCAAGGGATGTTTCTCCAGTCGGGAGAGCTTGCATTGGATACCGTTGACGTTGCCGCAGGCCCGCCTCAGGTTGCGATGCGCAATTCATCGAGCGTGATGAAGCGCCCCGCGCCATGGGGGCCGCACCGCCAGCATTTGCCCGTGGTTGAGCTGCGCGGGGTGCAGTTTCATGCCATCACCGAACCCCAGTGCATCGAATACATATTAAATGAATTGCGTGGCGGCCGGGGTGGGGTGGTGATGACGCCCAATCTCGACCATCTGCGTCGATGCGGCGTGGACATGAGTTATCGGGCGTTGTTGGCCGAGGCGGATCTTGTGGTGGCGGATGGGATGCCGTTGGTCTGGGCCAGCCGGTTACAGGGTACCCCCCTGCCACAACGGGTGGCGGGGTCAGATTTGATCTCCAGCCTCAGCAAAGCGGCCGCCAAGGAAGGACGATCGTTGTTTTTACTGGGTGGATCGCCCGGATCGGCCGAGGGGGCGGCCAAGGTGCTTCGCGAACGATATCCGGAAGTCAAAATCGTTGGAATTCATTGTCCACCTATGGGATTTGAGGACGATGAACGCCAAATGGCGACGGTCGTCGAGGCGTTGGAACAGGCCAGGCCGGACATTGTTTATCTGGGGCTGGGGTCGCCCAAGCAGGAAAAACTTATTCAGCGGATTCGGCGATATGTGCCGGGAGCATGGTGGCTGGGGTTGGGGATCAGCTTCAGTTTCCTGTGCGGCGATGTGCAACGAGCGCCGCGATGGGTGCAACGGCTGGGGCTGGAATGGGTGCATCGGCTGGTACAGGAACCAAGGCGGCTTTTTAAGCGTTATATCGTGCATGGATTGCCTTTTGCCGGCAGGATGCTGGGTCGCAGCGCGTTAAAGGGGTTGGCGGTGAAGTTGCGCCTGCGGCGCCCATCGGCGCAACAGATGAGCCTGGTGGAGACATTCAGCGACCGCGATTTGGATTTGTTGATTGCATCTGAACGGATCAAGGGTACAACGGACGTTGCGCCGGCGCGGGTTGAACCTGTTATCGAGCGGCAAAAGCCCGTTGAGGATGTTCGGAAACAGGTGATGACTGCGACTGCGGATGCAAAAACTGGTCGGCTTGGGCGGTTGCGGGCGCTGGTGCTGCTGGGTGGATCGGTACGGCCGACGCCGTTGACGACGAACACCGGGCGGTCGGTATTGGACCTGCCGGTGGATGATACCGGATCGATTTTGAACCATTGGGCACGTCACGCTGCCGAGTTATCGGTCGGGGTGGGGATCACGGATTTGCCGGTGCGGGTACTGGTCAACCAGGGATCATCCGACTTGGTGTCGATGGCCGGCGGAAACTTGCCCAATTTACGAATTGAACGGGATTTTGCGGAATACCGTGGCACGGGTGGTGTATTAGGCGATCTTGCCAAGGATTATGGGGACCAGGATTTGATTCTGGTGGCCAACGCGGCGCAATTGTTGATGGATGGGTTGTATCCGCTGGCGCAGGCGTTGGATGAATCGGGTGGTCAGGTGAGCCTGATGGCGCATCAGGATGGGACGCCCAGCGGCTTGATGCTGATAACGTGTGGAGCTTTGCGGCTTATTCCGAGGTCCGGTTTCGTCGATATGAAGGAGCAGGCGCTGCCCGGAATCGCGGGAGAATACGAAGTGACGGTGGTGAACCGTCGGCGGCCGACGGGGCTGCCGATTCGTTCATTGTCGGAATATATCGCGGGACTGCGGCAATATCATCGCACGCGCGTCGGCAAGCCGGCGATCAGCGATCCGTTGGCCGAGGAATGGCGGCCGACGTTTTCGATTGTTGAGGAAGGGGCGCAGGTGGATGGTTTGGCCCGGATTCACGATGCGGTGGTGCTCAAAGGTGCCCGTGTCGAGGCTGGCGCGGTGCTGGTGAGGTCGGTGGTGTGCCCCGACGTGGTGGTTCGGCGTGACCGGACGGCGGTGGACCGGATTGTCGCGGCGAACGATGGGACAAGACAGCGCGGATGACGATACAGTCGATCAATGGCGAGCGATGGAAACCGTGGCACTTCGTGGCCGCGGTCGCTTTGGCCGCGCTGGGCGTGTGGGTCACGTTTGATGCGTGGGCGGACATATTCCGTATCGCGGCCAACGACGAGGAATACAGCCATATTTTCATCGTGCCGATTGTGGCGGGTTGGTTGATCTGGGTTCGACGGGCGAGGCTGAGGCATTGCCGGCCTTCGTTCACGATCATCGGGCCGATTCTGGTGGCGATCGGGTGGATGTGTTCCTATTACGGTTTTTACAGGCTTGGGCCGGCGAAGATCGGTCAACTGGACTGGCCGGCGCAGGGGTTGTTCTGGGCCATGTGGTGGGTGCTGAAAACACTGCGGCTCGACATGGCCGGGCAGGTATTGTGGCACTGCGGGGCGGTGTTGACGGTGCTGGGGTGTTTACTGTCGGTGCTGGGGAAGAATGTGCTGTTTCGATTTTTCCCGGCCATCGCTGTGCTGGTGTTTTTGATTCCGGTGCCGGGAATGCTGCGTCAGAAGATCGCGATTCCACTCCAGTCGTATACGGCACAGATCAGTGAATGGATGCTGGTGCTGTTTGGTGTGGATGTGGAGCGGTCGGGCAACATGCTGTCGATCAATGGCCAGCCGGTGACGATTGCCGAGGCGTGCAATGGTATCCGGATGGTCTTCGCGCTGATCTTGGTGGTGTACGCCTTCGCCTTCGGCATGCCGCTGCGCAACTCGGTGCGGCTGCTGGTGCTGGCGATCAGCCCGATCGCGGCGATTGTGTGCAACGTGCCGCGGATTTTGGCCACGGCGCTGGTGTATGGTTATTTCACGCCGCAGACGGGTCAGATGTTTCACGATTACAGCGGCTGGCTGATGTTACCCATCGCGTTTTTGCTGTTGTACGGCATCATCTGGATATTGAAATGGGCGATGATCCCCGTGACAAAATACACGCTGGCTTCGCAATAAGATGAACCAAAAGACGTCATGAACAACCGCATCCGAAAATTTCTGCTGGTGACGACGGCCCCGCTGGTGACGGCGGCGCTGCTGGGCGGCATGGCGATGGAAAACAGCACGCACATCAAGCCGCAAAACGTCGAGGCGTTTCACGACGAGGCCAAGGCGGCGCTGGATGAGGTTCCGTACGTTATCGGGTCATGGGTGGGCAAGGATGAGGCGGTGCCGATCGAGGCGGTGAAGCTGCTTCGGCCCAACCGGATCATCAGCCGGACGTATGTGGATGTGGCGGATGTGAACCGACGGGCGAGCCTGCTGATCGTGCAGTGCCGCGATTCGCGGGACATGATGGGGCATTATCCTCCGGTCTGCTATCCCGGCCAGGGAGAGGTGATGATCTCAGCCCGCAAGCGCGATTGGAAGGCGGGGAACATGACGATTCCGGGGATGGAATACCTTTTTGAGCGTCGGGGGCATGAATTTACGACCCGAAGATACGTTTATGACTTCATGATCGTGCCGGGAGTGCCGATTATTCGGGATATGGACGGCGTATTTCGCGCCGCGGAAGATTATCAGCGGCGTTATTTTGGCGCCGCCCAGTTTCAAGTGGTGATGAATGGTGATCTGAGCGAGGCCGACCGCGATGAGATTTTCAACGTGCTGATCGGCGCCAACACCAAAATTATCCGTTTACTGATGAACGGAGGGATAACGAAATGAACGAACAGACTCCCCAGGGTCCGCTGGCGATGCCCAACCGCAATCTTGCCCCGTCAACCGACATGTGGCAGACGCAGCTTGATTTTGCCGGCCAGCCGCAGGCACAAGCCCCCCAGCAACAACCGTTACGCAAGCTGCACCGGCTGCTGCGCGGACGGTATCTGGTGGCGTTGATATTGGCGCTGGTGTGCGCCGTTGGTGGCGGCATTGCTGGTTACATGAGCCAGAACCCCCGGTATCAGAGCCGCGGCTACATCGAAATCAAGCCGTTTTTATCCAGCATCGGCGAAGCGCCGGTGGTGATGCCCATGTATCAGGCGTACATGGAGACGCAGGTGACGCGGTTGCAGGATCAGCGCGTGATTCAGCGCGCGATGTCGAGCGACAAATGGCGCTCGCTGGGGCGCGGGATGACCGATGGCGAGTTTCGCAATTTCATCGAAAGCCTGAATGTGCAGCATGTGAAAAGCAGCTCGCTGATCATGGTGTCGTACACGGATGAAAATCCGCAGGCGGCGATGGTGGCGGTGGAGACGGTCATCCGGGCGTATCTGGACACATTTGAGGATGTGGACGGCCGCGAACGCCGCGACCGGCTGGCGTATCTGGACAATGAGCGAAATCGCCTGATTCGAGAGAAAAATTCCAACCAGGATCAGATTCTGGCCTTGTCGGAGCAGGATGGGACGCCGGAAAACGTGGCGGTGTTTCACAGCGCGGCCGTGCAGGAGCTGGTGAGGATCATGAGCCAGCTCACCGAGGCGCAGATCAAGCTGGGAATGGCCGAATCGACGATGGATCAGGCTCCCAAAAATGCCGCGGCCACGACCAATCCCTCGTCATTGACGCCCGAACAGATCGCGATGGTGGACCCGACGATGGCGCAGATGATCGCCACCCGGCGGGATTTGGATTTCAAACTCCAGTCGATGCGCAAGACGCTGGGGGACCGCCACCGCGTGGTGATCGAAATGACCGGCCGGCTGGAATTTCAGGATCAGCAGATCGCCCGCTATACAGAGATGTATCGCAAGCGTTACGGCAACCAGCTCGGTACCATGGCCGCGCAGGGAGCGGAAACGACCATCGGGCCGGTGGCGCTGGATGAACTGAAGCGCAACATCGAATATTTGCAGAAGATGTACGACAAGCAGCTCAAGCTGGTCACCGAGATCGGCGAGCGGGCGGCGAAAATTCAGAAGTTGAAGCTGGAAGTGGATCAGGCCGACCAGAATCTGGCCGAAAACTCAAAGAAAATGGAAAAAGAGCGCGCCCAGCAGGCATTGGAAGGCCGGCTGAATGTGCTGAGCTATGGTGACCGTCCTGTTTCGCCATCACAGGACAAACGCAAGCAGGCCAGCGCCCTTGGATTTGTGGGGGGCGGCGCGGTTCCGATCGTGCTGTTGCTGTTGGTTGGGCTGCTGGATCAGCGGTATCGCTACAGCGACGAGCCGACATCGGATGTTTCGGGTGTGCCGTTGCTGGGTATTTTGCCAAACCTGCCCGACCTGCTGACCGATCCGGAACAGGCGGCGATCGCGGCGCATTGCGTGCATCAGATACGCACCATGTTGCAATTGGGGTCGCACGTGGAGGAACGGCGCGTCTTCGCCGTCACCAGCGCGTCGCCGGGCGATGGCAAGACCAGTTTGACACTGGCGTTGGGGTTGTCGTTCGCGGCATCCGGGTCACGCACGCTGCTGATCGACTGCGACCTGGTGGGTGGCGGATTGACACACCGGCTGAACGTCAAGTCTCCCGAAGGCATTTTGGAGGCGTTGGCGCACCGTTCGCTGCTGGATTACATTCACAACACCGAAATCGCGGATTTGGCGATTCTGCCGGTGGGCGGGGCGCACGCGCACCACGCCAGTTCGCTCTCCCCGACGGCGTTGCGCCGGCTAATCGGCGAAGCACGCAAGCATTATGATACAATCCTGATCGACAGCGGCCCGATCCTGGGCAGCATCGAGGCATCGCCCGTGGCGGCCAACGCGGATGGGGTCATTTTGGCCGTCTCACGCGGGCAGCAACGGCCACTGGTGGAAAAGGCGCTGGCCCAACTGACGGCCATTCGCGCCACCATCGCGGGCGTGGTGTTCAACCGGGCGCAGGCCAAGGATTTTGACCGTTCGGTGAGCCGAATGTCGATGCGTTCGATGTCGCGAAACGCCACGGCCGAAGCGTCGGCACTGGTCAAGAGCGGCAAATCAACCAACGGGGCGCGCAACGGAATGGGTCCGGTGGCGCACGCGGTGGCGAAGTCATTTAATCCGGCCAATGGTGATGATCACGGCTGAATCGGTCATGGACGAACGCCCGTCGGCGATCCCGGCGGAATCGCCCGCCGCGCCGACCACGGCCGGCCGCACGATCTGGGGCCTGGACCCGCTGCAACTGCACGCCCGTTACTGGGCGGCGCACGGGGTGCAGGTGGTGCGTCAAGGTGAGCCGTCGCAGATCGTCAAACACGCTGAACTCTTCCTGCTGATCGACCCGCGAACGCTGGCGCTGTTTCGGTTGTCTCAGATCATGGAGACACTGACCTGGGTCAAGCCGCAGGTCTTTTTCGTGCGCCTGCACGATGACCGCGAGCGCGGTTATCGCGAGCGGGTCGTGACCGATGAAATTGGACGATTCGTGCGGTTTCAACGGCTTTACGATGCCTCGGAGGATTTTCGGCTGGCGCGGGTGGTGCTGACGCCCGATCGCGAGATCGCTCAGTTGTGGCAATCGGCGCCGGACCCGCTCTCCGGTTGGCGGCGGCTGCGGCGGTTTATTCCGCGCATCGAACGGGTGACCGCATCGGTGCAGGGGAGCGTCTATGACCGCAACCTGGACCGCGAGGTGGCGACATTCCTACGCGACCTGATTCAACGGTGGAAACGCCCCGACCAGACGATCGTCCGGGCCAATCGCGCAGAGGCGGAGGTGTGGCGCGACCCCAAATCCACCATCGAAACCGGTGCCAAATTCATCGGACCCGTCTGGGTGGGGGCTGGAAGACGGGTGGAAGCACTCAACACGGTGATCGGCCCGGCCGTGGTGTGGGATGACCCCGCCGCCCGGCCGCAAACCGAGGCGATTCAATGGCTGGAGATCGAGCCAACCGAAATCCCGCAGGCCCCCCTGCCGCGGGTATCCACGATATTTGACCGGGTATTCAAGCGATTGTTCGATCTGGCCTTTGCCGGAACGGCGGTGTTGCTGACGCTGCCGTTGTATCCGTTTATCATCCTGGCGATCTGGATCGAGGATGGCCGGCCGTTTTTCTTCGCTCATCGGCGTGAAACCAAGGGTGGCGTTGAATTTCCGTGCGTGAAATTCCGGTCGATGCGCAAGGATGCCGAGCAGATCAAGGAACAACTTCGCGGCCGCAATCAGGCCGATGGGCCGCAGTTTTACATGGAAAACGACCCCCGCCTGACGCGCGTGGGCAAGGTGCTGCGAAAATACCATTTGGATGAGATGCCGCAGTTTTTCAACGTGCTCGCGGGGCATATGTCGATCGTCGGGCCGCGCCCAAGCCCGTTCAAGGAAAACCAGTATTGTCCGCCGTGGCGCGAAGCGCGACTGAGCGTGCGGCCGGGCGTCACCGGTCTGTGGCAGGTCAAACGCACCCGCCGCGCCGGGACCGACTTTCAGGAATGGATCAAGTACGATATCGAATACGTTGAGAAGCGCAACTGGTGGCTTGATCTGAAGATCATTTTCAACACCGCGATGCAGATACTAAGGAAGGTAACCCGCTCATGAGCATGCGTCCAAAAACCAAACGCCGGCTGATCATCCTGATTACGGCATTGATTGTGATCAGCGGGACGGTGGTGGGGTTGGTTCTGTTGCAGCAGCACCGCAACGAGCAGGCGCTGCTGGAGCGCCGCCGCGTCGGGATGGAAGCCTATCAGCGCGGCGATTATGCCGAGGCGCTCTATCCGCTGTCGGGTTATCTGGTCAAACGGCCCAAGGACCTCGATGCGCGGTTCGCCTTTGCCAAGTCGCGCAGCGAAGTGGAAGACCCCAAGGTGGATTATCTAGGTGAGGCGATTGCCCATCTGCTGGTCTATTTGCAGGACCGGCCGGATGACGCCGCCGCCCGGCATCTGCTGTTGGATCTGTATTACAAATCGGGCCGCAATGCCGAGGCCATCGATCTGGCAACCCAACTGCTGGCCAAAGACCCGGCCGACATCGAAGCCCTGCGCAACCGCGCCAAATGCCAATATCGACTGCGAAAATTTCAGGAAGCACTGGCCGATTCGGAAAAGCTCAATGAGCTGGCCCCGTTGGACCTTGAAGGGCATCAATTGACCTATGAGTTGCTGTTTCAGCTCAAACGACCGGTCAGCGAAGTGTTGAAACGGGCCGAGGATGCGCGGGCCAAGCACCCCGACGATGCCCGCTTCGAGCTGTTGCAGGCGTTCGCCTATCTGTATGCCGGCAACACGGCCGAGGCGACCCAATGGCTGGACACCGCCTCCAAACATCCGATGCCATCCCCCGAATTTGTCAGGCTGCTGGTGCGGCTGTACGACTCCATGCGGCTGTTTGATCGCGGCCAAAAGGTGCTCGAACAGATCGTCAGCGAACACGGCGACCCCAAGTTGCTGCAAATGCTGATCGACCGGTTGTGGCAGGCATCCCGGTTCACCGAAGTGGTGGATAGGCTGGCCAATCTGGACCTGAAATCCGACAAGACCGACACCCATCTGCTGGCGATCAAGGCCTATTCGCTTTATCAGCTCAATCGCGGCGCCGATGCCAAGCCGGTGGTGGATGCGCTGGCGAGTCGAAAGAACGACGACGCCGCCCGCGCCTGGGCGATCACCCTGCGGGCGCGATATGAGGATCCGACCCTGGACACCCCGCAGCGCATCGAGCAGTACGACAAGGCCGTCCTGTCCGATCCATCCAACGCGGTGATCCGGTTCATGATCGGTGAGGCTTACGCGCGCATCCGCGAAACCGAATTGGCGCTGGATGCCTGGCGTCGGTCCAGCGAACTGGACCCCGGTTGGGCGGCCCCGCGTGCCCAGCGAGCCCGCCTGCTGGCAATGACCGGCCGGATTGACGCCGCCATCGACGAAGCCAGCGAGGCGATTCGCCGCTCCCCCACCGTCGGCTCGGTCATCGCCGGCGTGGTGGCGCTGTATTACAAATCCGAACAGACCGGCAACCCCGCCGACATGAAAGAGGCGTTGAAACTGGCGACCACGCTGCAAACACAGGTCCCCTACGAACCGGAAACGCTTGGAATTTATGTCACGCTGCTGGCCAAATCAGGCCAGCGCGATCAGGCGATTGAAATCGTTCGCGGCGCGCTCGAATCGCAGCGGCCCCTGTCGCAGGATGCGCTGTTGTCATTGGCCGAGATCAGCCGGACTTACAAAATGGGGCTGGAACGTCGAATTTATGACATCGCCGAACAAAAATTCGGCATCACGCCGTCGTTGGCCTATTCCCGCGCTTCTGATTTGAACACCGCCGGCGAATCGCAACGCGGCCTGGAATATCTTCAATCCGTGATCCAAAATCAGAGCGGCGACCCGGTGCAATGGAAACTGGCGCTGGCCCAATACTTGGAACTGATCCGCGATCCCAAGGCCAGGGATTCGTGGATTGCGCTGGGCGATGCGTATCCAAAAAATCTCACCGTGCAGACGGCCGTGTTGGCCTCCACATCGGCCCACGCCGACCGTGAATTCATCAAACGGACCATCGAGCGATACAAAGCCCTCACCGGCGCTGAAGGATATAGCTGGAAGCTCGCCCAGGCCCGCTGGCTGATGGGCAGCGGCAACGATAAGGACAACGCCGCCGCCATCGTGCTGCTGGTTGAGCTGACGCGTGCCTCCCCCAATCTGCTTGAACCGCACCTGTTGCTGGCCAAGGCGATGGAAGAGAGCGGCCACGCCGATGTCGCCGTTGAACAATTGACGCAGGCGGTCGGCCTCAAACCCGGCTCCATCGACATCCTGATCGACCTCGTTCGCCTTCTGCAACGCCAGACGAGGTTTGATGAGGCGCGCAAATACCTCGACCGCGCCGCCGCCAGTCCATCATTGTCGCCCGACGCCCGCCGCCGCATCGCCATGATGTACGCCCAACAGGGCAATCTCGATCAGGCGGTAACGCTGCTACAGGGTGTGCCCGCATCCGACAACGATCCGGCACGGTTGCTGATCCTGGCCCAGGTGCAGCGTCAGCGCGGTGACTTTGACGCCGCCGACAAGATATTCGCACAATTGCTCAAAGCCTCCGAGGTGGATGCCGCCACCATCGACGCCGCCGCCGATTTTTATGCCTCGCGCGGCGACATGGATCAGGCCAGGCAGATTCTCGCACGGCTCGACGGGTTAAAACTCTCCCCCGGCCGGGCCGAATTGATCCGCGCTGAGTTCAACGCCCGCTATGTCGGCAACGAAGCGGCCGTCGGGCAGTACCAGGCCGCCATCAAAGCCGCCCCCGCCGATGCGAACATCCGCATCCGGCTGATCTCGTATTACATTCGACAGGAGGATTTCGCCCACGCCGTCTCGTCTGCCGATGAGGCCCTCAAGGCCATCCCCGGCAACAGGGATATCCAGAATCTGCGCGACCGCGCATCGGCATTGGCTTCCAACAAGGAGGGTGGCAACTACCGCGACCTGATCGATGTGCTGTCCCATGAACCCAACAACGAAGCGGCCATCCAGACGCTCAAAATCCTCAATGACTCCACCGCCAAAAGCCAGCAGGTGGTTACACAGGCCAAAGAGTCCAATGAACCGGCCGCCCAAACCAACGAAAAGCTCCGCCAGATCGTCGAACAGGAGGCCAACGCACTGCGCCCGCTGGCCGATCGATTCCCGCGATTTTTCCCATTGCAGGCACAACTGATCGGCGACTATCTGAAACTGCGAAAGCTCAACGACGCCATGCAGGTTGCGCAGCGCACCATGGACGCCCTGCCCACCAGCCCGGACGCCGCCAGACTGGCGGTGCAGGTCTTCGCGGCCGCCGGTCGGCCCACGGATGTATTGGTCGCCGCCCGCAACTGGCGACAACGTTCCATGCAGGACCCCCGCGGCGCCGACATCGCCATCGCCGAGGCCCAACTGGCGCTCAACAATGTGCCGGCCGCCATGGATCAGCTCAAGCCGTATGAGCAACTGGCCAAATCCAACCCCAAGGAAAATCTTCAACTGGTCAGCGTCTACGCGCGTGCCCTGATCATGTCAGACCGCACCGCGGAGGCCGCCGCCATCATTTTGCCGTTGGCCAAAAACTCCGCCCAGTGGCGCGAATTGTGGCTGACGCTCATCCCCCTGGCCCCCCGCGGCGCATCGGGTGATGAACAGCGCATCCAGCAGGTCATCCCCTTCCTCCCGGCCGACTCGTTCGACGAACAACTTGGTCTGGCCCGCGCCTGGTACGACCTGGGGCAGCGTTACGGCCAGCAAACCGCCCTCGAACGCGCCCGCGACCTGCTCAAAAAGCTCTCCGCCAATCCGCAGGCCAGAGGCGATTTCTATATTCTTCTCGGTTCGACCTATGAAAGTCTCGGCGATCTCCCCTCGGCCGAATCGGCCTATCGCACCGCCCTGGACAAGGAACCCACCCATGCCGTGGCGATGAATCAGCTCGCCTACACCTTGCTGCAAATGGGCAAAAACCTCCCCGAAGCCCTGCAATGGTCCCAAAAGGCGGTTGCCCTAAACCCCTCGGTGGCCACGCTGCACGACACGCTGGCAAGAATCTATGCCCAACTTCAACAGTGGGACAACGCCACCACCAGCTTCCGAAATGCCCTGAAACTGGACCCCAACAACATCGAATCGTTGATCGGCCTGGCCGACGCACTGACCCACACCAACAACAAGGATGAGGCCCGTGCCATCGTCCAACAGGTGGACAACCTGCTCCGCGCAGCGCCACCGCTGTCGGTCCCATTGAGCCAGCAGTTGCAAAACGTCCGCAGGGCGCTGGCGACGGCGTCTTGATGAGGTTGTGTTTTTTTTTAACCAGACGGGCTGGTACGGTTAATGACTTAACCGCACCAGCCCGATCAGTTCCACATCAAAATGCAACGTTGAATTGGCCGGGATCGGCCCTTTCGCCTCCGCCCCGTACCCCAACGAAGGCGGAATCACCAGCCGGCGTTTTTCACCCACCACCATGCCGACCAACCCCTGATCCCAACCCTTGATGACATTTCCCTGCCCCAGCGTGAATTTGATCGGCTGGCCATTGTCATACGAGGAATCAAATTTCGTCCCGTTGTCCAGCGTCCCGACATAATGCACCAGCACAATGTCCCCATCCTGCGCCCCGGCGTTACCCGCTTTCAATTCCGTAATGACCAACCCGCCATCGGTCGTTCGGCTCTGCCCCTCGGCCGCCACCGGCTGCGTGGAAGGCTCCGCCGCCGGCTCGGCAAACGCCAACACCCCCGCCAACGCCATGACCGAACCCGTTACAATCACCTTGCGAATCATAATTTCTCCAATAGAGCCAAATTCTCATCACCCCACCCACGGCAAAATCGTAAACGCACTAGACCCTCCGCACAACGCCGCGGATCAATGTCCGGCGGAGCCGGACCTACACGGCTGCTGGAAAGTCCCCCGCCAGGATTTATCAGACCTTGTGTTTGCCACTTTTGTCCACCCTTGCAATCGCCGATAATGATCATATATCCGTAAAACGGTCTTCGGCGGAGTATTTGCAAGGAACATCAGCGAGGATTCAACATGTCCAAGTCATTCAGTGAATGGATCAACGAAGGCGAACAGTTGTACGATGCCGCGTTTCGCGAATATCAGAGCATCGAAAACCAGCTTGATGAGTTGGAAAAACAGCTCGCGGCCAAGCAGATGGAAGTGAATCAGATCGCCCAGATCATCGGCAAACCGCCGGTGGAAGGCAATCGTCGGCTCAGCGCCCAGATCATCGAACCCGAACGCCAGCAGCAAAACGCCGGCTCACCCTCCTCCATCGCCCGCGCCCTCACCGGCCGACAAGTCGGCCGCTGATCGTTCATCCCTTCGCAGATGCCGATGCCTGCCGGCTCTGTATGGCTTTGCGCACCTCGCCCAGCAACAGTTCCACCTTGAATGGCTTGAACATCACCGCGTGCAGCCCCTCCTGACTTGCCCGCATGATGCTGTGGTTGGGGTCATACCCGAACCCCGTCATCAAAATCACCGGCGGCATCGGTTTTTTACACCGTGTGGCGGCGAATATCTCAGACCCGCTTTTGTCCGGCATCTTGATGTCGCTGATGACCAGATCAAAATCCTGACGTTCCAGCAACTCAATCGCCTCGGTCCCATTGGCCGCAAGCGTCGCCGTCACGCCGTATTTTCTCAAAATCTCCCCGATCGTCAGTCTGATGTTCTGCTCATCGTCCGCCACCAGCACCTGCGTCCCAGCCAGCAGCGGATCGGTTCCACCCTCCACATCCCGCGCCCCCAGAATCGAATTGGGGCCATCCGCCGCCTGACGCATCGTCTTGCGCATCACCCCCACGTTGTCCAGGATCTGCTGCAACTTGGCCCGCAGCTCGTCATGCCCGATGAATTCCTCCATCAACGCCCCGGCGTCAATGTGAATGTCATTGAGCGGCCCCGCCAGCAGCGAACAGACATCATCGGTCACCTTGTGGCTCGTGCTGACCCGCTCCACCACCATCAAATCGAGGATGTTCAGCGCAATCGCCACATACCGCCCGAAAATCTCAGCGAATTGCCGGTCATCCTCATTAAACGCCGCCCGCTGCCGCGATTCGATGTTCAAAATTCCGATGATCTTGTCGTGCAGCCGCAAAGGAACCGTCAAGCTGCTCTTGGCCTGATCCAGCCCGATGACATACCGCGGGTCGCGCTCGATGTCCGGACAGATATAGGATCGCCCCGTCGCCGCGACATACCCACTGATGCCGTGCCCTTCGGCCTCGGAAAACATCTCGATGTTGAGCGAATCATTGGGCAGCCCGTGCGCGATCACCACCTCCAGCTTGTTGGTTTTGCGGTCCAGCAGCCGAATCGCGAAATGATCAAAGTGCATCAGGTCGCGCGTATAGCTGATGATCTTTTCTTCCAGCAGATGCAGCCGCTGCCCCACGTTCATTTTGCTCAGCGAATCCGCCTCCAGCCTCACCAGTTCCCGGCCCGCCTTGTCAATCGCGTCAATCTTCTGCTGCAAACGCCGGGTCCCCGTGGCATCCCACACCACCGCGACCACCTGCACCACCTGACCGGCGGGGCTGATCACCGGCGAGGCGATCATCTCCATGAACTGCTGTTCTTCAATGTTGAGTGAATATCGTTTGGATCGGTTGAAGGTGGGTGTTTCGTTGGGGTGGGGTGAAGTCTGCTTGCTGAACAGTTCAAATGCCTCCTGGCACGTTCGGCGGATTTTTTCATGTACCCGCGCCGGCCAGGCCTGCATCTTTTTGTTCATCCAGTTGCACCGCGCCTCCCCATCCACGATGCACACCCCCTCCCCGATCGTATTCAACACCAGATTCGCCTGCTGCGAAACCAGCGCCCGCTCCAAAGGCAGAAAATCAGCCGAATCTGAAAAGATCGCGTCGTAATGATCGTGACGAAGCAGCTCAATCGCCTGATCAATGCTGTCGGTGATCGCCAGATCGCAAACCCCCCGAAGTGTGTCGATGATGGAGGCGTTGGTCGTCGATTGACCCGCGAGAACCAGAACTTTGTTGCGCGTCTCCGCCAAAGCCTTCGCCCGTTATCGCCCTAACCCTGCCGCATATTCATACGGCCAACCCCTGCAACATTATAGCCGGACGCCGCATCCATCGCCACCCGGTCATCATATAATACGCCACAACCCATTCGCGGGTTTGATTCATCCATCCGGAGCAGCTTCACCATGCCCCAAACCATCTTCCTCACCGGCGCCTCCGGATTCGTCGGCCAAGCCATCGTGCAACAACTTCTCTCCCGCAATCACACCGTTCGCGCTCTCATCCACCGTACCTCTTTGCCCATCACCCACCCCAACCTGCACCTCATCGTTGGCGACCTATTCGATAACAAATTCTTGCTCTGGGCCCTCCACCATTGCGATGCCATCATTCACCTCATCGGCATCATCCGCGAAAAACCTTCGCATGGAATCACCTATCAGCGCCTGCATGAACAATCCGCCTCAACCCTTGTCCATGCCGCCAAATTGGCAAATGTCCAACGATTCATTCACATGTCCGCCCTTGGCGCCCGCCCCAACGCCGCCAGTCTCTACCACCGATCCAAATACAACGCCGAGCAATCTCTCCGCCAAAGCCAACTGAAATGGACCATCTTCCGCCCTTCCATCATCCATGGCCCAAATGGTGAATTCATGCAACAAGTCGCCCGCTGGGCACGCAAATCCGCCCCACCCTTCCTATTCATGCCCTATTTCGGCGCTGGCCTGTTTGGCCAAAAGGGCGCGGGCCTGCTTCAACCCATCTTCGTCGATGATGTCGCCCGCGCCTTTGTCGATGCCATTGATAATGAAAACTCCATCGGCGAGATTTACCCTCTCGCCGGTCCCGACCGCTTCACATGGCCTCAATTTTACCGCATCGTCAGCAATGCCATCGTCGGCCACCCCCGCCTCACCGCCCCCATCCCCGCATGGTTCGCCTCATTCCTAACCCACATCACCCCCGCCGCGATACTCCCTTTCAACCGCGACCAAATTCAGATGAGCCAGGAAGACAACATCGCCGACATCGCCCCATTCATCTCCCACTTCGGCTGGACCCCCACCCCATTTCAATCCTCACTCCAGTCCTACGCACTCAAACTTTAACCCCAACCTCCTCCAAAACCTTGATCGCCTCCCTAACATCTCCCATCCGATCCTCACCCGCCTCCCGCTCGATCACCAACGGCCCCTGATATCCAATCCGTTCCAGCGCCTCCAGAAACCGCTCCGGCCCCACCTGACCCTGGCCGAACACAACCTCCCGCCCCCACTTTACCCCCGGCGCATCCGACATCACCGCATCCTTGACATGAACATGCCGAATATGCCTCCCCAACGTGCCAATCGCCTCGATCGGATCGCCCGCCCCGTACAAAATCATGTTGGCCGGGTCAAAATTGATGTGAACATTCTTCGTCCCAAGATCATTGAGAAATTGCAGCAATTCCGATGCCCCCTCCTGCCCCGTCTCCATCAGCAATTCCACCCCCAGATTCGCCAGTTCTTTCGCCACATCCCGCACCCGCCGAACCATCGGTTCATAATGCCCCGCACTGCTCGGCGGCACAAAACCAATGTGACACGACAACTTCCCCACCCCCATCCCGGCCGCCAATTTTCCCGCCTCAATCGTCATTTGCCGACGAACTTCCCAGGTTTCATCGGGCGCAAAACCGCCTGCCTGGCGGATCATCGCAATCGATGTGTAATCCTCCCCCGGAAAATCAATCATCCCCGCCGACACCTCAATCCCCGACTGTCGCAAAATCCCAAGCTGCTGCTGTTTCCGCTCATCATCCAAAACAATCAACGCCCCCAGCGCCAACTGCACACTCGACAACCCCAACTCCACAACCTTCCCCGCCAGATCGGCCAAATCCACCGGCCGAATCGACCAACTGCAAACACCAACCTGATGCCCTTGAATCCTCATCATCACGCACCCCCCTTCACTTCGCTCACCTCGTAGCGGATATACCGCTTCTTCATCCACCGCACCGCCAGCAAATCCACAAACGCCCGCAGCGCACGGTTGCGAAACCCATACTTGGGCGTCCCCGCAAAACGGGGTGAATGCTTCACCGGAACCTCCAGGCAGGTATACCCCCGCATCTTCACCAACGTCGGGAAAAACCGGTGCATTCCCGTATAAAGCTGCAACCCCTCCAGGCAATGCCGTCGGTAAATCTTCAAGCTGCTGGCCGAGTCATTCACCGTCTCCTGGCTGATCCAGTTGCGAATCCGGTTCGCCTGTCGGCTTTGCCAACGACGAAAACCCGTATCCTGCCGATCCTTGCGCCACCCCGTAATCATGTCATACCCATCGAGCAACCCAAGCAATCGCGGAATCTCCTCCGGATCGTTTTGCAAATCCGCATCAATCGTCGCGATGATCCGCCCATTGGCCGCCTTGAACCCCGCATCAAACGCCGCGCTCTGACCCCCGTTGCGCCCCATCCGCAACACCCGAAGCCACGGATACTTCCCCTGCGCCTCCTTCAACAACCCCGGCGTCCCATCCGAACTCCCATCATCCACAATGATCACTTCAAATCCCCCCTCCACGGATTTCAACGCGC
>JADLBV010000076.1 GCA_020847545.1 Phycisphaerales bacterium
ATTCCCGATCATCAACCGCAACAACGTCGACTTCCCCGACCCCGACCCCCCAAGAATCACCAGCGTCTCCCCCTCCACCACATCCAACCGAACCCCGTCCAACACGGTTTTGTCGCCAAAACGCTTGGTTACATCCAGAACTTGAATCGCTTTTTTGGGCATAAAATATATGTGCCACAGAGGCACGGAGAGCACAGAGAATAAAATTCAGGTTAGTTGGCGATGCGTTTGATCCCTTCCTTGAGTACGGGAACATTGAAGTTAATGAGAATGCCGAGTTTATGGCCGGTGATTTTCAGATAACCGATTAACTGGGCCGAGTGGATGCGCGACAAGGATTCAACCGATTTCAATTCAACAATCACCCGCTCCGCGACGACAAAATCCAATCGCGCCTCCCCAATGTTTTGACCCTTGTAATGCACATCAATGGGAGACTGCCTCACAAATGAAATCTTGCGTAAGTTAAATTCAATTGCCAAAGCATTCTCATAAATCGATTCCAGCAACCCCGGCCCCAACTGCCGATGCACCTCAATCGCCGCCCCAATAATCTCACTCGTAATCCGATTCATCACCGGATCCGGCTCCATCTCATAATCCAAGTCAATCTCGTTACTCATGTTTACTCTTCTCTTCTCTGTGCTCTCTGTGTCTCCGTGGCACATTCCTCTTACAACCCCACAAAATAAAACACCCCCGTAAACAACAAATCCGTCGCGATTAAAAACACAATCGTCAACACCACCGTCCGCGTCGTCGCCACACCCACACCCTGCGCGCCGCCACTCACCCCCAGCCCCAGGAAACAGGCCAGCGAGCTGATGATGACGCCGAACACCCCCGATTTGGCCAGCCCGGTCAGAAAATCCTGCATGGTCAGAATATCAAACGTGTGCGTCAGGTATTGCCGAAAGTCGATCCCCAGAAAGAGCTGCGAAACCACCAGCCCCCCGAGCATCCCCATCACATCCCCCAGCACCGCGATGCAGACCATCATCACCGTCGTCGCCACCACCCTTGGCAGCACCAGAAACCGCACCGGATCGATCGCCTGCGCCTCCAGCGCCTCGATCTCCTCCGACACCACCATCGTCCCGATCTCCGCCGCGATGGATGCGCCGGCGAATCCGGTCAACACAATCGCGCTCACCAGCGGCCCAAGTTCGCGATAAATCGCCTTGGCGATGACATCCGCCACGCTGGAGACCATCCCGAAATCGCGCAGCGTCGGCGCCATCTGCAGCGCCAAAATCGCCCCGATGCAAAACAAGACCAGACTGACAATCGGAATGCTCTTGACCCCCACCCGGTTCATCTGCCCCCACAGGTTCGCCCACCCCATCCGTCTGCCGCGCGGCGAAAACAACCCCCGGCGGACCTGCGCCGCCGTGTCCACCAGCAAAAAACCCATCCCGCCGATAAACTTCAGCAACTCAACCGTACCGTTGCCCAGTGCAATAAATGGACGCGCCAACAGCTTCATGAACCCTCACCAGGGAAATCCGGCCCATCGCTTCTCTATAGCGATTCCCGTCTCCTTCCCATCGGCGTTCACTGTTGAAAATCGGCAGAATTTTGCCTCCCGTCACGCCGCAAACCGCATCGACGGGAGAATCTTATTTCCCCTGCGCTTCGGCCTCATTGGCCACCAGCACAAAAATCGTGTCCAGCCGGGCGATCTCCAGCAACCCGCGCACCCGCGGCTGCAAATTCGTCAACACGATCTTCCCCCCGCTTTTGCGCAATCTCTGCAACAACTCCACCAGCACCGCGACCGCGCTGCTGTCGATGTATGGAACCTGCTCCAGATTCAAAACCAGCTTGCGCGCCGATGTCTTGATCAAAATGTCCAGCAATTCCGTCCGAAGTTCCGTGCTGTTGTGCAGGTCGATATCGCCACGAATCGCCACGACGACCGTCTGACCCTCCTGACGGGCTGATGACACCAAATCGGATGCGGTTTTCAAATCCACCATGATTTTCGCTCCCGCCTACGGCTACGGCTAACCAGAACAACCATTGTGCCGACACCGACTCGACATCGTCAACAGCATTCCATCCGGCTGCGGCGTAAAAACCACCTCATCCATCAACTGCCGCAAACAAACCATCCCAAGCCCCCCCGGCGTCATCGGGTCGTGCTTATGGTTCAGCTTGGCGATGGGGTTCTCGCCACTCCCCCAGTCGCGAATCGTGATCGTCAGCCGCCCATCCTTCACATCCAACCCCACCTCGATCGGCCGGCCGGCTTCTCCATGATACGCATGACAAATCACGTTCGCCAACGCCTCATTCACACACAAACCCATGTTGCAACAGGCTTTATCATCCAGACCAATCCGTTGGCAATACGCCTCCACCTCATGGCGCACCGATGCCACCTTAGCCGGATCGCTGTCGATCCTCAACTTCAAAAATGTTGGCTCCTGATTCGGCTTCACGATGGTTTCTTCTCTCCATCCGCCGGCGCTGTCGCAGGTGGCCCAAACCCCTCGCAACCATTCTCCACCGCCCATTGCCGCCAGCGCTTCACCGCCGGCTCACGCTGATCTTCATCGGCATAAAACAGATACCCAAACCGCTCCCCCGTCAGCCGATATAACGCCTCAATGGCATACAACCGGACGGCCGGATCATCGCTCTCCAAATCCCGCACCATCTGACAAGCGGCCACCAAATCTTTTTTCTCCACCGCCACCTTCATCGCCGGAATCTTTATCGAAGGATCCGGATCCTTCACCGACAAAGGAGGCCTGGGCGCAATACACCCCGCCCCCACCACCAAAATCAACACGATGCCCCAATTTTCACGCATCATTGAAACATCGTCCCATATCAAAACCATCCTATAAAATTCGACCCCCACAATTCGCCCCGCCGCCAAACTTAAGTCGCTCCCAATCCATGCCGATCAATCTCAATAGACCCATGCTGCGCGAGTTCCGCATGATTTTTGGACTGTCCGATCGTTCGCATTGGCGCAAGTTGCTCGATGGATGCGACTACAACATCGCCGCGCGGGCCTTGTGGCACCAGTTGGGCCGAATGCCCATCAATGAACCCCTCGCCGCCGTCGCCGAGGCCTTTCTGGCCAACCCCCGATTTGAAACCGCCATCGCCCTGATTCAAGTCCACCCCGATCTGGCCATCCTCTTTCGCGAATGCCAGCCCGGCGGCACATACCGCCGACTGTGCGCCCATCATCAAAACTAATCAGGATCGATCTGATCCATTAGTTGTGGATCGTTACTCATCCACCACAACTGCTTGTGGTGATGTACCGTACACACCACCGGATGACCCGGAAATGCAATCATAAAATCGCTGCCAACCAGCAGTTGCAGTAATTTTCGAATAAACAACTCAAATCGCTCCCCCTCCTCGCTGGCAAACTCAATCGCCGCCCCATTATTCCGCCCCGCCAGCAGCCCGGCATCCAACCCGATCTGTTCCAACGCCTCCGCCATCCATTCCCGCGAACCATGTTCCAGTTCATGCGCCCAATGGCTTTTTGGCATCACCCACGCCCGCCCGCCAATATGTTCCCGCCAGATTCGCCTGGCCAATGCCGCCAGTGTCTGCTCAAACGGCGGCGCCACTTCCCGGATGTGTTCCCGAACTTCCGGCCGAATCGTCTCATCCGCCGGCCCCACAAACCCCAACACACCCACTTCCCGCCCCTCCTGAAACCCAAACGCCCCGCTGTTGTAATACAAACAACGCATCCCCTGAGCGTGCATCTGCTCCAAAACCAGTTGATAATCAATAATCCACGGCATGATGTTTCACGCCTGCTGTTTGGCCTGTAATTCTTCCCAACGCGCCCACAACTGCCGGGCCTGTAACTGGGCCGATTCCATTTGACGACAGACTTCCGCCAACTGCACATGATCGGCCAGAACCTTCGGATCCTCCATCTTCTGGTGCAGCTCTTCCACCTGTTTCTCGGCGGCGGTGATCCGATCCTCCATCTGTTCCCATTCGCGCTGTTCCTTGTATGTCAGCCGACGAATGCCGCTTCGAGTCTCCTGTCGCGGGGCGCGGGTGTCCATTTTACGCGAACTCGCGGCATTTTCAGATTCCTGTCGCGATTGTTCCCATTGTGATAAATCCGCGAAATAACGCGCCCCACCATCACCATCCAGCGCCAGAATATCCGTACACAATCGGTCGATCAGATGGCGGTCGTGGCTGACCAAAATCAGGCCGCCGGGAAATTCTTCCAGACTTTCTTCCAGCACTTCCAATGATGGAATGTCCAAGTCGTTGGTCGGTTCGTCGAGAATCAGCACATCGGCCGGCTTGAGCATCATGCGGGCCATCAAGACCCGCGCCTGTTCGCCGCCGGACAGTTCAGAGAGTGGCAAATCAAGCTGGTCCGAGCGAAATAAAAACCGCTTCGCCCATGCCGTCACATGCATGGATTGTTCGCGAAAGATCACATTGTCGCCGCCGGGGGCCAGCGACAGACGCAATGTTTGGGTGCGATCCAGTTGCCCACGGGCCTGTTCAAAGAGCACCACCCGCAACCCCTCGGCTGTGCGAATTTCACCCGAATCGGGTGGAATCTGCCCCGCCAGAATGCGAATCAACGTCGATTTACCACTGCCGTTTGGGCCAAGCAACCCCAACTTGTCCCCTGGCGACAAAACCAAATCCAGATCGCCAAAGAGGGTCTTTTCTCCCATCGATTTGGATAACTTGTTGGCCTGCAATAGTTTGCGCGTCTGTCGATGCGTCGCCAAAAAATCGATTTGCACCGACCCGGCCTGCGCGTTGCGTTGTTTGAGCTGATCCAACTGCGCCATCATCTGCCCGGCCTGCTCGATGCGCCCTTTGGCCTTGGTGGTGCGGGCCTTGGCGCCACGTTGAAGCCATTCAATCTCCCGTCGAACCTTGCCGGCCAGCGCCTGTTGCTGCTGCGCCTGGCCGCCAAGAAATTCAGCTTTTCTACGGAGAAATTCCGTATAGTCGCCATTGACGCTCAAATAACCATCGGGATAGGCCGTCCCCAGGTCCACGATCCGTTTCATCACGTTTTGCAGCAGATACCGGTCATGGCTGATGACGACATAAGCGAACGGCGCGTTTTTCAGCAATCCTTCCAGCCAATAAATCCCCTGCAAATCCAGATGGTTGGTCGGCTCATCGAGCAATAATAAATCGGGTTGTCGGATCAACTGGCAGGCAATCGCCAGCCGTTTTTTCCAACCACCCGACAACGACTCCACCGGCTGGTTTGCATCTTCAAATCCTGTCTTCCCAAGCAAAATCCGCACCTGAGTCTGGCGTTGATTCTCCTCGACAAAGCGCTGTTCGCCCGCCTTTTCCAGCACCTGTTGAACGCTCTGCCCGGCCTCAAACAGATCCTCCTGCGCCAGATAACCGATGCGCATGTCCCTGCGGCGTTCGATGGCCCCCTCATCGGGCGACTCAATTCCCGCCAAAATGCGCAATAAAGTCGATTTTCCCGCGCCGTTAAGCCCGATCAGCCCCGCTTTTTCCTGATCGTCGAAGGAGATGGAAATCTCCTGAAACAACCGGCGCGGGCCATACGATTTACCGAGTGATTTTGCGTTCAGCAGCAGTGCCATGGTCTTGAGCGGATGGATTGTAGGCCGATGTCCGCCGGCCGCAATGTGCCGGGGTCAAACTGTACAACGACTCCGAGGGCAACTATCCTAAATGGCCGTGCAAGATTCTCGAACATCTACGAATTTACTCCCTCTCCCTGTACTCAGGGAGAGGGTTGGGGAGAGGGTTCTTAATGTCTCGGCTCGAAATAACCCCCACCCCAACCCTCCCCCGGAAATACCGGGGGAGGGGGTATGAATACAGATGTTCGAGATACATGCACAAATGAAAAGTGAGTCCTCTACAAAGGAATTGTCAGCATGGAACCGGTGATCAGCGGCAAGGCGTATGTACTGGGGGACAACATCGACACGGATCAGATCATCCCCGCGCAATATCTGGCCTTTAATCCCGCCATTGCCGAGGAACGCAAGTATTTCGGCATGTACGCGATGAGTTCCGTCCCCGAGGGTCAGCGCGGGCTGCCGGATGGGAACATCCCCTTTGTCGAACTCAAACAGTTCAAGAGCCAATTCCAGATCGTCATCGGCGGAAAAAATTTCGGTTGTGGATCATCGCGTGAACACGCGCCGCTGGCACTGGCCGAGGCGGGGATCACCTGCGTGATCGCCGAATTTTATGCCCGGATTTTCTTTCGCAACAGCGTCAATGGCGGCTATCTGGTGCCGATTGAATCCGCCGCCCGGCTGGTGGAACAGATTCGCACCGGCGATGAACTGGAAGTCCACATGCTCGACCAGTTTCTACTGAACAAGACCACCGGCAATCGCCACGAACTGAAGCCGCTGGGGGATGTTCTGCCGATCATCGAGGCCGGCGGGGTCTTCAACTACGCCAAACAGACAGGCATGTTGAAATAATGTGATCTGATTATGTCCTTCTCCAACCTGAATCTGATCGATCACCCGGTCATTCACACGAAGCTGACCGAGTTGCGTGATTTCACCGCCGACCATCGAAAATTCAGGGAATTGTTGAACGAAATCGCCTCGCTGATGGTCTATGAGGTGACGCGCGACTGGCCGACCATCCCCCGGCCGGTGCAGACGCCGATGGAACGGACCACCGGACGGGTTTTGTCCAGACAAGTCACGCTGGTTCCGATTCTGCGGGCAGGACTGGGCATGGCCGAAGGGGTGCTGAGGCTGCTGCCGGAAGCCCGCCTTGGGCATCTTGGGGTCTATCGCAACGAACAGACGCTGGAGCCGGTGAGTTATTACCAGAAACTCCCGCCGGATATTTCGGGGACCGAGGCAATCCCGTTCGGCACGATAGTTGCATCTTCAACAAATAGCAAATTCTTGCGGTTGCGCCGGGATGAATTATAGCGCATGATGCGGCGCATGGCCGAGCCGGTTTGTGCAAATATTACCCTTGACG
>JADLBV010000077.1 GCA_020847545.1 Phycisphaerales bacterium
CCAAACGTATTCTCATCCGCGGCATGGTCTCCCTGATTGTCGAATGTCTCCATCGTCACCCCATGCCCGCTTCCGCACCGCTCAAAGTAGAGCCAGACCCCACAGTCCACGCTCACCACCGGGTTGATGGTAAACCGCACCTTGGAAGTATCCCTCCCGATCTCCGCCCACCATTGATCGATCCCCCCATCATCCCACCGATAGGTGCGCTTCCATGCCGAGATCGGATACGAACTGGCAAACTCCCCCGGCCACAACCCCTCGGCCAAGGCCCTCGCCTCCGACATCGTATCGGAGTTGGTGTACCCCGGCCCATAGACCAAATGGCTCTTTTTATCGACCAGTGTGCCCGGATGATAAGACCTCATCAGCCGATTCAATGCCTCCCGCAGTTCGATGTCTGCGAACTGGGTTCGAAGAGGTGTAATGTTCCCGGCCGCATTCTATAATCACCGATTGATGTCAGCCAAAAGGATAATAAGCATTGCATCCAGGCAGCAACAGCACAGGCCGACCACGATGGAAATCGCGCGTCGGCTGGGACTGAGTCAGTCCACCGTCGCGCATGTATTGAACCAGACGCCGGGTATGAAGTTTTCCGAGCAGACGCGCGGCCGGATCATGTCGATGGCCGACCGGCTCGATTATCAAGCCGTCCGACTCCGCCACTCGATTAAAAGCCCCTTGCGCCATATCGGCATCGCCGTCGGGGAGGCCGATGAGCGCAGTCGAACCTACACCAACCAGATTTTTAATGCCGCCTCCCGCGAAGCACTGGAGCGGCGATATTATCCGGTCATGCACTCGCTGCCGACGGGGGTGGGAAAGCCCGACCACTCGGCCGCCGTGGCGCGGATTGTTGAGTTGTATGAGACCCGCCTCTCCGACGGCTTTATCCTTGACAAAGCCTGCTTTCTTTCCGCTGATACCCGACAACTGGCCGAATCGGGCATTCCGATTGTGCTGGTGCATGGTTCTCCGCAACGATTGGACGACGGGCGGGAAGTGCCCGCCGTCACCATTGATGATTTTCGCGGCGGACGACTGGGGACGGAGCATCTGCTGGAACTGGGCCATCGTCGCATCGCCATGATCTGCCGCCCGTATTGGCGGCTGCCCTCGCCGTTTCGCGTTTATGCCGTGGGACAGTTGTTGCTGGGTTATACGGCCGCCCTCCATGAGGCGGGGCTGACGGTCGATCCCGGATTGATTGCCGACGCCGATCCGGCCGACAAGCAAACCGTTTATGAAGCCGTGAACCGGTTGATGGCGTTGAAACAGCCGCCAACCGCCATCTTCGCCGGCGATGACGCTTTGGCGGTGATGGCGATCCATGCCTTGAACCGGCGCGGTTTGGGCGTCCCATGGGACGTGTCGGTGATGGGGTATGAAGACTGGGCGCCGGCCGTCCAACTGTCCGAACCAGCCCTGACCACGGTGCATGTGCCGCTGGAAGAGAACGGCCGCCAGGCTGCGGCGATGTTGATCCAACTTTTGGAGAAATCGCCACTTGCGCAAATGCAGCTTAAGCTGGATCCAAGTTTGATCGTTCGTGAATCAACCCAGGCGGTTGGATGATGGGCGGGTTGCCGATACCGCCCGCAGTGCATGCCGCGCGTTGTTGAAATCGCGAGATGTTCCTGGAAATTGCTCTGGAGAAAAAATTTCCTTGACAGCCTCCGAAAATTCATTATTATGAATTACCGCATCGCGGCCTGATTTACTCAAAAGGAGTTTGTGATGCACGATCGAAGCGGCTCTAACCGGGTCATATGGGTCGGGTCTGTTGGACGGATGCCGTATAATTCCTCTTCACGGCTTTCGGTCGTTAAGCGGGATGGCGGGTTTACATTGGTGGAATTACTGGTCGTTATAGGAATCATAAGTATTTTAATCGCTATGCTGCTGCCGGCGCTGAACAAGGCGCGGGAGGCGGCCAAGAGCATCTCCTGTCTCTCGAATCTGCGGCAATTGGGCATTGTCTTCTCCATATACGCCGAGCAGTCGAATAATTTTTACCCTCCCTACGGCGACGGCGCGCCGCCGAGCAATCCGCCAACGAAATGGGCCGGGCGGCTTTGGGAGATGCGCCTGCTGCAGACGGTCAAAATTCTCCAGTGCCCCTCCTTCACCGAGTTCAATTATCCTGATTTCGGTGTGGTGTCGTCCAGCACGCCCATGACCGCGGGTCTTTGGTCGTACGTTCAGTATGGGTATAACCACTACAATCTGGGCAGCAGCCTGCGGGTCACTACCAACCCTGGACTCATGTATATTCCCGCCAAACGAAATCAGGTGCGCAATTCCACGCAAACCATCTTACTGACGGATTCGATCAGAGGCGGCATGCCCGGCGTGATCGCCGGCTACTACGTCGTCAATGATGTGATGAGCACGAATTTCATCCCCGATGCCCGCCATAACGGATCTGTCAATGTGCTGTGGTGCGACGGCCACGCCACATCGATCAGAGCCAAAGACCGCGAAAATCCTTATCCGCAGTTGGGTTATTTCAACTATTCGGTTCCAGGTTCAACCAATTGGTGGGACCGGGAATAATGCGTTTTTTTTCTTCAGAGTCGGACAACCCTTTTTTACAGGAGGTCGGTATGTCGGAAGCAATGATGTCTCGGAAAAGCGGAAATTGCCTGCGCTGGATCGTTGGAGCCGGTCTGTTGATCGGCGCTGCCCCATGGGCGGGCGCTTCGGTGAACACCGTCAAAATCGGCACAACGGATGCGACTGACGGGTATGTTCAATCCAGCGGGATTGTGAACACGGGCAACACCCGCATCGAGGTGGGCAGCCGCACCGACGGCAGCGCCGAAGTGGAGGAGCGGGGCATTGTGGAATTCAATCTTTCCGGTCTGGCCGGGATGTTTTCCACGATTACATCCGCGCAATTCCAGATCGTGGACGATGCGAAGCCCATCATTGACGGCACGCTGCGCAACCGAATATCTGTGTCCGATAACGGCAGCGTCGGCGACATTGCCCTGGATCATATTGTCGGGAACGGGGAGATCACTGCGTCCGACTTTAACTCAGCCGCGCTGTCGACGGTCGGCACGTTCCTGACCGCGGCGGATGCCCTCGACGGAACGGTGGTGGGATTGACGGTGGATGTAACCAGCCAGCTCCAGGATGATTTCGCGAATCACCGGGCTTTTTCGGCGTTTCGGCTGTACATGCCCAACAATGGCTGGTCGGACGACACGGCGGACATTGACGTGATTCAATTTCAGAGCCAGGCGTTCAATAATCCGGCCGCCCCCGGCGACACGCCCCGGCCGAGGCTGATCATCACTGGAACGCCCGTTCCGGAGCCAGCTGCGATGTCCATCCTGCTGATAGGCGCGGCCGGATTGCTGGGAGCGCGTCGCCGGCGATAAAACAGGGCATAACTGGAGATTCCATAATGATGGCGTTGTTTATGATGGTTGTAATGCTTTTGACCGCTCAACGCGCGTCTCTAGGCGCGGCCGTGGCGTTGAAGCAGGCGGAGACGCGCCTCTCTGCCGGTCAGACGGTGAAGATGTCGTTCGATGCGCCGGCGAGTCAGAAGCATTTTTACCTGGATCTGGACGCACGAATGGAAATGCCGCCGCGCAATCCGACCGGCGGCGCCCATTGGGCGTTGCATGTTGAAGTCAACGGCAAAAACGTTGATGGCGAGCGTCTGATCAATTATCCCGGCGACATCTATCAGACCAACTCGGGCGCTTATTATTTCGCTTATTCCAAGTTGCATCAGATGTTCCGCGTCCATTACAGCGGCGACTGGCGGCCCTGGACCGGCGCGGTCAGCGAGTCCGCGCCGGTGGCGCTGGGCGAGTATCCGTATCGGTACGTGCTGGACATCGCGGACTTGATCCATCCGGGCGAAGCCAACACGATCGAATTTCGAAACAAGGTGCGCAATGTCGATTTTCCGATCGTCATCCGGAACGTTCATGTTCTGGATCAGTACCAGTCCATTCGCAAGACATTGGAGGCCGACATTCGTGATCTGGGCGTCATCACGCCACAGGCGGAGCATCGGGTGAACTATGCATTGAAGGTGGTGGCGAATGGCTCTGTTGAGGTTCGCGTCGGGAGCGAATCCTACACGATCGCCAGCGCGTTCACATATCCCGCGGGGAAGTGGAATCATTTCGGGCCTGATGCAAAGCATGAAAATGAGTGGACCATTCAGGTTGAAAACCCGTCCGAGTCAGTCTATCTGGTGGTCGGGAAGGGGAAGTATTACCAAATCAACCGACGTGTCGAGGCAAAGGCGGAATACATCGATGTGCAAGACACGATTCGCAATCTCTCTGGCCATGACTTGGGCGTCATGATCAAACACGCCTTGCCGGTGAAAGGGGAACGCTTTGGTCAATTTCGCGCGGCCGGCATGATCGTGCCGGATCAGACGGTGACGAGAGCCGAACAGATCCGGACCACCGAAAATCCAACGATCTATGTGGACCGTGCCCACAGCGGTCTGGGGCTGTTCCTGGTGGACGACGCCTGCCGGGCCAATTGTTATATTGACGCGACCGATCAGGAAAAGACGCTTCAGAATCAGCGGTTGGCCCTGGCGGCCGGCGGCTCCTATACGGCGAGGCTGGCGATCTTTCCAACCGATCGGCCGGATTACTACGCCTTTGTGAACGCCGCACGGCGAATGCTCGACGTCAATTTCCGCATTGATGGCAACATGGTCGTGGGGCGGCACTGGGCGGAAAATCCGAAGGCCGTGACCGACCAGGCGATCCGGGACCGGGTGCGGCGGCACAACACCCGATATATCGTTCTTACCAATATCAATCATCCCATCGGCCCCGATGGCCGCCCTTATCAGATGACCGGCAAGCGGACCGACTTCATTTTCGGACCGGCGTTCATGAGCGACATCGGGGCCGCGATTCGACATAACGTTGAAGAGGTTACACGGCGGATTCACTCGCTGGAGCCCGGTGTCAAGGTGATTCCGTATGCGGAATGGTTTCTCTCCTCCGAACCGGACGCCGAATCCAAATACGCCGACAGCATCCTGATGGGACGAGACGACAAGCCCCTGCGGTATGCGACGCGCAACACGCCCTATTTCCTTCCGACGGCCTCCAACAATTACGGGCGCGCGGTTCTCCAATACGCCGAATTCTGCACCCGTGTCTGCGATGGGGTCTTCTGGGATGAATCGACCATGCCGGCTGCCATGTATGCCTATGGCGGATGGGATGGCTACACCGGCCAGATCAATTCCAGGACATTCAAACTGGAGAAGAAAATTCAGAATATCGCGTTGGCCTCCCTCCCGTTTCGGGTGCAGCTTATTAAACAAATCCAGGCGGCCGGCGGAGTTGTCTGGCAAAATTTTGAGCCGGCGACCATGACCGAAACGAAGCTCCGAACCTATCGCTTCGTTGAAGGACACGACCCGTTGTCGGGATTGCGCACTCACTTTTACACGCCGATTTCGTGGGGAGATCCGCATGAAGAGATAAACGACGCCGACATTGTTCAGTCGATCAAGCGCACCCTCATGCACGGGGCGCTGTTACAGTATTATTCGCTGGTGTTTTCGAAGGACGGCAACATCATGCAGGATGTTTTCCCGTTCACGCCGATGGAGTTGCACAGTGGATATCTCATCGGAAATGAAAAAATCATCACGATGGATTCAGGCCGGTTTGGCTGGGGGGATGATTCGCCGCTTTCAGTCAGAATTTATGATCGCAATGGATACCTGATTCCTGATGTTCAGGTCCCGGTGATCCGGAAGAACGGCGAAACTTTGGCCGACGTGCGATTATCCGACGGGCGAATGGCGATCATCTTCCATCATCGAAATCCGGAGAAATCCGTCGTCAAGTAACTGACAAATGGATTGATTGTCATGCAAAGCATCAACGTCGCGTTCATCGGCGCCGGAAACTTCATTAACGCTTATCACCTGATGACGGCCAGGCATTGTCCCTGGATGAACATTCGCGCTATCGCGGATTTGAATGAGGACGTGCTTGTAAATCGTGCCGCGGCCATGACGGTCGGGTACACGACAACCGATTACCGCCGCGTACTGGCCGATCCGGACATTCCCCTGGTCGTCATCGGCACCAAGCAGGACACGCATGCGCGGCTGATTGTTGAATCGCTGAATGCCGGCAAATGGGTCTATTGCGAAAAGCCGATGGCGCAGAACAAGGAGGAGACCAGAGCGGTCTTGGCGGCCGAGGCGCGGTCCACGGGACGGTTGGCCATCGGGTTCAACCGGCGCTTCGCCCCGGCCTATCGCAAGACAAAGGAATTATTCGCCAATTTGCCTCGCCCGTGGTTCCTGAATTATCGACTGATGACGCCGGGGCCGGAAAAGCGCGCGCCCGGCAGTTTTTATCACGATCAGCCGCACATTCTTTATGAAGGCTGCCATATTCTGGATTACGGCTGCTGGCTGTTTGGCGCCGCGCCGACGCGCGTTTTTATGACCGGCGATCGCCTGAACAACAACTGTTGCATTCTCGAATTCGCCGACGGTTCGCAGATGCAGTTCATGTGCGGCCAGCTTGGATCATATTGCCTTCCCAAGGAGTACATGGAACTGTTCGCCGAATATCATGCCGTCACGGTGAATGATTTTGTCGATCTGCGCGTCCGCGGGTTTCCAGGGGAATATGACCAGGTTTATGGTCCCTACATGGCCGAGCACGAGGCCGAGGTGATGAAGTACGGGTTTGATTTTTATGATCTGTACCGTGCCAGGGAACTTGTCAACAAGAGCCGGAACAATCCATGGGGAATGCCGCTTGAATATGTCCGTCGCCCAACGCCTCTGCCGTTCGATGTGAATGATTATTCGCATCAGAACCCGGACGCTTGGGCGTTCGTGCCCGACAAGGGCTGGGAGGAGGCGTTCAAACATTTTGTCCGCTGTTGTCTGGAAGGAATTTCGCCCGAAAACGCCGACGGCCGCGCAGGCGCGCTGACGACACAAACGGCCTTGGATTTGCTCAAATCGCTTGAGTTGGGTCGGCCGGTCTCCCGGTGAGCATTGCCGCTTCGTCGGTTGCGGCGCGCTACAAAGCCGATATAACACCTTCGGCCGGTGTTTCCATGCTTGCTGGTGATACGATCATTGCCTATTCCTCCATCGCCGCGCCGTCGGCGCGGATCATTATTCGTTTGAGCGGGCCGGAGGCGCTGGCGCTGCCGCGGATCATCATGGAGTCGCCGCCAGCAGCGCCGATGCGGTCCGCGGCCATGCATCCTGTCGCTCTGTCGGTCGGCGGCGATCTGATCGGGGAGCGAGTGCTGCTCCATCTCAGCGGAGTCCCCTTGGCCCGTTTGGGGCCGGCGGCGTTGTCGCGGATGGTGTCGTCAAGCGTGTCCGGCGTCTGGGCCACGGTGGCGCTCCAGCAAAGGTTCCCCCCTTGGTTACCTATGCGGCGCAAAGCCGAGCGTCCCGCGAGCGCGTCGGGAAATGGCGTGGGTGACACAGATTGTTCTACCGGTAGAACCCGAGGGGCCGGAGGGGACTACACCAGGGATCCGGCAGGCTGTTCGTAAGTGGTGATCCGCCGACCGCAATGACGGCAGACACGGCGGCGCAACAGGCGGCCACCCCAGGCGCGGCGGGTGTAGAGCACCCGAAAATGCCGGCACCCACAGGTGCGGCAGACCAGCCCTCTGGGGGCATCTTCGGTCACGGGTCGCTTCATGGGCTGGTTCATCTCCGCCTCCCTTGCAGGTCCGAAAGCCGCAGCCGGGGTCGGCAAGGTTCGTGACGGGCATCGGTGCCGAAGAGCACTGCGCCCTGCATGGATGCGGCCACGGCACAGCCCACCAGGCAATCCAGCCAATGGTTGTCGGCCCCCGGAAGCCGCAGCTTCCATTCCTCCAGTTCGCGCCCGCGCCCCTGGGTCTTCACGCGGTACTCGGCGGTCAGGTGTTCCGACAGCAGGCGATGATCCTGTCCGGCGAAGATCGACAGACACCCCGGGTCGCCCATCGGCACCGCCAGGCGGGCGTGGACGAAGCTCTTCCAGTAGTTGGTGTCGATCAGGGCGTAGCGCACGGCCCGCTTGCCGGTGATTCCCGGCACCCGCCAGTGCAACCCCACGCGGTCGCCGCGCTTGGGCTTGTAGTCGGAGAACGGTGTCGAGGCCGCGCCGACGTAGCGTCCGTGGCTGGGCATGAGCAGCGCGCTGTGCGGGCTCTGGCGGCAGAACTGGTAGACCACGTCGGTGCTATTGCCCCAGTTGGCGTCGATGAGGCAGCGCTCCACGCTCATCTCTGCGCCATCGTCGCGGCGGAACTTGCGGGCGAAGCGTTCGGCGGTCAGCGCCTCGAGCCCCGCGTAGATCGCGCCTTCCTGGCCCGTGCCCTTGTGGACGCTCATGAGCGTTCGCCGGGCGTCACGGAGGGTGTAATACGCTCGCTTCTGCTCGGGGTACTCGCCATAATCGAGGACGTAGCCGGTGAAATCCTCCTCCCAGCCGCAGATCATCCAGAAGAGCAAGGTCCCCTGGACATCCACGAACATGGTCAGGTGGTTCACGCCCACCGGCACCTCGCCGCGCTTCATGCCGTTGGTCTTGGCGGCAATCGTGTCGGCCGAGAGCGACTCGCCCTCGACCTCATCGGGCAGCGGCTCGTTCTGGTACTCGGCCCAGAACGCGG
>JADLBV010000155.1 GCA_020847545.1 Phycisphaerales bacterium
ATCGGCGTCTTCTACACCGAAAACTCACGTTTGATGGGCAATCCAACGAAAGGTGTCTTTTGGTCCCAGGTGTTTGGCTTACTGGCCAGTCAGGGTGAAAGTCCATGTCTTCTATCAGCAAAGAGCTTGCTGAGCTGCTTGTGGATAACGGCTTGCTTTCTGACGCCGATTTGGAGCAGGTCGAACAAGAAAAGGAAAACACCGGCGAGCCGCTCAGAATCATTCTGGAGCGCTTGCACCTGGCTACTGAAAAACAGCTCAAGAACACGCTGGAACTGCAGTACGGCGTAAATTTCCTGGCTCTTCACACGATTAATCCTGACCTGACCGTTGTCGACTTGCTGCCTGCTGAGGTAATTAGCGAGCACGGCGTTGTGCCGATTCAACTGGACGGCAATCGCCTCACTGTGGCAATGGTCAACCCGGACAGCGCCGCTGCGATGAAAGCGATAAAGGCCAGCGTGAAGATGGATGTAAAACCGCTGGTTTGTTTCGAAGATGACTTTCAGATTTTTCTTTCACAGATAGAAAAAATGCGGCATATGCCGGATCGCGCCGTAGCGGAGATCGACGATAGTGAATTCGGTTTTGAAGAAGAATCTGCTCAAGCTCCTGAAGAGCAAACGGATGGTGGTGCCGATGATACCAGCGAATCCGTAGATGAAATCCAGATGGAAGAGGCGTTTGCTGAAGATACTCAGCCTGAACAAATGGATAGCGAGGCGGCAGTCGAATACGAGCCCGAAGTAGAAGAGACGGCTGGGCTGGAAGAGAAAGAGCATGTTGAGCAAACTGAAGTTCACGAATCAGCCGAGGGTGTCGAATTTGAGGAACAGGCAAAAACTTACTCAAGCGAAGAACAAGATATCGTCGATGTCACCAGCGACAACCTGACGCCTTCTGTAACGCTTTCTTCCGGCTCATTCTCGCCTCAGTATGACACCGGCTCTCTGGATGCGATCGCTACACCGAAAATTGCTGCCAGTGACCTGGATTCGATTCCGGCGCCTGCCTTTAATGCCAGCGATTTGGACTCCATTCCCTCTCCAAAGGCAGAAGCAGCTCCGCCGCCGCCTCCGGAAAAACCTCAATCAGGAGGTATCGGTGCGCTTTTTGGCAAAGGAAAAGACAAAGAGCCGAAAAAAGCTGCCAGCGATCCCAGTCAAGAAAAGTCTGGTGGTCTGTCTGCGCTGCGCGGCATGATGGGCGGCAAGAAGGGCGGTCCCAGGAGAAGTGAGCCGGCTCCTCCTCCGCCTCCCACGCCGACACCTGTCGTTCCGCCCCTCAATACTGCTTCAGTGACGGAGTCTCAGGAAGCCGCCGCCATCACTCCTGAGGAGATTAGTGGTAAAACGGGACTTTTGA
>JADLBV010000078.1 GCA_020847545.1 Phycisphaerales bacterium
CCTCACCGGGGATATACGCCGTCACCTCGCGTCCATTGGACAACCGCACACGGGCGATCTTCCGCAACGCGGAGTTGGGCTTCTTGGGGGTCATCGTCTTGACCTGAAGACAAACGCCTCGCTTCTGCGGGCACGCATTAAGGTCCTTGACCTTGTTGATGCTCGCCAGCGGGCGCCGGGGCTTCTTGATCAACTGATTGATCGTCGGCATGGGCTTCCTTTTGGGTCTACTGACAAAGACACTCCCGCAACAGGCGGAAGTGTGAAGTCCGGTAGTATAAAAAGCACCCCACCTCATGGCAAGCCCACGAAACGCAATTTATCCTAACCTCCAAGGCAAACGCATTTGTATTTCCCCCTCCCCCGGTATTCCGGGGGAGGGCTGGGGAGGGGGGTTCGTATCGTCATTTTAAGGAAAAACCCCCACCCTTACCCTCCCCCGGCGTACCGGGGGAGGGGAGAATGAGGCTCTGCGGGCATATTGAATGTCACGAAAAATATAATTCGTTTGCTCTGTCCCACCCCTCAATTCACTCATATTGTTCGGTAAATATACGGCATCCCCATCTCAAACCTGATACCCCTTCTGCACCGCCTTGACCGCCTCAAATGCCAATTCCGTCGCCGTTTCCACTCCCACGCTCCCCGTGTTGATCGACAAATCGTAATTCCGCGCATCGCTCATCATCCGGCCCGTCATCCCCTGGATAAACTTCTCCCGCTCCTTGTCCACGCGATCGATTGTCGTCCGCGCCTCCTCGTCGCTGGCCAGCTTAAACGCCTCCCGCACCGCCCCCACCCGCTTGGCCGGGGCGGCATGAAGGTAAATCCTCACCAGCCTCGGATGTTCCCTTAATGTCCAAAATGCCCCCCGCCCGATCGACACCACGCTGCGGCGATGGGCAATCTCCTGAATAATCCTCGATTCCACCTCAAACAACCCCGCATCCCGAATCGGCGGCTCCGGAATCGGCGCAAAGGCAACCTCGGGCGGGCCAACCGCCAATGAATCGATCAGCCGTTCCCAAAAACTCGACAACCGCTCATCCCAACGTTCCAAATCCTTCTCACTGGTGCCGGTCTGCTCGGCCGCAAGCCTGATAATTTCCCGATCCAGACACAAATAACCCAACCGAGCCGCCAACCGTTGACCCACCGCCGCCCCACCCGCGCCCAGTTGCCGTGAAACGGTCACCGCCCAGGGAAATTCCTCGGTCATACCCTTCTCCGGTTGAACCAAACAAAAATATACTCCACTAGGCCGATTTACATAACTCTTTTGTAAATAACCGCTTCCGCTCCAATCCAGACAATACCTAACAATCCCCAAATATTTTTCTTGACGTCCAATAAATGTTAGGGTAATATTATCCTAACGAAGACCGATCAGGATTCGGGCTTCATATGAAGGAGTAACCATGACCACGCTACGCCAGATCGAACGACTTTGGTCCGCCCGCCGATACGACCACCTTTTTCGCCAGCTCATGGCCGCCCGCCCCGAATCATCCATGCGGCTGGAGGTGGAGGTGGGTGGTTCGGCCCCCGCCGCCGCGTTGGCTCTGATTCGTCTCGATGAGCTGTGCCAGAGTCATCAACCCCTGGCCAGCGATCTGTTACGCGCGTTGCTGGCATCCCAGGAATCGGATGGCGGGTGGAAAGACCCCATGACCACCGCACTTTGCCTGCGCGCCCTGTTCACCTGCCACGGGGCCGGCGCTGCCATCGACCGCGGCCTATTTTATCTGGCCAATCTCCAAAAATCCGAAGGCATCTGGCCCAATGTCCCCCTGCGCCGGCTCCCCGCGGACCCATTCGTTTCCGCCTTCATCCTGTATCAGCTTGGCGAAAACCCCGGATTCCGCGCCGCCGTTCGCTTCATCGACGCCCTCAACTGGTTTGAACATCACGAGTCCAGCCTTGATCCCGAATCCCGCCGACTGTGGGATCGCGCAATCACCCGCTGTCGGCTGGGAAATTCATCCCAATCGACACTCACCTGGTCCTGATGCGCATAAAAAATGGCGCAAGGTGCGCCATGTAAAAAGGGGAAATTCAATTGTTCGACGATCGGCCGATTATCGTGCCTGCGCCACTGTCGGCGCTTCGGGCAATTCCAAAACCGATCCCACCTTCAGCCGGGCCGGATCGGCCCCGATCAATTGCTTGTTCTTTTCATAAAGCTTATCAACGTATTTCCCGTTCCCATAAAGCTTTACCGAAATCTTGTACAGGCTGTCCCCCTCCTGCACACGATACTGCCGGCTTGAATCCAACGCGGCCGAGCCGGTTGTTCCACCAGCGGATGATTCATCTGATGCCTGTGTTGTTCGGCTTGGAACCACCTGTTGCGGGTCCGGCAGGTTGATCACCATGCCCGGTCGCAGCTTGTGAGCATCCAGCCCCGGATTGGCACGCAAAATATGCGGATAGTAATTGGCGCTGCCATACGTCGCCTTGGAAATGGAGGAGAGCGTGTCCCCTTTTTGCACCTTATACGTCCGCATCCCGCTCGGCTGCGTGGATGGACTGCCCGTTGATGCCGGCGTATTGGCCGCGGCGACATTTGGGGTTTCCAAGGCCGGTGAACTTGGCACAACATTGGCCGATGAATCCGCGGGCGGCGCATCATGGCCTGTCGGCGCACCGGTTGTCGGCGGCGTGCTGGTCACCGTCGGCTGCTGGCCAGTCGCCAGCAACTGGTTCCAGTCCGTCACCGACCTTGGATCATTTGGCGTCGTACTCACCGCCGGCGGAGTATTGCCCGGCGTCGTTGCAAATGGATCGTTCCCCTGGGCACTGGCCACTTCGGTGCCGGGCTTTTGTTCATGTGTGGCATCAGCGGGAGCGGCGGGGGCATCGGTCGATGCCGTCTGTTCAACCGCGGGGGTTGTATCCGACACCGTCTGTTCGGGCTTGCTCCGCACCGACAGGGTGTACACCACAATCACCGCAAGCAGCACACCACCAATGGCCAATCCGAATCGCACGTCCTTGCGCATAAACCAACTCCCTTCGAGATGTACTCTTTTTCCCCGGCCAACCGCACCGCGGTGTTTGGTCGATGGTCCTGTCCAAGCGGCCATCCCCGATGTCTCTTTATCGTCCGGCCTTCTGCAACTGCCCGGCAGAAGCCTTGCCCGTCGCCGCCTCGTGTTCCTTTTTTCCACCCCACAACAAAATCGGCGAGGCGATCGCTATCGACGAGTATGTGCCGACAAATATGCCAACCAGCATCACAAAAGTAAAGCCATGAATCGCCGGCCCGCCCAACAAATACATCACCGCCACCGTCGTCAGTGTCGTTCCGCTGGTCAAAAGCGTCCGCGACAGGGTCTGGTTGATCGAGTCGTTGATGACCTGTCGGCTCAAATGGCCAAATCGTCCCCGGTTTTCACGAATTCGGTCAAAAACCACGATCGTGTCCACCATCGAGTACCCCAGAACCGTCAAAACAGCCGCCACCACCGTCAAATTGACGCGGAATGGCTCGATCAACAGCGCATGTCCAACCGCGGTCTGACCCAGATAATGAGACAACCCGATGAACCCGACCACCATGAATGTATCGTGGACCGTTGCCACAATGGTGGCCGTCCCGTATCGCAGATCACCAAACCGCAGCCAGATGTAGACCATGATCGCCAGCGCCGAAAAAACCACCGCCAGCAACGCATCGCGCGATGTTTCACCCGCCACCTGGGCGTCAAAGTTCGACACTTTGTTCAACTGTGCCGGCTTGCTGATCGCCTCATTGACGATCTGCCAGAATGGCCCGGCCAAATCGTCGCGCCATTTGGCCGGATCGGCCGAATAAGGCAACGCGGTGTCGGAGGTCAAAATCACCGCCCAACTCACCGGCTGCTCCTGATCCACCACATCCGATTCCACCTTGAAATCATGGAACGGCGGCTGCGAACCATCGGGCCTGGGCTGCAACTGCTGCCGCTCGACGCGAGAACGAATCTCCTTCAAGCTCAGTGCCGGTGTCAAATTCCTCAGCACAATCGCCACGCCACCCTGATAATCCGCCACCGATCGCGGCTTGAAATTGTTGACCGAAAAACTCGTGTTCTGGATCGGCAACACCTCCGTATCCACCACTTCGTTGATTGGCCGATCGGCCCCATCAAACTGCGATGGTAGTTCCAGTTTCAACCGGTCGCCCATCACTTCCAAAATGGCATTGCGCACCTGCGAGCTGTCGGCGTTGGCGGTCACCACTTCGTATTCCCGCTGCGTGTCCCCCACCGTCACCACGCTGGGGCTGGGAATGTCCGATGGTTTTGTCTCCAGAAGTTTCAACACTTCCGGCTGGGTCAACGGCTGTTTCAATTCAAACTGCACGCTGGTTCCCGATGCAAATTCGATGTCCAGCAATTTGCCCTGTTGATATTTCACCACCAGTGCTGTCATGCCCGACACCAGCAGCACCGCGCTGACGGTGATGAACCATCCGATTTTGCCCATCCAGTCCACATTGGGATGCAGCAACCGCGCCACCGCCGGGATCGACACCGGCAGGCTCCCCAGCTTTTTGAGACCGAAATGATCCAGCCAGATGCCGAAGATCGTCTTGGTGACAAACAACGACGTGAACAACGAGCTGAGCAAACCAATCGCCAGCGTCAACCCGAACCCTTTGACTTCCTCCGAACCGAAATAGTACAGCACCACGCAGGTGATCAGCGTCGTCACGTTCGAGTCCACGATAGCGCTCAACGCCCGGTCATACGCATTGCGCAGCCCCATCCGCAGCGACAACCCTCGCGATTGTTCCTCCCGCAAACGCTCGAAAATCAGCACGTTGGCATCCACCGCGATGCCCATCGTCAGCACGATGCCCGCGATGGCCGGCAGCGTAAATGTCGCCCCCAGCGCCGCCATCGAACCCAAAATCAGCACGATGTTCAGCACCAGCGCCACCACCGCCACCAGGCCGGACATGTGGTAGTAGACGATCATCAGCAAACTGACCGCGATCAACCCCACCACGCACGACATCAGCCCGCGGCGCAGGTTGTCCGCACCCAGTTGCGGCCCGATGGTCTGTTCGCGGATCGGTTCCTCGGCCAACTGTGCCGGTAGCGACCCCGCGTTGAGCGTGTTGATGAGGTAATTCAGTTCCTGATCGGTAAACCCGTTCGCCCCGCCGCCGCTGATGGTTCCGCTTCCGCCGGTGATCGCCTCGTTGATGTTGGGCGCGCTGATCACCTTGTTGTCCAGCACAATCGCCAGCGGTTTGCCGACGTTCCCGCGCGTCAAATCCGCAAACAGCGCCGCGCCGGTGCTGTCAAACTGGAATCCCACCGCTTTCTGAGCGGCGAACCCCTTTTCGATGCGGGTCGAATAGGCCTGTTGCAATCCCCACGTCACCCCACCCGGCCTGTGGGTCATCGACTTTTCCGCGGTGTCATAGGCCAGGACGTAATACTTGTCGTTGTACATTTGCAGCATTTCGTGCTGCTGTTTGAATTCCTCCGGCCGATCCACCTGATACCAGCGCATCTGGTCACCAGCCTGCGGCGCGGGGCCTTTTTGCTTGAGGCGCTGCACCATCGCCTGCACCTCGGACGAGCTTTCCGTCACCAGAATATGAAATTCCAGAACGCCCGATCCGCGCAACAACCGTTTCAGTTCGGCCGCGTCGTCGATGTTGCCACGAACCTTGTCAAACTGCTCCGATTGCTTGGTCATCTGATCAATCGCCTTGAGACGATTGGGAAAATCGGCGTATTTTTCCTTCAGTTCCTTCAGCCGCTGATCGCGACGATCCGGGTTCAATTCCAGAATCTGCTCCAGATCGGATGCGCTCAAATTGGTCTCGTCGATGCGCAGCTTCAACTGGTCATACTGCATTTCCGCGTCGGCCTGCGCCTTGAAATCCTTGTTGGCCTGTGCCGCCTGAATCGCCTTGTGCGATTCGAGCAGTTCGGCGAACAGTTTTTTGCGAACCGCCGACCCTTCGGTCAGTTCGTCCAGACGGGCCTGATTGCCCTCCTCAACCGCGCCGATGACTTCGGCGGCGCGGATGTTGGTCGCCTCCAGTTCACGCTGGGCATTGAGATACGCCTCGCGGAGCTTGCGGTTTTCCTCGCTGTTGCCGCTGGAGGGCATCTGGATTTCAAGCCGGTTGTTCCCCTGCGGACGCCAGATCAGGTTTCGCACACCCTGCGGGTCCACGCGCTTTTTCAGCGACTCCATCACCTTGATCGCGAGGTTTTCGTCGCTGGTTCCGGGAGCGGCCTTGATCTCATACAGCAGGCTGGTGCCGCCGGCCATGTCGATGCCGGGCTTGAGGTTGGGATGGGTGAAGTTCCCCGTTGGGAAAATCGCCCACAGGGCGATCGCCAAAATCGCCAGAATCAAAAACACGCGGCCGGAATGATTGTTTGACATGGGCTTGTAGTGTGAATCCGTTGGCTAATGACAACTCTAATGGACAACGCGAAGATTATTTCTCCGCTTTTTCTTCCTCGATCACGCGATGAATCGCGCTGCGGGAAAAACGAATCTTGGTGTTGGAGCTTTCATCCACCTTGACCAGGATTTCGGTGTCGCGGGCCTCGACCACGGTGCCGAGGATGCCGCCGATGGTCTGCACGCGGTCACCTTTTTTCAGATCCGACAACATATCCTTACGTTTGCGGTCATCCTTTCGTTTGGACCTGAAAATAAAGAGGTAAAAAACCACCGCGATCAAAATCAGCGGCACCATCGGGCTGGCCCAGATGGGGGCATCGGGCCGGGTGGTGGGCGCGGGGGCGCCGGGGGCGTTGGAGACCGTTGGCTGGGACTGGGCCAGAATTACCGTATGCGTCAAGGCGAACTCCTCAATATAAAACCGTCATTCCTTCACATTGCCATCATTCGACGGCCCAAGCCGGCAGCGCGGGTCGGTTTTGGCAAACGCTTCAAACGTGCCCTGTTCAATCGCCCGGCGCAGGTCGGCCATCAGCCGTTGATAGAACCGGATATTATGCAGGGAAACGAGGATCGGGCCAAGCATCTCGGAGGCGAAAAAAAAGTGGCGGATCGCCCCCCTGCTGAAACCCCGACACGCCACGCAGTCGCAACCGGCCTCAATCGGACGGTCATCGCGGGCATATTGGCTGTTTCTCAGCCGCAACGGACCCTCGGCACAAAAGGCATAGGCATTGCGGCCATTGCGGGTGGGCAGCACGCAGTCAAACATGTCGATCCCCGCCGCCACCGCCGCCACGATGTCGCGCGGAAAACCAACCCCCATCAGGTATCTTGGTCGATCCGCGGGTAAAATCGGGCAAATTTCGTCCAAAACCCTCACCATCGACTCAAACCCCTCCCCCACCGCCAACCCTCCCATGGCATAACCGGGAAGATTCAGTTCGACCAGGCTTTGGGCGCATTGCCGACGCAAATTCAGGTCCGTGCCACCTTGAACAATGCCAAAAAGTGCCTGTTGATCCGGCCGTTGGTGGGTGTCGATACACTCTTTGGCCCACCGCACAGTCCGCTCGACCGCGCGAAGATGCTCCTCGGCCGGGGCATCGGCAGGCGGGCATTGGTCAAATGCCATGATGATGTCCGCCCCCAGCGCGTTTTGCACCTCCATCGAACGTCGCGGCGTCAGTTGAACCATCGCCCCGTCGATATGGCTCTTAAACGTCACCCCGACATCATCAATGCGATTGAGATCGGCCAGTGAAAAAACCTGAAATCCGCCGGAATCGGTCAAAATCGGGCCATCCCACCCCATGAACCGGTGCAAATCTCCCAGTTCGGCCACCACCGTTTCGCCCGGCCGAAGCATAAGATGGTAGGTGTTGGCAAGGATGCATTGCGCCCCCGTGGCGGCCACATCGGATGGCAACAACCCCTTGATCGTCCCCTGCGTCCCCACCGGCATGAACGCCGGCGTCTCAAACGCACCATGCGGTGTCTGAATCTGCCCACGACGGGCCTTTGACGAGGGATCCTGTGCAAGAAGTTGATATTGAACCGGCCGATCTGGCATGCGTGGCCGAAGCGTAGTCGGTCATCGCCCGATTTGCCACCTGAGAACCATCAGACATATGACTTGAGATAAATCAGCATGTCTTCATCAGGAAGGATTTTGGGAATGGTCCCGACATGATGAAAACCGTGATCGGTTAAAAACGCGCGGCCGTTGACCTGCGATTTTTGCCGCACGGCCATCCAGACCTGACGAAGAGGCTGGCGACGCTTACGGGCATGGGATTGGGCCTGGGCGATCATCGCGTCAAGAATTTGAGCGCCCAATCCTTTGCGTTGGCGGGAACGGGGGATTTCCAGTTCGAGAATCTGCACGATGCCGGGGGCGCTGTAATGCCAGCAGGCTTGGCCGGCCGGTTTGCCATCGTCCAGCAGACGAATGGTCCGCACCGACGACAAATCGCCAAGCTGATCAAGTGGAGGATCGTAAGCCAGTTCCATCATGGGAATCGAAGTCTATGGTGCGGGTGGATTGGGATGCGGGCCAAGCCGGGCGTTGGCGATATTGGCACTGGATTGAGCAGGTTCGGATTGTGGAGAACGGATGTCGGCCAGAATCTGATTGACTCGGGCGGTGTCATTGAGTGCGGTGATGTTGCCCAGCAGCGTGGCATTGCCGATGGGATCGGTCATTCGGCCGCGAATTTCGACCGGTTTGAGGGTGGCGTTGCGGACATTGAGGGTTCGGCTATCGCCCGATCCATGAACACTGACATAGGCCGCACCCTGATAATGCAGCCAATCCGAGCCGCGGTTGTCGCCACAGGGGGTGATGTACCAGTCAATTGAAGCATTGACGGCCGAGGGGTGGTCGGCCTTGACGCCGCTGAGCGGCCGCCAGAACAGGTGCAGATAGACCACCTGCCGCAAGGGCGGGGTCGATGCGGGGCTGATGATGGCTTGGTTGGAACCCAGTGGCAAAGGGGATGATTCATCGATCAGGACCACCTGAATATCCCCATTGGCATCCTGGCCAATGAACGCCTGATCGAAATTTTGCAAATACTGCGTATTGGATTGCGCTGAGGAGAGCCGCAATGATGCGCCCGGTGTGGCGCATCCAATCGCCACCATCAGCAAGGGGACAAAAGATGCGAAAATCCGAATTTGTTTCACGCCGATACCCATCCTTGGGTAAAATTTTTCAGATCAACCCAGACCCAGCAACCCCAGCGTGTCGCGTTCGACGATGCCGCGAAGGGATTCGCGTGGGACGACCGGCAGGTTGGTCCCCTGGGCCAGTTGATTGATGCTGTAAAGGGCTTCGATGCAGTCGGTGGCATTGGTGTAGGGGAAATCGCTGCCAAAGAGGAGTTTGTCGATCACGCCGTATTGGTGGGCGCTGGTCAGGGCGTTGTACGCCTGCCAGGGGCGGGTGAGCAGGCCGCTGATATCGGCAAAAACGTGCTGGTGTTTGGCCAGCAGGCAGATGGTTTCATCAACCCAGGGCTGGCCAAGCTGGGCGATGACAATCCGCAGTTTGGGGAAGGCGCGCGCCACCTCGTCGTACAGATAAGGGCGGGCGTATTCGAGCTTGCTTTGTTCGGTGAAATTGCTGCCGGAATGGACCAGCAGGGGCATGTTCAGGCGTTCGGCGATGGAATAGATGCGCATCGCGCGGGAGTCGGTGGGATGAAAATCCTGATTGGCGGGGGAGACCGTGACGCCGCGCAGACGCAGATCGGCGTGGGCGGCATGAATTTCATCCTTGGCCGAGTCTTCGGTGGGGTCGATGCCGGCGAATCCGATCAGTTTTTGCGGGAAACGGTTGACGTAATCGGCGACATAGCGGTTGGGGATTTCGGCCCGCAGATAGCGGCTTTTGAAACCCAGGACGATGGATTTATCCACCGCGCTGCTTTGCGCCCAATGATGGTCGGCGTCGGCGGCCGGGACGGATCGCCAGGCGGATCGGGCCGGCAATGGCCGAGCGCTGCGCCAACGGGGGGATTTCATCGGTTCGCCAAGGTCCACCTGACCCAGTTGTTCAGGCGACTGCCAAATATGGGTATGACAATCAACGATCATAACTTGCTCTATAGACTCCGCGGAACTCAATATCCCACAGCGTCCATGCCCAGGTTGGCAACCTGCCGGCCTGATTCCCCGAGCTTCGCCGGCCTTGGCGAATCAGACACAATGGTATGGATTTGTGGGCTTTCGTCAAAGAACCATCGGACCCGCCGGTCTCATAACCGACACAATGAATCTTATCGGACGTGGAGGGGAATTTCTTTTAGAAAATATAAATCGTTGTCAAATATGAGGTTATGAATGCCAAATTATTTGTGCGATTGTTTACGGCGGCGCAGTTCAGCATCGATGAAGGCATCCAGTTCGCCACGGTCGAGGACCGATTCGACATTGGCGGTTTCGACGCTGGTGCGGTGGTCTTTGACTCGCCGGTCGTCCAGAACATAACTGCGTATCTGGTTGCCCCAGGCGATGGATCCCTTTTCGCCATACATCTTTTTCAGCTCTTCATCGCGCTTGGACTGTTCGATGAGTTCGAGCCGCCCTTTGAGCAGTGCGATGGCCAGTTGCTTGTTCTGCTGCTGGGATCGCTCAACCGAGCAGGTGACTTGGATGCCGGTGGGTTTGTGGGTGATGCGGACGGCGGTGGCGACTTTGTTGACGTTCTGGCCGCCGGGGCCGCTGGCGCGCACGAAGGCGACGATCTCCATGTCACCTTCGGGGATTTCGATGTCCGAATCATCCTCCTCAAATTCAGGCACGACATCGACCGATGCGAAGCTGGTCTGGCGTTTGCCCTGTGCATTGAAGGGGCTGGGGCGGACCAGTCGATGCACACCCGATTCGGCCCGCATGTAGCCAAAGGCGTATTCGCCGCGAACCAGCAGGGTGATATTTTTGATGCCGGCCTGTTCGCCCCAGGTTCGGTCCACCTCGGAGACATCCCAGCCGCGACGCTCGAAATAAAAGAGATACATCCGCAGGAGCATTTCGGCCCAGTCCTGGGCTTCGGTGCCGCCGGCGCCGGCGTGGATCTGAACAAAGCAGCTTAAGGGGTCGTTTTTGCCGTCCAGCAGGGATTGCAACTCGACTTTTTCGCCGAGTTTTTCCAGTTCGGCCAGATTGTTGTCGGCCTCTTCGAGGGTCTGATCGTCCGAGGCTTCGCGCCCCAGTTCATACAGCGTGCGAACATCGTCCAACTGCTGAAGCAGCGAGAGGATGGGTTCGGTGGTGGCCTTTAGGACTTTGACTTCGGAGACGATGGTGCGGGCGGCCTGCTGGTCGTTCCAGAAGTCGGCCTGTCCCATTTTTTCTTCAAGTTCCTTGCGGCGGGCGAGTTTGGCGGGCCAGTCAAAGAGAGTCCCGGATCGCGATGATCCGGGCCGAAAGGTTTTCGATCGCCTGGGGGATGTTGTCGTGAATCATGTGGGGGACTGTAGCGGGTGGATCGCACAGGGGCAACAGCACCGGACATTATCGGGTACGATGTTCAAGCCCTTCATCTCCTGCGATGATGGCTTCGTGGGCCAAGCCGATGAACAGGCCGGTTTCGACGATGCCGGCGCGGGTTTTGAGGGTGGCTTGCAGTTGTTCGGGGTTGTCGATGCGGGAGAATCGGCAGTCGTAAATGTAATTGCCGTTGTCGGTGGTGTAGAGGGAATCCTGCGCTTTGCGCAAGGTGGGGGTTGCGCCAAGGTTGCGGAGGAATGATTCGTGCGATTCGTGTCCGAAGGGGGCGACCTCAACCGGCAGGGGCGATTTGACGCCCAAGGCGGGGACGGATTTGGAGGCATCGGCGATGATCAAGAGTCGGCGCGAGTTTTGGGCGACGATTTTTTCGCGCAGGAGCGCCCCGCCAAGCCCTTTGATCAGGTTTAATTTCGGGTCGATTTCATCGGCGCCGTCGATGGTCAGGTCGGGGTTAGGGCATTCGACCAGGGTGGCCAGGGGGATGCCCATCTCTAGCGACCGGCGTTCGGATTGGCGGGAGGTGGGGACGCCGCGGATGTTGGTCAGCCGGCCGGATTTGAGGGCCGCGGCCAGGGCTTGCAGGAAATAGTCGGCCGTGGAACCGGTCCCCAGACCTAGGATCATCCCGCTTTGAACCTTTTCCAGTGCGGCCTCGGCAGCGCGTTGTTTTGGATTCATCCCAGGCAAAGATATCGGCCGACAGTGGCCGCGACAATGGAGCATCAAGTTGTGGCGGAGGGGATGCCTTCGATCAACCTATGCGTGGCCAGCCATGCCAAACGAGCGGCGGCGGCGGGTGGCATGGCGGATAATTTGGAGCTGAAGACTTCAAGCGAGCAGCCGCCGGTGTAGCCGGTTTTGATCAAGGCGGTCAGGAAACCACTCAAGTTGATGACTCCATCGCCGGGCAAAACTCGTTCAAAATCCTCCAATTTTGACAATGGGAGATCGGGCGCATCGTTGATGTGGACCCAGACGATCCGCTTGGCCGGCAGACTGGCCAGTTGATCGAGGCTGACCTGTGCGGCATGGCAATGGAATGAATCGACCAGCAGGCCGGCGTTTGTGCCGATGTCGTTGGCCAATTCCAGCATTTGGCCGGGGGTGAAGATGAATTCATGTTTACCCCGACGGCGGAGGTGTTCGGGGGAGACAAATTCCAGCCCCAGCCGCAGGCCATGATCGGCCAAAATACGGGCGATGGGGGTGAGGCGCAGTTGATGGAATTTCCAGTTTTCCATCAAGGGAAGGTCGCCCGATGGGAGGATGTAGGTGCAGCAGCGGTCGATGGACAACTGGGAGGCGACTTTGGCCTGTGCGTTGAGTTGGCGCAAATCATCGGCCGACAAAGGATCAGCCCCCCGCCAATCGGGCAGTCCCCATGCGCCAAATCGCAATTTGTGGCGTTGATATAGCTGTCGAAGGGCGTCGACCCCCTGCTCAACCCCATAGGACAAATCGACATCCGCCCCCTGAAAACCAGCCTCAGCAGCAATCTGGGTAAATTGATCCAGCGGCAAACCCCGGCCGGCGGTTCCATGATCCAGGCAACAGTACATTAAAATTTCCCTCTTTCGTTGTTCTCAAGGTCGGCATGATACTATGTGGTATCAGTGTAAGACGATAGTGGGTGGTTCTAAACAAAGTTGAATCGATGAACGCCAAACTCCGCGGGACGCTTCGACGCGCTCTGACGGTCGTGGATGAACACGACTCGCAGGGGGCGCGTCTGCTCGACGATGGCCGACGGCTTTGGAATCGCGTGAGCCGGTTTCTGGAGATGGGATTGATCGGCCCCGGCGCGGATGTCGAGGCGCTGGAGCTGGCCTGTTATGCGTTGCAGCTTCCGTTGCGACAGTCCAAGCAGCCGACGACCGGGCGGCTGGGGCGGACCAATTTGCGTGATAGAGCGGAGCAGTCGGCCGAGTTGCTGGTGGGTTTATTGGGAGAATTGGCCGAGGAGTCGTTGTTGGATCGCGCCACGCGGATGTTGCATGAATCACCGCAGCGTTCGCCGGTGCTGGATGAAGCGAAGCTGCTGGCGGATGCGGTGAATCTGGAGGATTTTGGGGTGACGGGGTTGTTTTTGCAGGCGGTTCAGATCAGCCGACAGGGGGATGGGTTGTTGCAGGTGGCCGATGGGTGTGAGAAGCGGGAGCAGTATGGATATTGGGAGGCGAGGTTGAAGGAGGGGTTTCATTTTGAGCCGGTTCGGCAGATCGCCACGCAGCGGTTGGCGGGTTCGCGGCAGGTGGCGGCTTTACTCTTGAGCGAATTGGCGGAAGATCGGGCACGTGAAAACCATTCTTAGCGCTGATTGGATTTGTACGATGGTCGATCCGCCGCTGCGCGATGGGGCGGTGGTGATCAAGGGTGGCCGGGTGTTGGAGGTGGGGCCGGCAGATAAGATTCGTCGGCGGTATCCGCAAAATAAAATGACTCCTCTGGCCGGGCAGGCGATTTTGCCCGGAATGATCAATGCCCATGCGCATCTGGAATTGTCGCATGTTGAGGCGGAAGATTTGCCGCATGATTCGTTTGTAAAGTGGGTGAGGGGATTGCGCGCGATGCTGCGATCCGACGTTGTGGACCCAGCCAGGAGCGCACTGAAGGGTGTGTGGCAGTCGATTGTGTATGGAGTGACGCATATCGGGGACATTTCACGCTCGTGTCGGGAGACGCGGGGGTTGTTGCGTCATGGGCCGGCGCGCATCACCAGTTTTGGTGAGGCGTTGGGATTGGCGAAGTTGCGGCCGAATTTTGAGGAAAGCCTGCCGGGGGCGCTGGATGATTCATTCCAAAACCAAAGACTTCGCATCGGGCTTAGCCCGCATTCACCCTATACGGTGGATCTGGCGGGATATCGGCAATGTCTGGTACTGGCCCGCAAACTGTGCCTGCCACTGGCCACCCATCTGGCGGAAGTGCCCGAGGAGCGGGAGTTTCTCATGAATCAGACCGGCCCGTTGCGAAAAATGTGGGATAAATTCGGCCTGTGGGCCGATCCGGTGGAGACATTCAAGGGTTCACCCATCGCGATGGCGAAGGCGATTGGGCTGCTGGATTACCCCACGCTGCTGGCGCACGTCAATGATTGCACGGAGGAGGAATTGGGGTGGTTGAAGGATGGCAAGGCTTCGGTGGTCTATTGCCCGCGGACACACGCTTATTTCAACCGACCGCCCCATTCTTGGCGTCGGATGATGGAGCTGGGGATTAATGTCGCGGTGGGGACGGACAGTCGCGCCAGTTCGCCCACGCTCAACCTGGTGGACGATTTACGACTGTTACACCAACAATCACCGGATGTCCCCGTGGAGCGGATCTGGCACATGGCGACGATCAATGGCGCGCGGGCGCTGGAATGTGATGGGGGGCAAATCGCCTACGGCGAGCCGGCCGACCTGGTGAGTTTCGACATTCAGAGCGATGATCCACTGACCGAAATTCTGGAAAACAACCTCATCCCCAATGGTGTCTGGGTCGGCGGAAAACTCATCCTCCCGCAATCGCTCCAATGATGAAAAACGGCTCCTTGCCGGAGGCCACATCCTCCGGCAGCGGGGTGTCGGTTGGCTCGTTGGACCAATCTTCCTGGGTGACGAAAAACCGCACCAGCGGCCGGCGGCGAAGGGTCACATGGTCGCGGATGGTGCCGCGCAGCATGGGATATCGCGCCTCGATCGCATCCAGAATGGATGCGGGGGTGACGACACCTCGCACATCAAGTTGAATCTCCCGGCCAACGCCGGCCAATATCCGAAGATGCTGGGGAAGGACGATGCGAATCATGGCATTGTTGATGAAAATTTATTTCAACGTCTGAACTTCCACCGACAAGACCGCGGGCAGGTCGCGCACGATGGGGTTCCAATGGTCTCCCCCATCGGCCGAGGCGTAAACCTGGCCGCCGGTGGTGCCGAAATAGATGCCGCAATCATCCATCGAATCCACGGCCATCGCGTCGCGCAGGATGTTGACGTAACAATCCTTTTGCGGCAGGCCGTTGGTCAGCGGCTCCCATTCATTGCCGCCGGTGCGGCTGCGGTAGACGCGCAGTTTGCCTTCGGGGGGATAATGCTCGCTGTCGCTCTTGATCGGCACGACATAGACCGTCTGCGGCTCGTGGGCGTGGACATCGATCGGAAATCCGAAATCGCTGGGGAGGTTTCCGCTTACTTCATGCCATGATTCGCCGGCGTTGTCGGACCGCATCACATCCCAGTGTTTTTGCATGTACAACACCTGCGGTTTGTCACGATGCAGTGCGATTCGATGCACACAATGCCCAACTTCCGCTTCGGGGTTGGGAATGTAGTTGGATTTGAGTCCCTTGTTGATCGGCTTCCATAATTTTCCACCATCATCGGTGCGAAACGCGCCGGCCGCCGAGATGGCGATGTACATCCGCTGGGGGTCGGTGGGATCGAGCAGGATCGTGTGCAATCCCATTCCACCCGCGCCTGGCATCCATTTGTCACCATGCGCCTGGCGCAGGCCGGCCAGTTCGTTCCATGTCTTGCCACCATCGGTGGTCTTGAACATCGCCGCATCCTCCACGCCGGCGAAGACCGTCATCGGGTCGCTCAAAGACGGCTCCAGATGCCACACCCGCTTGAATTCCCACGGATGTTGCGTGCCATCGTACCACTGGTGGGTGGTCAACGGCCGGCCGGTCTGGTCGGAGGTGTCATAGACAAATTTGTTGCTCTCCCCCATCGGAAACCCTTCGGGGGATTTGAGTTCCTGCCCCGCCGGCGTCCCCGGCTGATGCCAGGTTTTGCCCCCATCATCCGACCGCTGAATGATCTGTCCGAACCAACCGCTGGTTTGCGAGGCATAAATATGGTTCGGCTCGGACGCCGACCCCTTCATATGAAAAATCTCCCACCCCGCGAAATGCGGCCCGCTGACTTCCCATTTCTGACGTTTCCCATCCGAACTGAGAATAAACGCCCCCTTGCGCGTCCCCACGAGAACCCGTACGGAACTCATTGTTGATCTCCTTCACTGAATGTTCAAATGAAATTCGGAATGCTCACATCCCAGACAACGGAGCATATTTGATGAATTGTCTCGCAGGCCCCGGCGAAAGTAATGCGCGGATCAGGACGTTGGTGTCAATGACCAGCCGCATTGTTCTGGTCTCGCCGATGATTGCGACGAACCGAATCGATTTCCAGTTGAATCTCCTCGTCGGTCAAATCCGGCCCGGCGCCGCGTTGTCGATCGGATTGCGACAACACCGCGTCAAACCGTTCCACCAACAAGCTGTTCAACAAGACCCGACGTTCTTCCGGCGACAATTGTTGCGTCAATTCCAGGAGTTGAGTGACCGAAATGGGTATCGTCAAACTGGCCATGACATTCAAAAGCATAGCACCGCCCAACCACCCGATCAATCAACTCCATATTTCCTTATTTCCTTTCCATCTCAATGTGCATCATCTGGCCATCCTTGCCGGTTTTCGGGTCTTTGCCGTACATGTCCCAGGTTCGCGTATTCTCGCCGGTGCGGGTCAGGACTTCGCGCATCACCGCCGGTCCTTTGGTGATCGGACAGGAGAAGGTGTACTCCCAGGTCAGCACCTTTCCATCTTCCGACAACTTGCCCACGCCCCGGCTGATGCCGGTGCTGTGATTGTCCATAAAGCTGGAAACAAACTGCCCGGACACATTGTCGAACCCGTAAAAACCAAGCCCGTGATATTCACCCATGCCCTGCGTCTGGCCGTTGACGACCCACTGCAGATACCGGCCATCCATGATCGAGGTGATCTCCACCGTCCCCTGACCTTTCATAGGCTCGCCACTGGTTCCCATCCACATCGACGTTTGGCATTGCCAGTGGCCCACATCCTCGGCCAGATGCTGCTGCATCTTGCCGGGAGCGCTGGCCACCATGCACGCCTGCATATCGGCCTGCGTCCAACCTTCGGGCAGTTGCATCGCCGGCGTCTCGGCGGGCTTGTTGGATATGTCATCCTCGGCCGATTCGGCCCAGGCCGTCGCCCCCACTCCAATCGCCAGTCCCAATGCCGCCACACACGACCAGTTCAGCCATTTTCCGAAATGATTCATATGCTACTCCTTTCGATTATTTGTAGCGGTCGTTATAATAATGATCAAAAACAGTTTGTCAAAGAAAAAAATATTGTAGAATGGGATAAATATATCCAGAGGTGCATATGTCTCGCGGCCGGCCGCGACAATTCGATCCTGAGAAGGCACTTGATGCCGCGTTGATGCTCTTTTGGCGGCACGGCTATGAGGGGACTTCGCTGGCTGCGCTGGCCGATGCGATGGGGATCAATATGCCCAGCCTGTATGGGGCGTTTGGGAACAAGGAATCGCTTTTTCGCAAGGCGCTGGCTCGATACATTGAACGCCCCGCTTCCTACATGTCCAAGGCACTCAAAACACCCGATATTCGACAGGCGATTAAAAACATGTATCAGGGGGCCATCGACATGGTCATGGAACACGACCATCCGGATGGATGCCTGCTGGTGCAGGGTGCGTTGGCATCGGGTCCGGCATCCGAATGGGTTCGCCATGAATTGACCCTGCGGCGAGGCGGGGCCGAGGCCGCGGTTCGTCGGCGGCTCGAACGGGCGGTTGAGGAGGGGGATCTCCCCACCTCGACCGACCCCGAACAACTGGCACGGTATCTCATCACCGTATTGTGGGGCATGTCGGTGCAGGCAGCGGGGGGGGCGACGCGCGAACAGTTGTTTGACATCTCCCGACAGGCTCTGCGTTCATTGCAGGTCAATCACCAACGCAATACAGTATTGCCCCGCTGACAAAAGGAATGGGCAATCATGAAGATCATTGATTCTGGCATTGTGGTTGCATCGCGCCCCAAGACGGATGCCGCCAGTTGTTGTTTTCCCTCGATATGCGTGTTGGAAGGTGGGCGATGGCTCGCCGGGATGCGCATCGGCCCGGCGAAGATGAGCCGGATGCAGCGGGCCTGTGTCTGCTGGTCGGATGATGAAGGCAAAACCTGGTCGCCGACAATGGAAGTTGCCAGTCCACTGGTACTCAATGGCAAACCGGGAACCTGGCGCACGGTTGCTTTAACGCCATTGGGCGGCCAACGGGTGGCGGCGGAAATTTGCCGTGAAGATGCCTCCGATCCCTTTTTGCCCATGTTCAATGAATCGACCGAGGGGTTGATCGACATGAAGCTGTTCACCGCCATATCGGAAGATGGCGGCGAGCATTTTTCATCGCCGCTGGCGGTTGGATGCGGCAAATACGATGCTGCTCCCACCCCCGCCACCGGGCCGATGCTGGCCTTGCCCGATGGGCGCTGGGCGGTGCAATTTGAAGTCAACAAGCACTACAACGACCCGGCCCCCTGGCAACATTCATCGGCACTCACCTTTTCATCCGATCAGGGAAAGACCTGGGGGGATGTGCTGGACATTCATACCGATCCAGAGCGGCGAATCTTCTGCTGGGATCAGCGCATCGCGACATCGGGCAACACCGTCGTCGCGGCATTCTGGACATTTGACCAGAAGGAAAACCGTTATCTCAACATCCACTGCCGAAAATCAATCGACGGCGCCAAAACATGGGGGCCGCTGGAAGAGACCAGCATCCCCGGCCAGCCGGCCCGACGGGTCATGGTGGATCAGAATCGGTGGATCATGGTCTATGTCGACCGCACCTCGACACCCGCGATCCGCGCCCGTGTCAGCACCGATGGGGGCAAAACCTGGCCGCAATCCAACGACATCCTCATCCATCAACGCCAGTTGCGCACCCAGACCTGGAACAAAGGATCGATGCAGGATGCCTGGGCGGAAATGAACGCCTATTCCATCGGCCTGCCCGATGCCACCCGCATGCCCAATGGCGATGCGCTGGCGGTCTTTTATACCGGCGATCACCACGACTACACGGATATTCAGTGGGTTCGGCTGCGGTTGTAGACCCACCCGGCCGCCGAGCCGTGCTGCCGTCAGGGTTCATCCAGAATCTGCTGAACGTACGGATTGGTTTGCAATTCCTGCTCCAGCGTGCTTGGCTCACCGTGGCCGGGCAGTAGTTTCGTCTCTCCGGGCAGTTTCATGATCCGCCGAATGGACTGGGCCAAATCCGAATAGCTCGAATCGGCAAAATCGGTTCGCCCGATCGCCTGCATGATGATCAAATCGCCCCCCACCAACACATTTTCCCGCTGTAGATAATAGGCCACATGCCCCGGCGAATGTCCCGGCGTGTAGATCGCCCGCACCGGGATCGACCCGATCATCAATTCATCACCCTCCAGCACATGTCCATCGGCCGAGCGGGGTGGAATCAAAAACGGGATCGGAATCGGCAACTTGAATGGCAGCTTCGGCTTTTGCAATTTGATTTCATCATCAGGATGAATCAACACTATGGCCTTGGGAAATCGTTCCGTCACGGCCGCATGGCCCGCCACATGATCAAAATGTCCATGCGTCAGCCACAACCCCACCACATCCCATCCGTTGCGCTGTGCTTCATCCAGCAGCGGTTCGGTGGTGTCGTTGGGGGCATCAAAAATCACGGCCTGCTTGCTGATCTCATCAGCGATCAGATAACTGTTGGTCGCCGCGATTCCCCCATTGTTCATTAAAATTTTCATGCCGATGCCTTCTGGTTTTGTTTTCTGGATCGCTGGGCCGGGTGTTCATCCCCAAACAGATCCAACTGCACCACATCATTTCTAAACAGCAACGCCACCGTCCAATCCAGAATGATGCGAATCCGCCGACTCCATCGCGGCATCTGCATCAGGTAATAACTCCGCCACACCCACCATGCCAAAACCCCTCGAATCTTCAATCCCATCACCCGGCCCACTCCCTGATAATGTCCCAACGCAGCCAGCGTCCCCAAACTCTTGTAATCAAATGGCTTAAGAGGGCCACCGCGCAGTGCGGACGTGATGTTGCCCGCCAATACCTTCGCCTGCCGCAGCGCATGTTGAGCCAATGGAGGATATGGCTTGCCTTGCGGGTCTGGAACAGTGGAGCAATCCCCCAGCGCCCAGAGATTGGGATGTTGACGACTACGCAGGGTTGGTTCCACCACCGCCCGGCCGCGCTTGTCTTTTTCAATCGGCAACGCAGCCACCAGCGGGCTGGGGGCCACGCCAGTTGCCACGATGATCGTTTCCGATGTAAGTAATTGTCCATCCTCCAGTTGCAGCCGATCTCCCTCGATGCTGCCCACTCTCGTATTCAGCCTGATATTCACCCCCCGACGACGCAGAACATTGGCGGCATACTGAGCCAGATCCTCATCCAGTTCTTGCATGATCCTCGGCCCGGAATCGATCAATTCAAACTTCAATTCCTTATAAGTCACGCTCGGATAAGACTTTCGGACATTATGCAAAAACTCCGTCATCTCCCCCATCAATTCCACCCCCACCAACCCCGCGCCCACGATGATGAACGTCAGTAATGCCGTCTTGCGGGATGGGTCCTGTTCCACCTCCGCCCGCTCAAAAAGCTGGATCGCATGATTTCGCAAAAATATCGCATCCCCCATCGTCTTAAAGGTCAGCGCCTTCTCCGATCCACGAATAAACGAGCGATTGGTGATTCCCCCCAATGCCAGCACAATATGATCAAACGAAATGTTTAATTGTTCATCCGATTCCGGGCGGGTGGCGACAATTTGTCGCTCCAGGTCGATTGCCTCCACTTCCGCCTCGATAAACCGCGTATGCCGGAGCAACGGGCGGATTGGATTGACCGCGTGTCTGGGTTCCAACACCCCGGAACTGGCTTCAAAGAGGAGGGGTGTCATTAAATAATAGTTGTTCCGGCTGATCAGCGTCACTTCGATCCGCCGATCCCCCATCCAGATTCGCTCCAGCCACAAGGCCGTGTAAACCCCCGCGAACCCACCCCCCACAATCACCACCCGTGCCGGTTGAGTCTGGTTTCGGTCCATGATGACCGCATTTTTGCGGTAACGGGTGAATTAGGCGAGGGGCAAAATGTGAATTTATCCGCCTGCGTTCAAGTGGGCCTCGCCGCAGGTCCGATAAACTGGCTAATGGACGCATCCATAGACCGACTGCACCATCGCGACATATTGACCTTCTGTGTGCTGGCGTTGCTGGGCATGGGCATTCTGATGGTGCAATCGGCCGCCATGAGCGCTTCGGGCAACATCGGCTGGCAGTGGACGCAGCTTGGCGCGCGTCATGTCACCTATGTTCTGGTCTCGATCGCGACCTATTTTATCATCGGACACATTGATTACGCGGCACTGGGCCGCAACGGGGGGCGGGTTTGGCGCAGTCCGGTGGTTTGGATGCTGGCGGTCGCCTTTTTCACCTGTGCCATAGTTCTCATCCCGCACATCGGCAAGGAGGTCAACGGCGCCCGCCGATGGCTGATGCTGGGGTTTGTGCAGGTTCAACCCTCGGAACTGGCCAAATGGGGCGTGGTGATCTTTCTGGCATGGTGGCTGAGCGCCCGCCCGGTCCCGATTGAGGACTTTTTCGGCGGGTTCATCCCCACGTTATTGCCAATTGGCCTGATCTGTCTGCTGGTGGTGATTCAGGATTTTGGCACGGCCGCGCTGATCGGCGTGGCGGCGTTGACCATGCTGCTGGTTGGCCGGGTGCGATTATGGCATCTTGCGATTGTGATCCCACCGGCACTGGTGGCCGCGTTTTGGTTTGTTCACCATGAGCCTTATCGCTGGGCACGCATGACCGCGTTTCTTGATCCTTTTGCGCAGCCCAAGCGCGAAGGGTATCACATGATCCAAAGCCTCCTCTCCTTCTCCAGCGGCGGGGTTTTTGGGCGGGGGTTGGGGAACGGCGTGCAAAAGCTCGGATATCTCCCCGAAGACACCACCGACTTCATTTTTGCGATTATTTGCGAAGAATTGGGACTTTTTGGGGCGATTCTGGTGGTCGCGTTGTATCTGGGCATCCTGTATGTCGCCTGGCAGGTGATTCGCCAGAAGCGCGATTCGTTTGGGCGGATGCTGGCGTTTGGCGTGGCGTCGATGATCTGCCTTCAGGCGGTCATCAACATCGCGGTGGCCACCGTCTCGGTGCCGACCAAGGGGTTGTCATTGCCTTTGATCTCGGCCGGCGGGTCGGGGTTGGTCATTACCTGCGCGGCGCTGGGTTTGCTCTATTCGGTCACCCGGCATGAGCATGAAATGGAAACCCTCCCCGAGTCACCAATTGTGTCGCCTGCTTTAACCCCCGCGACAAGTTGACGTAGTTGTAAGAATGTCCGAACCCAAACCATCCACGATCCTTTTGGCCGGCGGCGGGACCGGCGGGCATTTGTACCCCGGCATCGCGGTGGCGGCCGCGCTGGTGCAACTGAACTCGGCCATTCGACCGGTTTTTCTGTGTACCATGCGCGAGATTGACCGGACGATCCTCGGCCCCACCGGATTTGAATTTATCCCACAACCCATTGTCCCCCCCCACCGCAACATCGGCGGTTTGCTGAAATTCTGGAAAAGCTGGCGGGAGACCAAGGATTTGGTGAAGGGGATTCTGAGTACCGATCAACCATCCGCCGTCATCGGGCTTGGCGGGTATGCCGCGGGTGTGGCGGTGAAATTGGCCGCCCAGGTGGGCATTCCCACCGCCATTTTGAATCCGGATGTCATTCCCGGCAAAGCCAATCTGTATCTGTTGCGGCACGTCAACGCCGTCTGCTGCCAATTTGAGGCCACGTTGACGCGGATTGCCGCCAATCAGCGGGAGAAATGCCACGTCACAGGTTGCCCCATTCGCCAGGACATCGCCAAGTTGCCTGATCGCGAGTCGGCCAAAAGTCGGCTGGGCCTCGATCAAAGGCTTCAGACATTGGTGGTGACCGGCGCATCGCAGGGCGCGACGACCGTGAATGAGGCGGTGCTGGAAGCCCTCAAGGACCAGAAATTTCAAGGATGGCAGGTGTTGCACTTGTCTGGGAAGGATCACGCCTCGGCCGTTCGGACCGCCTATCGCGAGATGGATGTCTCGGCGCGGGTGATCGATTTTACGCCGGAGATGTCCGATGTCTGGGCGGCGGCCGATCTGGCGATTTCGCGGTCGGGGGCCAGTTCCTGTGCCGAGTTGGCGGTCTGCGGCATTCCAGCCGTGCTGATGCCCTATCCGTTTCACAACGACATGCACCAGCGGGCCAACGCCAAAGTGCTGGTTGATGCGGGGGCCGCGATTTTGATGGATGATGAGAAGGATCGGCGTAAAAACGGGCAGAAACTTCGCCCGATCCTGCAATCGTTGCTGTATGATCTGACCCGTAGGCAGGCGATGTCGGCGGCGGCCAAATCGATCGGCAAACCGGACGCGGCGATGGCCGTTGCCAGGTTGGTCACGAAGATGGTTGCCAACGGCCGATGATGAGCTACTATGCCCAATGTCGTGGAGAATGCAGTGAGCCAGTTGCGAACGGATTCGCGCTCGGCAAGCCGGTTTACCGGCCGTCGGGTTCATTTTATCGGCATCGGAGGATGCGGCATGTCCGGCCTTGCGCGGATGTTGCTGGACGCCGGGGCCATCGTCAGCGGATCTGAACCCAAACCCAATGCACAAACCTTTGAATTGACCCGCCTGGGCGCGGCGATCTCGCGCGACCAGTTGGGGCAGTTGCTCAGCCGTGAGACCGACCTGGTCGTCCGCACCGCCGCCATTCCAGACAACAACCCTGAATTTCTGGCGGCCAAATCGTATGGCCTCAAATCGATCAAATATGCCGAACTGCTTGGCCAGATCATGCAGGAACGGTTTGGCATCGCCATCGCCGGCACGCATGGCAAATCGACCACCACCGCGATGCTGGCCTGGGCGCTGATGCAATGCGGTGCCGACCCCTCGTTTGTGATCGGAGGGACGGTTCCGCAACTGGGGGGTGGGTCGCATTCGGGTTCCAGCCGGTTTTTCGTCGCCGAGGCGTGCGAATTTGACCGCAGTTTTCATAAGCTTCACCCAACCGTCGCCATCATCACCAACATCGAGGAGGACCACCTCGATTGTTACAAGGACATTGACCAAATCGTTGAATCATTCCGACAATTCGCCCAATTGGTTCCTAGCGATGGGTTGATTATTTCCAATCAATCCGATGAGCGTGTTCGACAGGCCCTTGCGGGGATATCAGCGCCGATTGAGTTCTGCTCCATCGGCGAATCCGACCTCCTATCAGGCAATGGTGGGCAATGCCCACCCTACGAGCCAACCACCACTCCAAGTAGGGTGGGCACTGCCCACCTCTCCAACTGGCACACCCGCATCACCGGCATCACAAAAGGGTGCTACAACGGTGAAGTATTCCACCACGGCAAGTTGGTGTGCGAGCTGCATCTGTCGGTGGCCGGGCGGCACAATCTGTTTAACGCCACCATGGCGCTGGCCGCCTGTCATGCGTGCGGGGTTGATCTGAACCGTGCGGCCGAGGCAATTGGCCGGTTTTGCGGGGTGGATCGTCGGATGACCGAGATGGGGCAGGTCAACGGCGCCACCATCGTTGATGATTATGGCCACCACCCCACCGAAATCCGCGCCACGCTCAAGGCGGTTCGCGAAAAATACCAGCCCAATCGGCTTTGGTGCATTTTTCAGCCCCACCAGCACAGCCGCACGAGATTTTTGCTGGAAGATTTTGCCGCCAGCTTCGCGTTGGCCGATGAAACCATTGTGCCGGACATTTATTTTGTCCGCGATTCGGAATCCGAACGCCAGAGCGTCAGCTCGGCCGACTTGGTGGCGCGCATCGCCGCCAATGGGCGAAATGCGCGGCATCTGCCGGAATTTTCCGAAATCATCCGGCATGTACGGCAAAACGCCCGCCCGGGCGATTTGATATTGACCCTGGGCGCGGGCAACGTCTGGGAAATCGGACGCGACCTGGCGGCCGGATAAACAATATGATCGTGGATATGGAATTCGCCAATGCGCATCGCCAACGCCAACCCCTTCGCCGGCCTCGAAAGTTTTGTTGAGGAAAATTTTCCGCTGGCACGTCACACCTGGTATCGCATCGGCGGGCCGGCGCGGTGGTATGTCCGGCCACGGTCATTGGAGGAGCTTCAGCAGGCGGTTGGCCGTTGCAACGAGGCCCAAATCCCGATTTATGTGCTGGGCTTGGGGGCCAATTTGCTGGTTCGCGATGAAGGGGTGGATGGCGCGGTCTTTCGGCTGGACGATGAACACTGGCGACGGGTGAAATATGATGGCAACCTGGTCGAGGCGCACGCAGGCGTTGATCTGCAAAAACTGATTCTTCACACCGTCCGGCAGGGACTGATGGGGATCGAATGCCTGGCCGGCATCCCCGGCACCATCGGCGGGGGCATCCGCATGAACGCCGGGGGCAAATTCGGCGACATCGGCGCGGTGGTCAACAAGGTCACCGTCATGGACGCCAACGGGCATGTCTTTGAACGCGAGAAGGATGATCTGGTCTTTGATTATCGATCATCGAACATCGCCGCCACATTTATCCTGGGCGCCACGCTGGAGCTGGAACCGGAAGACCCCGACCGCATCATGCGCAAGACCAAGGAAATCTGGATGTACAAGCGCAACACCCAGCCCTTAAACACCAAAAGCTGCGGCTGCATCTTCAAAAACCCCCGCGGCCTGAGCGCCGGCGCCCTGATCGACCAGGCCGGACTCAAGGGAATGCGCATCGGCGGCGCCGAAGTCTCCGAAAAACACGCCAACTTCATCATCGCCCACCCCGGCTGTCTTGCCGATGATGTGCTGCGGCTGGTCAATGTCATCCGTGAAAAGGTGTACGACAAAAACCAGCTTCATCTGGAGAGTGAAGTGCAGATTTGGCCTTATCGACAAGCGGAATAGTTGATCGGTCGGTCCATCCGTCTCAATGGTATCAACGGTAAACGGTTGCCAACCATAGTGCGATCATCGCACGGTGCAATTTGTTTACACCGGATCAACGCTTTCAACCTGGAGTTGGTAGACGCTGGAGACCTGGCCGCCCGCTTTCTGCACATTGACATGGAGCGTGCCGACGACGCGGACCAGCCCGCTGTAATAGGGGACTTTCCCCTTGACTGATTTGGATTGCACAAAGTGCTGAATTTGCGGCGGGCCTGAAAAACAGCACTTGGCGATGGAATAGACCAGCTCAAAATTCTGCAATTCCGACCCCGCGCTGTTGGGGGCCCAGATTTCACCCTCGACCATCACGCGCTTGCCGTTCAGATCGCGAAACCGCTGGGGAATGTCGTTGACGGTTCCGTTGATCTGGTCGAAGGGGAAATTGCTCATCGCCTTCAGATCGACTTCGAGATAATCGCCGTGATTTTTGATCCCGCCGCTGAGCCGCGAATCGAGATAAATGTAAAGCGGCGCCCCCACCAGCGCCACCACCACCGCGACAAAGATGATGATGCGGAGGTTAATCCGTTCGGAGAGTGGAATTTTTACGGCATTTTCCATCGATCACCTCAAACAACTTTCAGGGATTCATACCCATCAGACCGTCACCAGGTTCGTGGCGACGGGCGTTCGATAGGCCTTGAGGGCGGGCACGAGGCCGGCGAGCAAAGCGATCACCACCACCACAACCAAGTATAGCACCTCTTCGGGTCCGACGGCCATCCAGTTCAAACCTTCGCCGATGAAGGAATTAAAGTAAACCGAGGCCAGCGCCCCCAATCCATGCCCCAAAATGAAACCCAACACCCCCCCCACCAGGCCGATCATCCCCGCTTCAACGCAGATCAACGCCAAAACGCGCCCTCTCGTGGCCCCAAGGGCGCGCAAAATCGCAATTTCCCGCAATCGGGCGGAGACGGAATTGTAAATGCTGACCAGAATCGCCACGGCCGCGACGATCGTCACCAGCAGCGAAATCAACAACAGCACCATCGAGGGGCCTTTGAGGAAATTCTCAAAAAAAGTGCGCATCACCGAGGCGGGATTCACGGCCTGCGCTTCGGGGCGATTGTTGAAGACGTACATTAACTGCTGCGCCATGGCGGGGTTACGCGCCTTGACCATGATCGCGCTGATGGACCAGTCCTCCTTGGGAATGTGCAGGTCGATGGTTCCATCGGGGTTTGTCGTAAATGAAGCATCATGGTCATGATCGTGATCGTGGTCATGCCCATGATCGGCTTCGGTGATGGTGTTGGATGGGATGGCGGCGGGGTTGATGCCCTTCTTGACGGCGGCCTGCGCCTTTAATCCCTCTCCGTGTTCGGAAATGGCATAAAAACTGGTCAGTGGAATGTAAATCGCCCGGTCGGCCGCGGTGTGGGTTGGCTTGAGAATGCCGACGACGGTCCATTGCTGGGAATGGATGTCGGGAACCTGATTGGGCAATGGCAGGCCGTGGGTGGCTTTGAATGTGCCGTTGAGGGTCAGGCCGGTCAATTTTGGAATGTCGCTGCCGAGAATCGCCTGAAACTTGCGCGGATGAAAAACATGCCCTTGTGTGACCTCATAGTGGTAGCCGGGGCGATAATCGATGATCTGGTCGGCCTGTAGCGGATGCCCCTCATCATCGACACCAAACAGCGCGGGCAGCGTGCCGACGATTCGATAACCCTGATAGCTGTCGCCGACGCCGACGGGGACGGCCGCCTGCACATACGCGCGGGTTTGCGGATTGGTGGAGAGGGTTTCGTAGATGGAATAGGGGATGTTGCCGGGGCTTTTTTCGATGTGATAAACGGTGTTGACGACCAGTTGCAATTCGGACCCTTTGGCGCCGATCAGGACATCGTATCCATATTCGGTCTGCCCCAGCAGGGCCGCCCCCTCGCGGCGAAGAATCATGATGGCAATCGCCAGCCCCACCCCCAGCAGCACCGACAACAGCGTCAGCCAGGTGGAGAGCGCCCGCTGCCGCATCTGCTTGAAGACCAGTTCAAATAGGTTCATGGCGGCGACACCGTGGAGAGGGGTTTGGCCGGGATGGCCGCGGCGCGGTTCAATTCCGACAACACCACCGACCGCGGAAGCTGGCGGGTGATGTTCGGATCGTGGCTGACCAGAATAAGGCTGGCCCCCACTTCATCGCACAATCGGCGGACCAGATCGAGAACCTGCTGGGCATTGACCGGATCGAGCGCCCCGGTGGGTTCATCGGCCAACACCAGCATCGGACGATTGGCCAGGGCGCGGGCGCAGGCGACACGCTGTTGCTGGCCGACCGACAACCGCGAAGGCTTGTAATTCAGCCGTTCTCCCAGGCCGACCTGTTGCAGCAGATGGCGAGCCCATTGGGGGTCATGACGTCGGCCGGTGAAACTCATCCCCAGAAGAACATTTTCCAGCGCGGTGAACCCACCCAGCAGGTGGTGGGTCTGGAAGATGTAACCCAGATGACTGCCACGAAAAATATCCCGGCAGGGTTCGGAAAGTTTTGCGATGTCAACCGGCGGCCGGCCATTGGTATCCCCGTCAAAGAGAATTTCCCCTTCATCCGGTGCAAGAATGCCGGCGATGAGGTTCAGCAACGTCGTCTTGCCCGAACCGCTGGAGCCGACCAGCGCGATCTGCTCTCCGTTGCCGATGGAAAATTCATCGATGTCGATCACCGGCACAACGCTGCCGTCCGGGCCGATGTATCGTTTGCGGAGATTGTGCAGTCGCAGGGCCATGGCTGGTCAAAAGGGACGATCCGCGGGGGGCTCCCGTACATCGTCATCCATCAGGAGGATAAAGGTTGCAGTTGGAGGTGGAAATGTAAAGGGAGGGAAATCAGATGGTCTACCCCGCGCATGGTGGGGCCGCGCAGTATGGTTCTCGCGACCAATTTACTCAAAGACTGCCGTTTCCATTTTCGCCATGAAGACCAGGAGGCTTTATATGAATGTAATTCCCTCAGACGCAATGACCCCGCTTAAAGTCATCGTTTGAAAAATCAAGAAATGCCTTCCTGTCGCGTTTTACTTATTGGTTATGTATGAAATGACTGATATATATTTCGGTTGATTTTCTTAATTGACGATATATATTATATAACATCAGCGCAGCATGTAGAAGGGTGGTTGAACGTGAAAAAACAATTGAAAGTTGGCGTGAACCAGGGTGATGGTGAGCCACCTTTTCGTTGGAACGTCGTTCTCCTCGACTTGGCGATGAAGGAGGGATCAAGCTTTCTGGATGATGCTCAATACCACCATGTTGCTGAACAGGTACAGGAATTGGCTCGCGAAACAGATCCGACGCACTCGGCAACGCAGAGGGTAGCCGGTGTTGAGGATTTCTTCGAGTTGAAGGACAAGGGAGGACCGCTGGGAAGGATCAACGTGAGGGTATTTTTCTTCCTCGACAAACGATTCACGGCAATCGTGGTGCTGGGGGCGATCTTTAAGCAGAACGAAGGAAAGACGCCGGAGTCGGATAAGGTACGGATGGGACGAAGGAAGCGAAAATACCTGCAGGGCGACTATGGCGATCCCGCCTTGTTTATTCAGATTGACCCTGGAAAGCGGATTTCGAAGCGACGCAGGAAAAAGTGAAGACACAAAGAAAGCCGGAAAGGAAACGGTGTGGCATGGATACCAAGGAAAAAATGAATGTGGGCGTCGGAGAGGCGGCGTTGACGATGGCAATCGGCATCATCATCGAGCGGGCGCAACGTCTGTCGAGCGAGGATCAGAAAGACTTTTACAAACTGGTCAACGCCCTGGAGACCGCGAAGGATGCCGAGGATCTGCAGGCGATTCGCATGGCCATGATGGAGATTCTCGACCAGGAGCCATGCGGCATTACCCGCATGGACCTGCCCAATCGACCGGCAAAGCTCCAGCGGTGGGTGGAATACGTCGCCCAAAAGGTCAGACAACTGCGCAAGCAGGCCAAGCTGACGCAAGTTGAACTGGCCAAAAAGAGCGGCTTACCACAAAGCCATATCAGCCGGATCGAAGCGGCCAAACTCAGCCCTTCGCAAGCGACTCTGGAAAAGATTGCCAAAGCGATGGGAAGACTTCTGAGCGATCTTGACCCTTCCGCTTGAGAGGAGGTTGCTCGACAAAAATGCGGCTTTATCCGCCAAATCGTTCAAATCCCAACCCCGGGATGAATTTTGTCGCCTCGGCCAGCACATCCGCACAGTGGTCATATGCGCACGAACAATGGTGAATGTACGGCCCCTCGATCAGTTGGCGTTCCCAGCGCGGCCAGTTGTCCACCTTCATCCAGGCGTAAAATTCCTGCGTGTAGGGGCCGTCGATGGTGTGCCCTTCACCCGCGCCGATGCGATATTGCCCATTGGAGCCATCAAACCGGCAGAGCGTCAGCGGGCCATCCTTGAGTTGCATGTGCAGCAGGCCGGTGGGAAGCCCTTTGAGAATCCAGGGGATGTCCAACTTGACCGGTGAATCCTTCTTTCGCAATGACAGGGGCGCATCGGCGTGCCAGAGAAGTATCGCGTTGTCGTTTTCAGGGTGGCGGATGGTGATGTCCGGCAGGAATGATGGATCGTCGGTCCCGCTGGCGGCCTCGATCAACACGGAGCTGATCGCCCCATGCACATCCGACTCGGGCGCCACCGGTATCCCCGCATCATCCACCAGCGCGACACCCAGACACAAAAACGACTTCAATTCATTCTGGATGGATGTAAACGACTGGAGGGCAATGCCGTCAAGCTGATGTTCGCAGGCGGCCTCCATCATCCAGTCACGGAAGGCGAATTGATAATAAATGTCCTGCCGACGCGAAAAGCCGTTGAATTTGATCCATCGCTCAAACCCCTGCAATTCCTTTTCATAATCGGCCTGATGTTTCTCGGCCAGCCGTCGAATGTCGGCAATGGCGTTGGTCAAATCCAGCGTCTGCACCTGCACGTTGAATTTCCGCAGCAACTCGGCCTCATCGACGATGGTGGACCAGAAAAAGTCGATCCGTTGGCCGACAAATCCGATCTTCATCGTGCGCATCGCCTTGGCGACGCGGGCGGCCCGCACAAACCGATCCACCCCCTGCGCCCATTGCGGCTCATCAATCCGGCAATTGGGGATGTAACTGAATGGCACACCCAGCGTGTGCAACACCTTGCTGGTCGCCAGCGTGCCGCACAGAGAGTCGCGCAGACGCGATCCATCCGCCAGCGGCGCATCATCGCGCGGCCCCCAGAGGAGCGTCGGCACACCACACCCGCGGGCGATCATGCCGGCCGCCCCTTCGGTGCCGAAATTGCAATGGGGAATGAAGAGCGCATCGATCCGATGTTCCTGAAAATGCCGCACCGCCGCCTCGACATGCTTCTGGTCGCGGATCACCCCATCGGGAATCACACCATCCAGATTGACATATTTGATCCCCATGCGGTCAAAGCGTTCTATGATCAACGCCTTGAACCGCAGCGCATCCTCGTGCGAGAAGACGAATTTACCGATGGGGCAAAGCCCCACCAACACCGGCTTTTTTGGTTTTTTCATGGTGATTGATTCTTACGATTCAAACCGAACCCGCAACACCGACAATGGCGGCAATGTCAGATGCCCATCCTTCAATTGGGGCGCTTCGGCCGCCAGCAGTTGACCCAGAGGCGAATCGCCGCTGAGCATCATCACATCCGCTGCCTTTCGCCCGCCAAACCCGCTCAGGTCCACCTGAGCCGACTGCGTGGGGTGGCGATTGCTCAAAAAGACCCAGTCCCCGGCCGTCTGTCTAAGACAAATCGCATCCACCGCCGATTCGGTTTCCCCCAGTTTGGGCGATTCAACCCGCAGCGGCACAAAATCCCCCGGGAACGCCGGCCGATACATCCTGAAAAGCTCCACGATGCAGGTTTCCACCACGTCGGCCGTGTAATGCTGAATGATCCCCATCGGGTTGATCAGGTGATAAAACGTCGCCAGTTCCATGTCGGCCGCCATGCGGGCAAACAGGTGAATCATCCCGGAAATATATTGCGCATGGCTGACATCATAATCTTCGGTAAATCGCCTCCCATCATAGGCGCTGGCGCGCATCCAGTAGTTCCATTCGGTGATGCCGATTTTTGTGCTCAAACCCTTCTTCCGACAATCACCGATCAACTCCTCAAAATCACGCTGCACTTTGGTGACGCTATCGACCACGTTGATCTGTTTGTCCAAGTCGCTGTCGTTCCACTGCCCCTTGTATCGGTTGATCACGATCACATCGATCCCAAGCTCCTCCACCACCTCCAGCACGCGGTCGCGCCAGGCGTGATCTTCACTTTTGCGAAGGGTCTGAAATTCCTTCTCCCCCAGCGCGACGATCCGGGCATTGGGATAATTGGCCCGCACCGCCGGGATATATTCGCGCAATGCCGCGGCATACATCGCTCCGGTCATGTGCGCGGATTCCCACGTTCCATAATGCTCGTTGCCCATCTGAAAATAGGCCAAGGGAGGTTCCTGGCCGTGACGGCGATAAAATTCGGCGATATACGCCGCCCACTCCCCCGCCTCATCGGGTGTGCCGCTGCCGATGTTTATCGTGATCATCGGCGTGATCTTCTGTTTCAGGCACAAATCCAGATACTCATCGGTGCCAAAATCGTAATAAGCCGGGAGTTTACATGATTCATCCCTCACCGCCGGCCGCAGATGCACCGGCCCGATGCCGAATTTCCAGTGATAATTGGTGGAAAAACATCCCCCCGGAAACCGCAAGATCGGAATATGCATCGTCGCCATCCGATCCAACACATCCTGACTGACATTCCCCTCCCCCTTGGGCCGCATGTGAATCTGATCCAGCCACAGTTGCCCCGGTCCGGTGATGAAAAAATGGAACACCGCCTGATCGGTCGATTCGGGAACGTTCAATTCGACGCGATAATTTTTCCAGTAAGAAGCATCCACCACAGTCGATTTAATACAATACGCCTCCCTGCGAACTTCAGGTGGATTGAGATGAATCTCCACCTCCACCGGCTGATTAACCGCCTTGGCCAAGAAATCCACCACCAGCTTCTCCCCCGCTCTCACCGACCGCCCGGTCTGCAATGGCCCGAATTTGGCGCCATCATGGTAATTGTGCAGCTTTAGCGTCTCGCCGAATGACATCGACATCCCGGAACTTAATTCCGCCTTGAATGCCGTGTAATGAAACCCGGGAGTCTGCCACGGCGACGGCAAACCATGAGACGACACCGGCCCGACAAATTTGGGGTTCTCCAGCCGGTCAGTCAGCATCCCCATCACCGAATATTCAATCGTCTCGATGTTCTGTCCCAGCAGCTTCTCGGAAACGTGATGCCCCGCCTCCCCTGTCGGCGAAACCCGTACCTGCAAACCTGTTGTCGGGTGTTTGGATGAACGAATGGGTGTAATTGTTTTTTCCACGATAGTCATTGTATTTCAATCCAGTCAGAATTTCCCTGTCAAATTCAATTGCAAAAGAGTCGCCACCGACTCATCCAATCAGCAATGTAACCGCAAAATTGATAACGGCGGCAATACGATCTTCTTTTCACGCGGCGGCGTTGATTCCATCGGCCGCATGAATTCCGTCGGTGAACCAGCCACCATTCCTGCCATCTCCTTGATTGCTCCCAACCCATCGGGTAATTCCACGGATGCCGACAGAGTTGGATGTCGATTGGCCAGAAAAATCCAGGTTGACTCTTCCTGCTTGATGCACAACCCGTCAATGGCCGACTCATGTTCCCCCAACCGGGGTGAATCGATCTCCAAAGGCAATAGCTGGCCGGGAAATGCGGGGCGATAAAGCCGAAAAACATCCGCCATCGGCGACTCAATCACATCGGCGTTGCGATGGATAAAAATGCCCATCGCATTGAGTAGTTGGAAAAAATTCCCCAATTCAAAATCGGGCGCCAGCCGGGCAAACATGTTCAAAACCCCCGCGGCAAAAAGACAGTGCTGGGCATCATTGGGTTCATAAAACCGCAACGGCCCTTTTTCAGTATGACGGGCATGAAGCCAGTAGTTCCATTCCGTGATGCCAACCGTGTTGGTCAACCCACGGGATCGGCAGTCTTGGATCAACTCATCGATATCATTTTTGATCTTGGTAACGCTTTCGACCACGTTGATCTGGCGGTCCAGATCATTGGCGCACCATTGTCCCTTGTAACGATTCAGAACCAGGACGTTGATGTCCAGTTCCCGCACAACCTCCAATACCGCCTCCCGCCACGCGGATCGTCGCGACTGATCCAGCCCCTGTGCCCATTTTTCGGCCAGTGCCACAATGCGGCAATGCGGATAATTGTCCCGCACGGCCGGTATGAATTCCCGCATCGCCGACACATACATCGCCCCGTTCATGTGGGAGGATTCCCACAATCCATACTGTTCATTGCCCATCTGAAAATAGGCCAACGACGGCTCAACGCCTCGGTCCCGATACCATTTGGCGATATAGGCCGCCCATTCCCCCGCCTCATCGGGTGTGCCGCTGCCGATGTTGACGGTGATGTGCGGCATGATTCCCTGCGCGAGACATATCTCCAGATATTCATCCGTCCCAAAATCATAATGGGTCAGCAGATGGTTCGTCGGATCGTGCATCGCCTGACGCAGATGAATGGGACCGATCCCATGTTTCCAGTGATAATTGGTGGAGGTGCAACCGCCGGGCATGCGCAGCACCGGAATCCGCATGGTCGCCATCCGCTCGATCAATTTCCGACACAACGGCCCTTCCCCCTTTGGCCTCATGTGAATCTGATCGATCCAAACCACCCCCCCCTCCTCCAGGATGCATGAAAAAAACGCCTCATCCTCATCCTCCGGCGCCTCCAATTCCACGCAATATCGCTTCCAATACGAAGCATCCACCACAATCCTGGCGCTGGAATATTCCCGTCGGCGCAGTTCCGATGATGTCAAATGAAACAGCAGCGTCACCGGCTGATGGGCCGTCTTGGCCCATATCTCCACCTCAAACTTCTCCCCCGCGCGCACGCTCCGGCCGGGCTGATGAATGGCCGCATGCGCCACACCCGCGTTATAACAATGCAGCCACTGCGACTCATGCCCGCTGAGGCTCATCCCGCTGACCACCTCGGCCTTGAATGCGGCATAATGAAGACCCACGGGTTTCCAACCCCGCGCCACACCGGTTTCGTCGGCCGGCCCGGCGAATTTGGCATTGTCCAACCGATCCGACAACAATCCCGCAACGGTATCACCGATCAAGTCGAGGTTCTGCCCCAGAATGGTTTGCGGAACGCGCGCCTTGGGCCCGCCGACCCGCCGAACGCTCGCGCGCATCAAATCACCCCTGATATCGCCACTTGCACCCACGGCCAAACTCCTGTCCTTCAGCCCCTCTGACTTGGTGGCCCGATGGTCCCTCGATCCGCCCAGAACGAACGAGTCCAGGTCACGGTTCCACGCAAATCCTCCCGCCAATCCCGGATCAGAGAGTGGATCATCGCCACGTCAACGGCAAAATCCGAACCGTACGCAGTCACGCGTTTTTCCACCCCCGCCACAATCCGATCACCCGGGTCATCCAGCGAAACAACCGACACATCCCGTGGAATCTCCAGCCCCGCCTTCCGGCACAGTTCCCCGACCAACTCAACTGAGCGCAGATAGGTGCATATCCACGCACTGATCTGTTTCACATCCGGCGTGCCGCTTGGATCAAGATTATTCATCACCTGCACGATGCCGCCGGGATGAATTGGTTTGTTCAATTCCCGATGGGCATCCAGATACCCCAAATAGGGTGTGGAAAATCCAAAGTGACAAGGGTCGTGGTTGATCAGCCCCACATGCCGATGACCCATTGCGTACAGTTTCAGCACGGTTTCGCGGGTGGCGCTCCGCCGATCCACGTCGATGTTGATCAACCCTGCAAATTGTCGCTCAACCCCCTCGACAATCACCCGCACCCCCCGTGCCGCCAAATCCTGGAGTTCAAATACCTGTCTCTCACGCGGATCCAATGCCACAATCACCGCGTCACCCACTTCGTCCAACGTCAAGTGATCATTGTGATGGCGAATTTCCACCGCTAATCGCGGCTGCAACTCCGGCGAAGACAATGCACGCAACACCTGCCCCGAAAAACGCCCCTCCACCGAATCATCCCACACCGGCAAGATCACAATCACACGCTGTCGGCCAACGATTGCTTCCGATTTCTGAATATCCTCCTGCGACGCCACCCCCGGCTGCTTGTCCACAATCACACCAATCCGCCGACGCCGACTCAAATACCCCTCCTGCTGCAACCCATCCACAGCCCGTCGGATGGTATTGCGGCTCATCTTAAGTCGTTGAGCCAACTCATTTTCCGTGCAATACCGCTCCCCCCGGCCAATGCCCCGTTCCATGATGTCGTGAAATATTTTTTCCCGCGCCACCAGATGCAGCGGCTTGGACCGCCCCAGCGGGTACGCGGGCATCAGGCCGGATGATACGGATAAGTTCGCCATGAGTGATATTGTACCTTAATGTTCCTTCGTGTCAAGAATAAAGGAATAATTCCATCCTGCTCAATCCAATAAGAATCATAATATCCATTTTTTCATTAGTTTTACTTTTATCACTTTTTTCTTGACATAGGCATCTTTGGTGGTATTATTCAAATTGAGGTATTGATTGCACCCCATTGTGGAGTGCATGAAATACCCGCTCTTTCATCCATCTTTTCTGAGGAGGATCTGCATATGTTCAAGTCAACCACACTCGCCTCGGCGGCATTGCTGGCGACGGTCTCCTGCACGGCGTGGATGGCCGCCCCATCCCACGCGGCCACCCTGTTCAGCAGCGATTTTTCAGGCGTCGATAACGCCCAACTTAGTGACAGCCCCGACTGGGCCGATTGGACCGACGACAGCCCCAGCTATCCAATCCTCACCACGACAACCTTGGACAACCAGGGGTATCTGACAAAAAGCAGCGCTGTTACTGGTGCATATAAATCCGTGCGTGCCGAAATTAGCGGCTCGCCGGCAAAATTCGATCCGGCCCAGGACTTGCGTTACCAGATCGATCTGAATCGGATGTACGATACACGATCCCGAACATCCGAAAACATTTACTTCATCCAATATCTCACCCCTGACCCCACACTTGCGGGCGAATATGTGAGTATGTTTGTTAATTACAACAAAAGCTCAAGTCCATCCGCTTCCACAATCAATTTATACCTCCAGCAACGCTCGGCAGGCGGCGCCAGCACTTTGTGGCAACCCAATCTTTCGGGCAACGGAATTGAGCTGGATGATGCTTCGCCAAACACCAAAATGGATCTTCAGATGGCAATCGAATTGCGCGACGACACCGGCAGCAATATCCGCGCTGGTTACCAGATCGTGTACAATGGCGTCGGGCAGGGATGGGTCTATTCCAATTGGTTTGATGCGACGACCGGATCCGATCCATTCAGCGACGGCTGGACTACTAGCTGGGCCGGCAACACACAGTTGCTGCTGTACACCGGCGGAGGATACGGAACAAATGGCTTGGCACAAACATGGATTGACAATGCCATCGTCACCGGAACCCCCGTCCCCGAACCGACCAGCTTGGGTCTGCTGACGACCGCCGGGTTACTGGCACTGCGCCGCCGGCGATAAGAATTGTGTTAAATCGATTGAGCGCGCCCAACCTGATCAAAAAGGGAGCGCGCTCAATCGAGTTTTAATCTCTTGACGGCATGAAAGGTGGATTGCCTTATGAAGCGAAACGCATTTACCTTGGTCGAATTGCTGGTCGTCATCGGCATCATAGCCCTTTTGATCAGTATCCTGCTGCCGTCGTTGAACAAGGCCCGCCGGGCTTCGCAGGCGGTGGCGTGCGCCTCCAATCTGCGACAGATCGGCATGGCCTTTCAGTTGTATGGCAACGACCACCAGCAGTGGTATCCGATGAGTGTCGGAGTCAATACATATGTCTGGCCGGGCGGTGACACATCCAACCTCTGGTACGCCTTCATCGCTCCATATCTGGGATGGAACGGGGACACCAGTGTCAACGGATTCATCTACCCAAGAGTTCTGGATTGCCCCGCATACGACCGCACGGTCAATGTGACATGGAACAGTACGTCCAACAACTGGGTGTATATCTCCTACGGATATAACGACGTTTATTTCGGCAACTGGAGTTTCTCCAATCCGGGTACTCAAAGTCGAAATTTCAAACGCACCCAGATCAAGCGGGCCGCCGACAAGTTTGTGGTGGTGGATTCGCTGTACATGATCACCCGCTGTCAAAACACCCCCATCACCTCCCCTTATTACATCCAGCCGCGCCATGACAATCGATGCAATGCCCTGTTCGCCGATGGTCACGTCACGATCATGACCCCCGAGGAGATGGTCGGCGACGGCATCATAGGCAGTCCAAGCAATACCGATGCCTTATTGCAACACTGGTACAACTATTGCTTCACGCCGGGGGCGTGGAACTGATTTGATTCGATAACGTTGTTCGTTGAAACAACCATCCAACCATCCAGGGAGGAGTGGCCGCGCCCATTCCATCAATATGATCAAATTTCACCACTTTGTTTTGGCTGTTTTGGCCTTCGTATCGGTTTCGATGGCAGGCCAACCCGTGACAGTCTTCGATCAAGGGAAGTCGCATGTTTATCTTTCGATCGATTCGCCACAACTGGCCAACCTCTCCTACCCGACATTCATCACCGGCGATGCGCTCAATGACCTCAAACGCTGTTTCAAGCTGATGACCGGACACGAATTGCCGGCCGCCGCCGCCGATGGTTTGATCCCCCTGCGGTTGGTGATGATCGACCCGGCCGCCGATGCCAAGGCGGACCATCCGCTGGGCCGACAGGGATATGAAATTCGCATCAGCGACAAGGAGATCGTCATCACCGCCCCCACCAAGCTGGGCGTGGGCAACGGCATCTATCACCTGCTGGATGGATGGGGCTGTCGCTGGATCATGCCCACAGAAGATGGGGAGTTCATTCCAAAGCAGTCGACACTCACCCTGCCGGCGGGTGTTCAACGGCACACCCGGTACATGGACCAGCGCTTTGACGGCGGACAGGATGCTGCCGGCAATCTCTGGCGGGCGCGTAACGGCTGCGGCCTGGAAGGATGGATCACCTTTCAACACTACTTCCATTACTTTTTCCCGCCGGAGGAATATTTCAAGGATCACCCCGAATTTTACGCCTGGCGGGCCGGGGCGCGCCGACCTGTGCAGTTGGAGACCGCCAATCCGCAGGTCATTGAGCTGATGATCCAAAAGGCCAGGGAGTTGTTGCGCAGCACCCCCGGGCGAGACAGTGTGCCGGTCGACTGGGATGACAACATCGACTATTCGGTCAGTCCCGAAAGCCTGGCGCTCGATCCCCCCAACAATCCGCGATTTCTGGGTGTTCCTTCAATGACGGACCGCGCGGTGCGGGTGGCCAACGCCGTGGCGGAGGGGATCGAAAAGGAATTCCCCGGCAAAATCGTCGGTTTTTACGCCTACACCCATCACACCCTGCCACCGGTGGCCGTCAAACCGCGCCCGAACGTCGGCGTGGGTGTCACCCGCGCGGGATTCAGTTCCATCCGCTACATGCCCGATCCAAAAGACGCCGACTCCATGGCCTATTGGAAGGTGTTGTCGGACTGGCTGGCGATCTGCAACCATGTCTACACTTATGACTACGATCCCATCCCCCGCACCGAAGGGCTTCCCAGCGCCCTGATCCTGCAACGGGCCGAGGCGATTAAAAAACAGTACGCCATGGGTGTCAAAGGCAATTACACCGACAAAGTCACCGCCAATCTCGCCTTGCAGTTCGCCGACTATTATCTGGAATATCGCATCAAGGCCGATCCCAGCCGCGATCCCAAAACCGAATTGAAGCAGTTGTGCGACGTCTTTTTCGGCCCGGCCGCCGAGGGGATGTACGGCTATTATCTTGCCCTCGACGCCGCTTCGCACGTCATCACGTCAACCCCTTCCACCGATTGGACTGTTCTGGCGATCAAGGACTATTTCACGCCGGAAATTCTCTCCGATGCCGCCAAACATCTGGACACGGCCGCCCGCGCCGCCAAGGATTCACCCACCATCGCCCGCCGGGTTCAAATGGTGCGGCAGGGCTTTGAAACCCTCGAAAACACCATCGCCGGTTTTCGACGTGCCGAATCGAACGATTATGGCGGTTCCGTCGCCGCCTTCGCACGCGCGGTTCAATCGGCCGAAAAGCTGAATGCGATGGGGGAGGGCCTGGTCGCGCTGGATCGTTTCAAAACGGTATTGGATGAGGCGAAACTCAAGACACTGGCTAAATATTTCCCCCAGCGGTTTGGTTACCAACGAAGCTGGCTGCTGCTCGGGCCGGTTCCCAACGACTATCGCGACGCACAGTGGTATGAGGAGGATTTCCCCAAGGCCCTTTTCCCCGATGGGGTGAAGGTGGGCCAGCCGGTGAAGCTGACCGATGGAAAAACCGCCAACTGGATCTCTTACACCAGCCCGGAAGGACAAATTGCCTTTTCCGATGCGTTTGAAAACATCAAGCGGGACTGGCATTTTTCCAGCGCCCACGCCCTGTTGGCGGTTCAATCCCCCGCCACCCGGAAGGTGCAGTTTCGCCTCAGCAGCTTCAATCCCATGCGCCTGTTCCTCAACGGCAAACAGGTCTACGAACAGCTTGGATGGGACAGCGACCCGCCCGATCAGCGAATCATCACGGTGGACCTCAATACCGGCCTGAACCTGATCGTCATCAGCGGCAGCGAATATTGCTGGCAGTCGCCGGTCTATCGCTGGGGCTTTTATTTCCGCATCACCGACACCAACGGCAACCTTGTGACCGACCTTCGCACCTCATCGCAAATCCCCGATGTCGCCAAAGCATGGTCTGCAACGACGGGATCACATTGAGTGCGATCGTGTGATGTTCTAACCGCGCGACGGCGGGGCGATGCTGCCACGGTCCACCCAGATACTGGGTATCCAGGTGATGGTCCCCTGCTTTTCCTTTGGCCATTGATGAAGAAGCCGATGAATCTCCGCGGCTACGGACTCATAATCATCTGTGTAGGCGCTGATCGGCGTACCCAGCACGGCCACCGTTTCATGGCCCGGATCGTCCAGGGTGATGACCGATACATCGTCCGGACATCGCAACCCCGCCTCGGCGCAAGCCTTGCCCACCATGCCCACCCCCGCCATAAACGTACAGACCCAGGCCGATATCTCGCCAACGTCCACGCGGCGGGGCGTTTGGGCACAAAACATCTCCTGCACAATGGCATTGGCATGAATGTCCCGCTTTAACTCGCGATGGGCATCCAGAAAGCCCAGATAAGCACTTGAAAACGCCAGGTGCGAGACATCGTGATTGATCAGGCCGACGTGACGATGACCCAGCGCGTACAGCTTCTTGACCGATTCCGCGGTGGCGACCCGACGCTCACCATCCACCGCGATAAAGTCAGGATAAATGGCCCCGGCCGCACACAACAGCACTCGTCCCCCCTGCTCCACCAGTTTATGCAATTGCCACAGTTGCCGGCCACGTGGATCGACTGCCAAAATAACATCATCCACCGTCAACTGTTCATCATCATTGTGGCGGATTTCCACGGCCAAGGGGGGATCCAGTCGCGGCGACGAAAGCGCCCGCAGCAACGGCCCTGAATATCGCCCGCCGATGGAATCATCCCATGCCGGCAAAACCACGACCAATCGTTGACGAATAGCAGCGGTCCCCGCATCCGCATCATTGCCGGTGCGCGGGCCAACCAGAATCCCGACCCGCTTGCGCCGATGGAGAACCCCTTCATTCTCCAATTGTTCCATCGACTTGCGAATCGTATTGCGGCTGACCGACAAGTTGTGGGCCAACTCCCCTTCCGTGGCATAAACGTGGCCAGCCGGATAATTCCCCTTGGCCAGGTCGCGCAACACCTTCTCACGGATTTGAACCGTAAGTCTTTCGTTTCCTTCATCCAATTCCGTAGAAATCGCCATCAATCACCTCATGATCCATTGTAAGGTACAATTAAATGAAAAGCAAGGATATAAATTTAATATGTTCCTTATGTAAAAATAATTTAATTTTATTCTTGACATAATAATATTTCGAGATATATTGCATCAGGTTCATATCAAAGGAGAGCAAAAATGAGCGTACTGGCACAGAAGCAACTGAAAAGTGTAACGGTGGCCGTTATTTTGGGCTTGGCGGCCTCGGCTCCGGCCGCGGTTATTTTCGACGGTGTTCCAACCGGTCAACCCAACGGAACCACCCTCGACAGCCTTCCCCAATGGTCACAATCATGGCAGACGGATGGGGCGGCCGGTTACAGCGGAACGATGCAGAACAACCAAGTCCAGACGGGCCTCGACGGCACAGCCGGTGGTGGGAGTTGGCGATATCTGGGCTTCCGTGCCGATTCCGGCCCAGGTGTGGCACAGACCTATGACGCCACCAGTTCCCCCCTGCATTATCTGATCGACATCGACAAGATGATCGACAACGGATCGCACTCATTTACCACATACAATAACTTTTTCACCTTTTATCTGACCCCCGAAGACTATTCCACCCAACCCTTCAATTCGCTGGGTGAGAAAATCGCGGTCACAGTGCAGTATAATTATGGCACAGGCCGGGGATCCGGTGTCAACGCGTGGGACCCGAATTTAATAGTCTCGTTACTGGTGATCAATAAAAATGGCGATGTCGGAGAACCAGCTACAGATGTCGGCACCACCGTTGCAACCAAGACATTTTATTACACGCACATCGATCGTCCCGATGGCGATCCCGACGGCGATCGCGGCAGCATGTCGCTGGACCTGCAATGGGATGACGGCCAGGGGTTTCGACTGATCGCAACGCCTGGCTTCGCGAGCGACAAGGATCCAAGCTATAGCCCGGGGCCGCTGGATACCGGTTGGATCGATCCCACAACCGTTGCGAATTCGCCGCTTGGCGACACGTCCGCGTTTGGACTGGACTGGAAAACCCGCTGGAATGGCGACACGAAGTTTTTCATCGAAAACTCCACCGCTCCATATGGGATTCCGGTAACGAATTTGAGCTTGGTTCAAGTGACTCAAAACGTGGTTCCAGAACCGGCCGGCATGGCCATTATTGGGCTAATCACCATGGGTTTGGCCGAGCGACGCCGCCGGTAATCTGATAACAGGAGCTTCAAGCCATGACCAAACGTATTCGTGGTTTCACCCTTGTGGAGCTGCTGGTCGTCATCGGCATCATAGCCCTTTTGATCAGTATATTGTTGCCGGCGTTGAACAAGGCTCGCCGGTCGGCCCAGACGGTGGCCTGCGCCTCCAACCTGCGGCAACTGGGACTGGCGATGACGATGTACGCCAACGCCAACCGGGATGTTTTCCCCCCAACCTATTGGGAAAGCACCTGGTGGTGGAATGGCCATACCACCTATACCAGCATCTGGGCCGCATTTATCGGCAAATATGTCGGTTGGAACGAGGATTCGGTCAATTTTATCCTGCCCAAGCTCTTCATATGCCCCTCGTATGAGCCGGCCATTGATGTCAACTGGGCCAGCACCGCGCCCAATTGGGCTAACGTCTCATACGGGTATAATTACCTGAAGCTGGGAATCACGATGTGGACGCCGATCCCCACCAAGCGGACCAGCATTCGTCGGCCGGCCGATAAGATTCTGCTGGCCGATTCAGGCTATTCTCCATTGTATCCGCCGGGTGGCATCATCATCCTTTCCGCGGACACTTCACAGGGATATCTTCTGTCCAAACGCCACAACAATGGCTCCAACATCCTGTTTATCGATGGGCATGTTGACCTGCACTCCTATGACGAAATGCACGGCATCCCACCGCTGTTTAATTTATCAAATGCGTATTTGAAATATTGGGATGTCACCGCACCGTAAATAGATAGCCGCTCAAGACTTTTACCCGTTAATCTGATGACAATGCAAACTCCATTAACAATTGTAATGGTCTGGGGGATGCTCTGTGCATGGGCGCAATTCAGCAGGGCCGAGCAGCCATCGGCCGATGTGCCTTCCCGCAAGACAGTCGCGATTTTTGCGGATGGCCGACCGCGAATCTATCTGGACAAAGCGGGATCGGACTGGCAAAAGCTGGCCGGTGTCACCTCACCCTTGCAATCGATTGGGCTTCCCCTTGAGGATTTGCCGCGATGTTTTGAATTGTTGACCGGACAGGCATTGCCAACCGAAGCGGGTGAGGGGCGCATTCCACTGCGATTAAAGCTGCTGGAGGGGTCAAAGGAACTGGGTCACCAGGGATATCTGATCGAGGTGAGCGACAAGGAGATTGTCTTGGCCGCCCCACACCCGATGGGTGTCTTCAACGCCATTTATGATGTGCTGGATCGTTGGGGATGCCATTGGATCATGCCGGGCATGGAAGGGGAGATCATCAACAAAACCAACCTCCTCGATTTACCGGCGGGAACGATCACATGGAACAACAGTTTTGACGGCCGTTACGAGGCGAATGTTGACAACGAGTTCAATCTCTGGCGGGCGCGCAACCGAATGGGATGGACCGAATGGAACGGCGTCCAGCACGGATTTCAGATCGTGTATCTGCCGCCGGACGGGAATTTCAAGGAACATCCCGATTGGTATGCCCAGATCGCCGGACATCGCGTGCCGGTGCAACTGGAAACCGCAAATCCGCAGGTGGTCAACCAGATTTGCCATGTCGCCGATCGGCTTCTGAAGGAACCCTTACGAATGGCGTTTCCGGTTGAATGGGATGACAACCCGCAGATGTCCACCAGCCCCGAAAGCCTGGCGCTGGATCCGCCCAACAATCCAACCTTCATGGGATTGCCATCCATGACCGACCGGACAGTTATTTTGGCCAACGCGGTGGCCGAACACATCGAGAAAAATTTTCCCGACAAATACGTCGGTTTTTACGCCTATACGCACCACACCCTGCCGCCGGTGGCGGTCAAGCCACACAGGAATATTCTGCTGGGACTGACGCGCTGCGGTTTCAGCCTGATCCATTATCTCCCGACCCAAAAGGACCCAACCTCCATCGCGTGGTGGAAATTACTGGAGGATTGGCGGAAGTTGGGTGTGACGATCTTCTCATATGAATATGATCCGCTTCCCTGGAGCGCGGGGATGTTGACGCCGGTTCATCTGGAACGTCCGCGCATGCTCAGGAAGCTGTGGGAGGAGGGAGTCAAGGGAAGTTATACGGACCGGGGAGGGCGAAACGATGCGGCCAATTTCGTGACCTGTTACATCGAAATGCGCATCAAGGCCGATCCGAGACGGGAGCCGGAAGCGGAACTGGCCAGCCTGTGCCGAATCTTTTTCGGCCCCGCCGCCGATGCGATGAACCAGTATTACCTGGCGCTGGATGAAGTGACGCGGACAAATTTTCCCGATCACAACTTCACGAATTTCGGCCTGTTCAGTTTCGGTGACATCTATACCCCTGCCATCATCGCCAAAGCCAGGGTTCAATTACAAAAAGCCGTTACGGCCGCCGAAGGCGATCCGACCATCTCCCGGCGAGTGGAGATGGTGCGATGCCAGTTTGATTACATGGAACAATTCCTTCTGGGATGGTGGGCGGCCAAAGCAAAAAACAAGACCGGGGCACTGGAGCATTTTGACCATGCGATGAAATTGATCGATCCCCTGGCCGCGATGAACCACAAATACATCGACGCCAAGGCCGCCCATGACCAGTTGTATGCCGCCCGTGGGAATGTGATGACCCAATATTTTCCCGAATGGATCAATCTCCAGCGTCAATGGAGTCTGCTGGGGCCACTGCCCAATCGATACGCTGAAATGGACTTTTACGAGGAGATGTTTCCGCAGGCCATTTTTGATGGCAACGTGAAACCCGGCCAGCCAGCCAGGTTGAAAAATGGAACCCCGCTGCAATGGAGAACTTACAACAGCCCGGAAGGGATGATGGATTTTTCGCAGGCGTTTGGACGACACACATCCGATCAACCCGTGCGGGCGGCATACGCGGGAATCCGGTTGGATTCGCCGCGTGCGCAGTCGATCATGATCCGCATGGACAGTTTTCATCCTCATCGATTATATCTGAACGAAAAGGAAATTTTTCACCGTGGCAACTGGAATTCCCCCTGCCCCGACCGCGAGGTGGTGAAGGTGGACCTGCCCGCGGGCACAAGTTCGCTGATATTAATAAGCTCGCAGGTGTCGGCGGACGATCCCTCATCCCGATGGGGATTCTGGCTGCGCATCACGGATGATAAATACGAACCGATCAAAGACCTGCGCATCGGCCCGTTGCAATAGGAATCCAACCTACCAGAAATACCACTGGTCCTGATTCAATATGTAGTGCGATCCCAGCACATACGCCCCCAGCAGGAAATTGGTCACACCATGGGCGATGATGCACGCGCCGAGGCTGCGCGTGTACACCAGCAGCCCGCCGATCATCAATGCCCAGACAATCGCCGTCATCCATTGGATGTGGACGCATGAAAAAATCAGCGACACCAGAAAAAAGGATGTGGGATCCCATTCGCCCACATCGGCCAGTTTGAAATCATTGGGAGCGGCGATGGTTCTCCATGCGAAGTCGCGCCAGAACAGCTCCTCCATCACCGGCACCAGCAGCGTCGCCCCGCCCCAGCGAACCGCGTAAAAGAGCCACAACATCGGCCCCGACATCGCCGTCGTCGGGTTATACGGCTCGGCCGACAATCTCGGATAATTGGGCCACCAATGGAGCAACAATTTTTCCATCCCCACCCACTGCACGATCCCCAGCACCCCCACCACCACGCCCAACTGCCAGTGTGTCCAGCGAATTTTCGTGAAATGCCGCCACAACACCACCAGCAACACCGCCACGATCAGCGTCTTGGCGATGTAACTGGCCGCGAACAACCCCGGCCATTGCACCCCCACCTGCGTCAACGCCAAAAACACCCCCATCGGCAACACATACGCCACATCATCGCGAATGCGAGACGGCCGGGGCGGGGCATTAACCGAAGGTGGTGATGATGAAGCACTCATGCCCGATTTTTCCTTGATTGGAGACAACAAACCATTGTTCAAACCATCGGCCAGAGGGCAAGTATCGGTAAAATATCAATACAGAAGACCATTGTTTGGTTCCCTCTCCCTGAATACAGGGAGAGGGCGTTAGAAATTTCGCCTCAATGCTTGACAAACCAACCCGCCCTGTCGTAAAAGATCATCCATGCGAGCGGATCGCCTGCGAGTTGCGCCCCTTACCCTGGCCCTTGGCGGCCTTCTTTTGTTGCGCGCAAGATCGTAGGGAACTGTCTTCAGACACTGATTTTGAAACGGCCCTGCGATTGAAATCGCGGGGTTTTTTTGTTTTTATGACTTCACCAGCGGAGTAGATCATGGAAAGCGTACGCATCTTCGACACCACCTTACGCGATGGCGAACAATCCCCCGGCGCCACGCTGACATTGCCCGAAAAAGTCGAGGTCGCCCGCCAGCTCGAGCTGCTGGGGGTCGATATCATCGAGGCCGGCTTCCCCGTCTCCTCCACCGGCGACTTTGAATCCGTCAAGGCGATCTCATCGCAGATCACCGCCAGCACCATCTGCGGGCTGGCCCGGTGCATCCCGCTGGACATCGAACGCGCCGGCAAGGCCGTCCAGCACGCCAAAAAATCGCGCATCCATATCTTTTGCGCCACCAGCAAGATTCACCGTGAACACAAGCTGCGCAAAGGCAAGGAGGACATCATCAAACTGGCCGTGGATTCGATCCACCAGGCGCTGCAATACACCCCTGATGTCGAATTTTCCCCAGAGGATGCCAGCCGCACCGAGCTGGATTTTCTGGAGGAGATCACCCACGCCGCCATCGAGGCCGGCGCCACCACCATCAACCTGCCCGACACGGTCGGCTATGCCACACCCAAGGGATACGGCGGCATCTTCTCCCACATGATCCGCAAACTGCCGATTATCCGCGAGAAAAACATCATCCTCTCATCGCATTGCCACGACGACCTGGGCATGGCGGTGGCCAATTCGCTGGCGGCCATCGAAAACGGCGCCCGACAGGTAGAATGCACCATCAACGGCATCGGCGAACGCGCCGGCAACGCCGCCCTGGAAGAGATCGTCATGGCCCTGCGCACGCGAAGCGATTTTTATCAGGTCACCACCCGCATCGACGCGACCAAGATTTATCCCACCAGCCGGATGGTCTCCAGTTTGACCGGACTGGTCGTGCAGCGAAACAAGGCGATCATCGGCGAAAACGCCTTCGCCCACGAGTCGGGCATCCATCAGGATGGCATCTTAAAATTCCGCGAAACCTACGAGATCATGGACCCGGCCCATGTTGGCATCCCCAAATCCTCGCTGGTGCTGGGCAAACATTCCGGCCGACACGCCTTCCGCGACCGCGTGGTGCAACTGGGGTATACGCTGACCGATGAACAACTGGAATCGGCCTTCACCCGTTTCAAAACACTGGCCGACAAGAAAAAAGAGGTCTTCGACGAGGACATCGAGGCGCTGGTCGATGACCAGTTGGAACGTAACCATTCCCTGTGGAAACTGACGTCGTTGCAGGTCGTCGCCGGAACCAACGCCATCCCCACCGCCACCGTCACGCTGACCGACAGCAACGGCCAGCAGATTCAGGATGCCTCCGTGGGAGATGGTCCGGTCGATGCGATTTATTCGGCCATCCAACGCCTGACCGGCGTGAAGGTCAACCTGACCGACTACCGCATCCGCGCCGTCTCCCGCGGCAAGGATGCACAAGGTGAGGTGCAGATCGAACTGGAACATTCCGGCCGAAAAATCCACGGCCGGGGATTGAGTACCGACATTCTCGAAGCCAGCGCCCTGGCCTATCTGGCGGCCGTCAACCGCCTGCGAAATCTGGCCGACCGTGAACAATTGACGCTCTCTGAAGCGAATGTCTAACCAACAATCGGAGGGCGGCCACCCCGCGCCGCCCTCTCTTTTTCGATTCATCCTGTCGATACACGCCCCCATTTTGGATTGCGCCCCCAACTGTGATACGCTTTTGATCGACAGGAGCCACACCATGATCCACCCCCGTAATTTGTTCTTATCCTTTTTACTCGCACTTGGCCTGCTGGCGGGTTGCCAACGCTGCGGCCAGATCGTCTGGACCGCCGACGGCGCCCGCGCTGCATGGTATTCCGGCGAGCCGGCCAATTCAGCGGCCGTGATCGATGACAAAGGGAACATTCTGGCCGAACTCGGCCCCTCCATGGGAGGTTTCGCATGGTCCGCCGATGGCCAACGTCTCTTTTTCACCTCATTGGAACCCTCCCCACCCACCCCCATCGACTCGGCCATGTCGGATGTCGATCCACCCGCCACCCAACCCACCACCGATACTCAAGATGAATCCAAAGACCCCAAAGGAACCACCGTCGCCCAATTTGCCGACGGCCATCATCAGCCCCTCTTTTTCCTCCCGAATCTGAAAATCGTCTACCTGATGCTCTCTCCCGACCAAAACTGGCTGGCAGCCATCGCCTATCGCGATGACAAATCCGCCGATGAGCGTTGCGAGCTTTATGCGTATTCTTTATGTGCCAATCGTCTCTACCTGATCTCCAATCAATGCGCCTTCGCCGCCTGTTTCAATACCGCCAATCATCTGATCTATGTCCAGCCCGATTACGATCATGGCCACCCCCTGCCAAAGGGCCAGGTGGTCGAAGTCGCCCTGCAGGACAACCCCGCATCCCCACCCCAACGCAATCCGCTCCTCGATGTTCTCTGGTCCGACACCCTGTGGATTCAGCCCCTTGGCGAAGACCTGCTGTTGACCACCCGCAAGGCCGTCTACCCCGCGACCACCCAACCTGCAACCGGCACCCTTTTCCTCTTCTCCCCGCGCAACGGCGCACTGGTTCCACTGGCCGAAAATGTCGGCCCCATCTTCATGCCCAGTCCCGATGGAAAATTCATCCTCTTCCAACAGAACACCTCCGATGGCACAACACTCTCGGTGATGAACGCCAATGGATCCAACCCCCAGTCCCTCCGCAAACTCCCCTCCAATCTGCCGATGTATCCCAACTGGCGAACCAGCGCCCAGATCACCTACGCCGCACCTTTTGATGAGCAATCTCCCTCAACCCAGGGGCGCACCCCCACACAAGTCGTTCAATACAAATTGCTCGATGGCCGACTCGAACCCTCGGCCACCCTCAGCACCCACTGGCCGCAATCCCTCAAACCCAATTATCGCACCGAGGATTTCACCACCACCCGCCCGGCCGCATCCACACAACCCTGAATTGGCCTTAACTCCCTCTCCCTGTACTCAGGGAGAGGGCTGGGGAGAGGGTTCCCAGCTTCGGGTAATATACCCTCTCCCCCACCCTCTCCCTGAGTACAGGGAGAGGGAGTAATTGCGGAGACGTTCAAGATTCACACACGGCGATTTAGCTGGAAGGATTCCAACCCCCATGAAAATCTACACCCGCACCGGCGACGATGGCACCACCGGTCTGATCGGCGGCCAGCGCCTCTCCAAATCAGACCCGCGCCTGGACACCTACGGCACCCTCGATGAACTCAACGCCTCCCTCGGCCTGGCCGCCTCGCTGTTGCCCGCCAGCGCTTCCCAACTGCTCGATCCCCTCCATCAAATCCAGTCCGACCTGTTCACCCTCGGCTCGCATCTCGCCTGCGCCGACCCCAAATACGCCCAAAAACTCCCCTCATTTTCAGAAGACCGAATCACCTGGCTCGAACAACAAATCGACGCCGCCGATGCCATCTTGCCCCCCCTGCAACAATTCATCCTCCCCGGCGGCACCCCCGCCGCCTCCCATTTGCACCTGGCCCGAACCATCTGCCGTCGTGCCGAACGCCTGTTGGCCAACTTTGCCGCCTCCCAACCCACCCCACCCCTGATTTTTCCCTATCTGAATCGCCTCTCCGACTGGCTATTCACCCAAGCCCGGCTGGTCAACCAGCTTTGCGGAGTCGCCGACATCCCCTGGCGGGCGTGAAAATCAAAATATTCCTACCCCATGTCACAACGTAACTGTTTACCGTCGATACCAGCACACACGATTCTCAATACCTGAATCCCCCTCTCGAAGGTCCGGCTGTGCCGGACATTTTCATCTTATTCCGGCACAGTCGGGTCTATGGGCTATCGTTTGCGCAAAGAAGGAGGATCGCAGGGAAATACCGCTGGCCCGTTAGAGCTTCGGCCGCTGCGATCCTCCGACAACACTATGGGAAATGAACATTATTGCCGTAGAAAATAACGGGACAGGTCCTAATGGCACTAAATCTAGCGTCGGCGATTTTCGTCTCGCCTGTAAATCTTTGAGTAAAAAGCAGTTGCGCGGTGGTTGGCGCAAGCCAAGGCCTCCTGGATGATGTGGTCGTCTC
>JADLBV010000156.1 GCA_020847545.1 Phycisphaerales bacterium
ACATAATGGTATGCGCCCCCAAGATATTGCTATTCTCCTGAAGATAATTGCCCTTGGCGAACAAGCCTGGCAAAGCAAGGATTTGGCATCTTCGTTATTCCTCAGCGCTTCAGAAATCAGCGAATCGTTGGGGCGTTCAGCATACTCCGGGTTGTTCCAAAGGAAAAGCAGGCAAGTATCCCGCTTAGCATTACTGGATTTTTTGATCCACGGGCTTCGTTTCGTATTTCCTCAGCAGCCTGGCGCACTGGCGCAGGGTATTCCCACGGCGCATAGCGCCCTGCCTTTGAAATCAATTATTTCAGATAGTGGTGTTCCATACGTCTGGCCGGTAGCTAAAGGGCCGGTGAAAGGGCAGGCTATAATGCCTTTATACCCGGGGGCTCCGGCTGCTGCATTGGAGGACAATCACTTTTACGAGTTACTTGCCTTGGTAGATGCCCTGCGCGTAGGACGTGCACGGGACCGGGCGTTGGCTCGGGAAGAACTTCAAAAACGAATTCTGCATGCGCCAGTATATCAATCTTGAAACTATTGAGCTGGTGGCCGAAGGTTTGAGGGAACTGCGGGAAAAGATGGTTTTTGTAGGCGGGGCAGTTCTTGGGCTGTATGCTGATGAACTATCTGCTGATCCGGTTCGCATGACAAAGGATATTGATCTGACGATAGAACTGGCCAACCTTGGTCATTGGGCAGCACTTCAGGAAAGATTGGCGGAATTGGGTTTTTTCCCAAGTCCGGAAGAGCAGGTTATTTGCCGCTATCAATATAAGGGTATTCAGGTCGATATTATGCCAGCATCGGACAGTCATTTTGGCCCATCCAATGTTTGGTACCTGCCGGGCTTTCAGTATACCATCCCATTTGTTTTGCGTAATGGATTGTCCATCCGTTTGTTGTCAATGCCGTACTTTTTATCTACCAAATTTACTGCCCTCCACTCCAGAGGCGGCGACCCGCGCAGTAGTCACGATTTTGAGGATATTATTTTTCTGACTGATAATTCTTCCAACCTGCCGGCTGTCATTCTCGAAGCAGACCCA
>JADLBV010000157.1 GCA_020847545.1 Phycisphaerales bacterium
AAAAGTAGCAAGTCGCTCAAAAATCCTTCAGTTGTCGAGCAGGTACAATGTTGACTCGACTGCTGCGCGCCGGTGTTCTATAAGGCTTCATGAGTTCTCGATCGCTATATCTAGGCATCTTTTTGCTGTCTGCAGCGATTATCACTTTTGAGCTTTCACTGACCAGACTCCTCAGCGTAACTCTCTATTACCATCTTGCGTTTCTTGTAATATCAATAGTCATGCTCGGTTTGAGCCTTGGCGCAATGCTGATTTATTGCCGCCCTGGCAGGTTTCCGCAAGAAAGAATTGCTTCTATTCTTGCCAATTACAGCTTGCTTTTTGCCGTGCTTGCGCCCCTTTCCACAGTCGTGCACGTGCTCATGCCATTGCAGATGTCTGAGAGAATTGTTTATGCATTGTGCATTCTTGTGACCTGCATTTTGCTGTGTGCAAGCGTCATCTGCGCAGGAATTTGCACGTGTCTGGTGCTCACTCGCTTTCCCGAAAGAACCGGACGGCTTTATGCGGCTGATTTGGCGGGAGCGGCTTTGGGCTGCTACATTTTCGTTTTGACATTGGGACCTCTGGACGGTGTTTCTGAGACCGTTTTGGTTGGTGCCATCGGATGTCTTGCCGCCTGGTTTTTTGCCGCCAAAGGATCGCCGCCGTCTAAGTGGGGTGCTTCTGGGGCGGTCGCCTTATCGGCGCTGGCAATACTTAATTCCTATTGTGTCGGCTCGCTCAATTCTGGGTTGCGCATCAATTATATGCACGGAGCCTATGCCGGTATTCCGATGCTGGAGCGTTGGAGTCCAATCGGCAGGATCACCGTATCTAAGGATTCCGATCAATTACTTGCGTACAAGACGCTGGGCTACTCGCAAGTCGGACCGACTGCTCTTGTCAGAGGGTTGAACATAGATATTGACGGTTCGGCGCGCACAGTCATGCTGGAGTACGGAGGCAAACCGGATGACGTTCGTTTCCTTCAATATGACCTGGTTTATTTCGCACATCATCTGCGCAAAAACGCCGACGTTCTGGTGATTGGATCGGGCGGCGGCAAGGATGTTGTAGCCGCTCTGGCGTTCGATCAGGCTAAGGTGAAAGGCGTTGAGCTCAACCCCAATACCCTCAATATAGTCAACAAGACATATGCCGACTTTACCGGTCACTTGAACGAAATCAAAAACGTCTCGTTCGTAAATGACGAGGGAAGGCATTTTGTTTCCACGTCAAACGATAAATACGACATCATTTTGATGTCTCTTATCGACACTTGGGCTGCTACTTCCAGTGGTGCATTCATTCTGTCTGAAAATTGCCTTTATACGGTAGAGGCGTGGACGGATTTCTTGAAGCATCTGAAACCAAAGGGCATTTATACGGTTTCTAGATGGTATCGCGGAGATCCGCCTGCCGAGATGCTTCGTACTGTCTCACTGGCCGGTGCCGCTCTTAAAGCTCTGCATGTGGAAAAGCCCGAGCGACACATAATTCTCGTGAAGAACGGACACGGTCCGATAGCCACAGGCACCTTGCTGGTGAGCCCCGATGAATTCAGCGATGATGATGTAAAACATGTCAAAGAATTGTGCGAGAAAATGAAATT
>JADLBV010000079.1 GCA_020847545.1 Phycisphaerales bacterium
AGGGGGCTGTATCGCCGAATTCGAGGAAAAACCCCCACCCTAACCCTCCCCCGGAGTACCGGGGGAGGGGATAAAGAGGCTCTGCGGGCCTTATGAATACCGCTAATAATATAAATGCGATTGCCCTTGCAGGTGGGGCGGGTTATGGTCACCGGAATAGATGATCAGCCGCACACCCGGAATACTGAACGCCCTGACGGTCGCCATGGATTATATCCTTGTCATCGGACATTTACAAATGCAAAATAATGAAAAATGTCCGGTGGTGTAAATTGTATGCTTTGGCGTCATTATGTCGTGGTTGCGAGAATAACGTATGAAATTGCCCGTGCCGCCGACAGGATTGCGTCCGAAAGGTGGATGGATGAAAATACTGGAGGAGATTCAGCCATGTGCCGTCACGGTGTGATTTTGGGATTGTTGCTGGTGGGACTGACCGCCGCGTTGGCGCATGCGCAGGCTACGGCGCCGGTGCTGGACACTTCGCCGCATCCGCACGTTGTTGTCGATCGAGAATGGGCGGGGGTGATGGTGATTGCGATTGTGGGGCTGGTGTTGACGGCGGCGATCGTCGGCCCGGTGGTGCGTGCCAATTTGCCGGCCGAACTGCCGCCGGCGCATTCACACGATGAACCGCCGGGGTCATCGGGTCATCATGGGCCGGGTGGATTGATCAATCCGGAGCCGGAATAATCGCCAAACTCAAATTATGCGATTTGTCGCCAGCGCTTCAAGTCCTGATCGGTTAGCGCACCGGGACCAAAAATGGTTGTATAATCCTCACTGCCTTTGGTGTGTTTGGTGTGTGCATCCATGTAGCAGACGCTGAAGGCTCGGCGAGAGACATCGGTTTTGTTGATGTCGGAACTGTGCAGCAGCCAGTTGTTCATCAACGCCACCTCGCCCGGTTTCATCTCCATATAGGCTACTTTTTCTTTCGGGCAATATTGAGCGCCTTGTTCCTTGGTCAAAAACCCACTTGGATTGTCAGGGTTGATCAGCCCGTGCTTGTGGCTGCCGGGGATGACCTGAACGCATCCATTGCCGATGGTGGCGGGGTCCAGAGCGGTCCAGAGGGTCACCACCGGATCGCGGTCCAGAAAATTCCAGCGGTCCTGGTGCCAGGGCAGATAGGTTCCCTTGTGTGCCGGCTTGTTCATGAACATCGCCCTAAAACAGGCGATGGGCGTATCGCCGTAATGTCGGCGGCAAATGTCCGCAAAAATCGGTCGGCGCATGTATGCCAGGAAAAGCGGATCGTATTCCAAGTCCTGAATTTTTCGATATTCCTTTGTCGGCCCCTTGTGCCCGCGCGTCTGCGCGCCGATGTCCGCATATTCGCCGGTCTTGGCGTCCAGTTGCATCAGCAACTTGTCATAATTGATGTCCGCCTTGCCGAGCATGATGTCATCGATGCGCTGTTGCAGTTGAGCCAGCTCATGGTCGCTGAGCAATTGGCCCAGGACGACATACCCGTTTTCCTGATAAAATTGCCATTGCTTTTTGGTCAATTCATTGGCCATCGTGATCTCCTGTAAATAAGACCAAAATGACCCTAATTCGCATTCTTCGCCCGCTCAATGGAAAGTGTGAATCTCAGGATGGACTTTTTGAAATGGCGGCATCGCGGTATTGGGCCGGGCTGCGGCCAAAATGCCGTCGAAACACCCGGCTGAAATAGTACGGATCGTCAAACCCCACGGTTGCCGCGATCGCCGCCACTGTTTGCCGTCCATCCATCAGCATTTGCGCGGAACGCTCCAGTTTCATCCGCATCAGGTATTTCAGCGGCGTGACCCCCAGAATCCGACGAAACACGCGATTCAGGTGTTGCGCTGAAAACCCTGAACAACGAGCCAGATCCTCCAGTGTGGTCAGTTGGTCGATTCGATGGCTCATCTCTTCCAGAACCGCCGCGATCAAGGGGTCAATCGACCGCTGCCGGAGTGTTCCCCGCTCGGCGTCATATCTCAGCAACTCCAACACCACCAGCCTGGCCCAACTGTGCATGGTCAAATAGGCCTGCGACCAGTTGGGGCGATCCCATTCTTCGATCACACGATCCAGATATCGACTGAGGCGGGATTGTGCTTCCACCCGCCGTAGTCGAGTCGGCAGCAGCAAATCAAACACATCTTGTCCGCCCGGCAAGCGGACCTCCACATGGATCGAACCGAATGTCAGCGGCGCCGGTGGGCCGTGGGCATGATGTCGCAATCCCGGCGGCACTACGATCAAGTCCCCCCGCGTGAGTCGGACCGGCTCCCGCTCCATGACCCATGTCACTTTTCCCCGACGAACAAAAATCAGGTTGTAGTCGGGTACGGTGCGCGGCTGAAGCGCATACCCCTCCGCGGATTTATGGAATGAGCAGACGTTGGTCTTCACCTGCGCATGGCTCAAGATGAATTCCAGAAATTCCTGCGTCACCGGGGTGGTATTGAAGGAAAGTTCCATGTTTGGACGTAAAGCTGGATTTTTATGTCAACAAGACAACGTTGTCGATCAGCCGGGTGGATCCGACGCGGGCCGCGACGGCCAGCAGTGTCGGGGTGGTGATGCGTTCGACCGGTTTGAGGGATTGGGCATCGACGGCGGCCACATAGTCGATGGCGAGGTGTTGTTCGAGCAGGGTGTGTTGGATGGTGGTCAACAGGCGGTTGGTTTGGTCGATGCCGGTGGCGAACTGTTCGCGGGCGGCGAACAGGCCGCGTGAGATGGACAAGGCTTTTTGGCGTTCTTCGGGGGAGAGGTAGCGGTTGCGGGAGGACATTGCCAGGCCGTCGGGGTCGCGCAGGGTGGGGCCGGGGATGATCTGGATGGGGAAATTCATCGTCTCTGTCATGGTGGTCAGGATGCGCAGTTGCTGGTAGTCCTTTTCGCCAAAACAGGCGGCCTGGGGTTGGATGATGTTAAAGAGCTTGGCGACCACCTGGCAGACGCCGCGAAAATGGCCGGGGCGGTGTTTGCCTTCCAGAACGGTGGAGAGCGCGGGGAGGTCGATGACCAGATCGGTGGAGTCGGCCGGGTACATCTGTTCGACGGTGGGTTGAAAGATGAGGCTCACGCCCGCCTGTTCGCAGAGACGAAGGTCTGATTAGATGGGGCGGGGGTATTTGTTGAAATCTTCCTTGGGGCCGAACTGGGTGGGATTGACGAAGATGGAGACCGCGACGACATCGGCGTGACGGCGGGCGAGTTCGATGAGGGACAAGTGGCCGGCGTGCAATGCGCCCATCGTCGGGACCAGTGCCAGCCGGCCGAGTTTGGAGCGTGCTTCCCGGCACGCATCAATTGTGGTCAAAACCTGCATGGGAAAAGAGAATAACGGGGATCGCTCACCGGGGCGAGGGGGGATTGGCCACGGGTGATCGTCCGATGGTTCGGCCGGAGATTTTGTCCTGAAGGCGCATGATCCCTTCCATCAACGCCTCCGGCCGCGGGGGGCAGCCGGGGACGTAAACATCGACCGGCACGACCAGATCAACCCCCTTGACGACGTTGTACCCATATTTGAAATAGGGGCCGCCGCCGACGGTGCAGGCGCCCATCGCGATGACATATTTGGGGTCGGGCATCTGGTGATAAAGGCGTTTGACCCTGCTGGCCATTTTGTAATTGACGGTTCCGGCGACGATCATCAGGTCGGCCTGTCGGGGGGTGGCGCGAAAGGCGCCGGCTCCGAATCGGTCCAGATCAAAACGGGAAGCCCCCACGGCCATCATCTCGATCGCGCAGCACGCCAGCCCGAAGGTCATGGGCCAGAGGCTGTTTTTGCGTCCCCAGTTGATGAAAAAATCGAGGCTGGTGACGATCAGGCCTTCTTCAAATCGGTTTTCGATCCAGGGCATGGGGGTCCTTGATTTTTGATTTTTGATTTGCGATTTTTGATTGGAAGGCTGGAAACGGATCATTTCCAGCAATCGAAAATCAAAAATCCAAAATCAAAAATCCGCCACATTATGCCCCGTTGGCGCATGGGCCACAAGATTCATGCACTCCACATCGACTATTTCGTTTCCTGTTCTTCTCGGATACAGTTTCGGGCATGGGCCAGATGGACCGGCCCCATCCGAGCAAACCCAAACTCAACCGTGAGGTAAGACGTGGATAAAGAGCGCGTTGGCAGTTTTGAGCAGATGAAAGTTTGGCAGGAGGCGCATGCGTTGGCGCTGAAGATTTTTCAGGCCACGCCGCAGTTGCCGGCGGAACAGCAGGAGGGGTTGGCGCTGCAGATGGAGCGGGCGGCGGTGGAGGTTCCCAAGAACATTGCCGAGGGGTTTAAGCGTCGGGGGCCGCGAAACAAGGCGCATTATTACAATCTGGCCCAAAGCGCTTTGGAGGGGTTGCGGTATTATTTCATTCTCTGCCGGGATTTGAATTTTACGATCAATTTTGAGGATTTGTCTTATCGGGGCGATCAGGTGGCCCGTATGTTGGATGGGCTGGTTCGTTCGATGGGGCGAAACAACCGCGATCAGGGTGGCAGGGGCGGTCGGGGTGGACAGGGGGGACGGGGCGGGCGTCATCGTGAGGATGGTCCGGAGCCGCGTGAGGCGGATTTTGATGAATCCGACGGCGGCGATGATGATGTGGACGATTGATCAAATTCCCATCGGATAACCAACCATGCCGGAAAATGTGACGATCCTGGGCGATGGGGCGATGGCCACCATCTGCTCGATTTTGTTGTCCCAGGGTGGCCACCGGGTCACGATGTGGGGGGCGTTTGAGGAGTCGATCGATCGGCTGATCCAGAACCGCGAAAATCAGCGGCTGCTGCCGGGGGCGAAGATTCCACCAGAAGTTCGGCTGACGGCCAACGATGCCGATGCGTTTGATGGATGCACGCTGATTTTGTCGGCCATTCCGACGCAATACATGCGCAGCGCCTGGAATCGCCTTAAGCCATTCGTCACCCCCGGAGTTTCGGTGGTGTCGGTCGCCAAAGGGGTGGAAAACCAGACTTTGTTGCGGCCGACGCAGATCATCGCGGATGTGCTGGGTGGGCGGACATTGCGTAATGGGCAATGGACCGAGCCGGTATGTGATCGGCCATTGTTGGCGCTCAGCGGGCCGAATATCGCGGCGGAGATTGCACGATATCTGCCGGCCACGGCCGTCGCGGCATCGGCGGATGGTGAACTGGCCCGGCGAGTGCAGGCGGCCTTTTCCACCCACTATTTTCGCGTCTATACGAACAGCGATGTGATTGGTGTGGAACTTGCGGGGGCGACCAAGAACGTCATCGCCATCGCGGCCGGTGCGTTGGATGGACTTGGCGCGGGCAACAACGCCAAAGCGGCGCTGGTGACGCGCGGGTTGGTTGAAATCACCCGGTTGGGGGTGGCGATGGGGGCGGATGAGCAGACATTTCAGGGATTGGCCGGTCTTGGGGATCTGATCACCACCTGCGTCAGCCCGGAAGGCCGCAACCGCCGTGTGGGTGAACAGGTGGGCAAGGGTCGAAAGCTCAATGAGGTGCTGGCCGGGATGGAGAGCGTGGCGGAGGGTGTTCCCACGACCCAATCGGTGGTTCAACTGGCCAAGAGATTCAATGTGGAGATGCCGATCACGCAGGCGGTGTATGAGGTCTTGTTTGAATCCAAAGACCCCATCGCCGCACTGAGCGACTTGATGACGCGCGATCCCAAGCCGGAAGTCAGCCGGTTGCGATAATCATTATTTTGCGACGACGTAATCGATTGGGCCGATTTGGGGCACCAGTCCCGCCTTTGCGCCTTGATTTAAGAGTTTGGTGATCGCCTCGCGGCCGCGCGGGCGGTAGTCCAGCGTCCATTGGTTGACGTACATGCCGACAAATTCATCGGCCAATTGGCGGTTGAGATCGCGGCCGAATTGCAGGGCGTAATCGACCGCCTCCTTGCGATGATCCAGACTGAATTGGATGGATGTTTTCAATATGTCCGTCACCTCCCGCATCACCGATTGGCCCAGGTCCCGGCGGATGCAGTTGCCCCCCAAGGGGAGCGGCAGGGCGGTTTGTTGGTGCCACCAGACACCGAGATCAACCAGCAGATGCAGCCCCGACTGGGCGTAGGTCAATTGACCTTCGTGGATGATCAACCCCGCATCGGCTTTGCCATCACGAACGTGGTTTGGGATTTGATCAAAATGGACGACCTCAAAATCAAATGCCTCGCCCGCCTTGCCGAGGCACAGTTGCAAGGCCAGAAAGGCGGTGGTCAGTTTGCCGGGGATGGCGATTTTTTTGCCGCGAAGGTCTTCCAGTTTCATGGGTTGGCGCGCCACAACCATCGGGCCGTATTTGTCTCCCATCGAGCTGCCGCAACTGGTCAGGGCGTATTTGTCGGCGACATAGGGGTAGGCGTGGATGGAGATGGCGGTGATTTCCAATTCACCTTTCATCGCCCGCTGGTTGAGGGTTTGGATGTCTTGAAGGATGTGTTCAAAGCGATACCGGCTGGTGGGGATCAGGTTTTTGGCCAGGCCGTAAAACATGAAGGCATCATCCGGGTCGGGGGAATGTCCCAGTCGCAACAGTTGAGTGTCCATGAAAACAGATTCCTTGGGTAAGTTGACTCTGAATCGCCGATTGTATGCAACCACGCCGAGTGGGAAAGGGGTTTTGTGGGATCAATTTAATGCGGGGGCGGTCGAAGGCCAATTTGCATCCTCCGGCATCGGCACCGAATAGGGAACCGACAGCACATCGGCGTTCAAAAAGGCCTCCCAGCGGACTTTCAGATCGGGATAGCGATCAATAAACCGTTGCCAGGAGGCGTAATAGGATCGTAGGAAGAAGGTTTTGCTGGCTTGTGTGGCCGCATCACGTTGAAGTGATTCCAGTTGTGCTTCCATAATGGTCAGTTGCTTTTGCAGTTTTTCGTTCTCGGCGGCCAGTTCGTTTTTGCGGTCCTGGGCGGCTTTGAGTTGAGCCAGCGCATCATCGTACATTTTTTTCAATTGTTCCGGATTGGGGGCATCCTGTCCGTAACACACCCCGGCCAAAACCAGCAACACAACCACCCCACGCACCCAGCATGACATACCATCATTCCTTTCCCATGCGGCCCATCGGGCCATGAGCGATTGTAAAACTGCGGTATGTGACGCACAACAGTTCAATTGGATTTAGAGCCTATCCGAATAACCAATGCCCTCGCGACGACCTGATTTTCGCCCCGCATCAAGGAAGGACGACGAGTCGACTCAACAAGACGAGTCGGCGAGGAGTCCTGACGCCGAGGCGGGGCGAAAAGCAGGTCGCCCTTCGGGTGGCTCGCAAAAGGCCCGACTGCGTCGTTGTCGGACCTCAACGACTCTCTTGGTTGAGTCGCTTCGGTCCTCCGCCTCGCATTCGGGCCTTTTGCGAGCCATCGCGGGGGCATTGGTTATTCGGATAGGCTCTTAAGAAACGGTTCGATTTTGATCATTCCATCATGGGTAATCGTGACTGTGATAGCGCCATGGTCGTTGGTGCGGTAGAGGGGAATTGGAGTGGCAAGCTGATCAAATCGGCGTTGTTTTCGGGTGAGGGTGTGGTCATTGGAGCTGAGGATGGATTGGGGGGAGATGGCACAGAGAAAATCGTCGGTGGTGGATTCGGAACTGCCATGATGGGGTGCGATCAGGAGGTTGGCGGCCAGAAGTTGAGGATGGAGCAGCAGTTGTCGTTGGGCGATGGTTTGGATGTCGCCGGTGAAGAGGATCGATTTACCGGCGTAACTCAGCCGCAGGACCATGGATGAATCGTTCGCGTCCAGATCGGGGTCTTCCGGCGGCCAGAGTGTTTCGAGGTTGATATCCGGTTCGATATCAATTTGTTCGCCGGATTTGGCTGTGCGGACAGGAATATGATATTGCCACAATGCCTTCAACATGGACTCGGCCGGGGGGTTGCCGTGGGATTGGCGACGAAATTGGGGTGTCAGGAAGACCTGGCCAACGGTGCGGTCACGGCATAAATCCTCGACCGCACTGAAATGATCGGCGTTGGCGTGGCTGATGTAGATTTGGTCGATTCGGTTGATCCGGCGATATCGAAGGAATGGGTCGAGACAGTTGCGATAGAGGTCGGCGATGGAACTGGAACCGGCGTCGATCAGGATGATTTTTCCGCCGGGGAGTTCAACCACGGCACATTGGCCCGCGCCGACCGACAGCAGGGTCATTCGTAATTGTCGGCCAGGAGGATGGGTGGATGATAAGCCGGTCAGCGGGAGAATCAGGATTAAAAACACGGCCAAGATGGGAGACCATGCTTTGATTCTTTTCAGAGGAAGAAAATTCCGCGTCAGCAATGGTAATAGGAGTAGGATGTAATAGACCACGATCAGCCAGATTGGCACGGGGGGCAAAACGACATCGCTGCCGGGGAGTTGGGCCAAGAGATGGACCATCTGGCGCATCAGAATCACCGGACCGATGGCGGCCGTGGCCCACACACCGGCCAGTCCGGGCAATATCAATGTCAGTACGATTTTGAGCAATCCGCCCACCATGGCGGCGAAGACCGGTGGCGCGAGCAAAATGCCCGCCGCGATGGCCCAGGGGTTTAACTGGCGAAAATGCCATGCGATCAATGGGAGGGAGACGGCCCACGCGACCAGCCCCGCCGACAGGGCGACGCGAAGGTGATGGCGGGCGGTTTGCGTCAGTTGTTGCCAAGTCGAGTGCGGTGGTTGAAGCGGGGCGGCCATTTCCAGCGGGTGTTTTCGGGTCATCCAAGCCGAAAGCGGGGGGGTGAGGATCATCAATCCCAGCACGGTGCCGAAACTGAGCTGAAACCCCGCGTTGTACAGGTCCAGCGGTTGCCAGATCAGCATGACCAGGATGCTGGCGGCCAGCAGTTGGATCGAATCCAGCCGTCGGCCGGCGACGACGCCGATGCCGAACGCCAGGCAAAGCAACACCGACCGGACCACCGGCGGCGAGGGGATCGTCACCAGTCCATACAAAACCACAAATCCCATTCCGATCCACGCGCTGCGGCGGGGCGGCAAAAAGAGGAGTCGGCAGAGCAGAAAGACAAACCCGCCCAAGACCGCGATGTGCATGCCGCTGATGCTCAGATGATGACTGGTTCCGGTGCGGAGAAAATCATCCTGAATGTCATGCAGTTGGGGATCGCCATCGCCCAGGACCAGCGCCCGCAGCAGTGAATGATCCAGTGATTGTTCATATGAAAATCCCCTCGCCAGGGCACTGCGGATGCGTTGTCGAAACCATCCAAGGGGTGAAAATCGACTTTCGGAGAGGATTTGCACATTGTCCGTCTCCGCCACGGAGAGGTTGGTCAGTGTGCGTTGAAGGCGAAAATGGTTTGCCCAGTCGTCTTGGCCGGGGTTGGAGGGGGGGTGGGTGGTGGATAGGAATCCAAGAACCTGAATTGTCTGGCCGTCCGCCAGGCGGGGGTGGGGTTTGTTGAGCCGTACCCGCAGCGTGCCATCGCAGGGAGACCATCCCTCCTGATGCAGAATCCAAAGGGCGGTGGCGGAGAAGGCTTGTTTGGGGTCACTGGAATAGTGCGATTGTCGTGTATTGGGCGTGATTTGCGGCGGATCGTCGATGCGCAGTTCCACGCGGGCCAGCCGGGGTTTGGCGCGGGCATAGGTTCCGATCTCATGGGGTGAAAAGTAAAAATGCCGCAGTTGGCCGCCGACGATGCCGGCGAAGAATAATCCCATCGCCAGCAGGATCGCGCTGATGCGTTCGTGTTGTAACGCCATCAAACTCGCAGTGGCGCATATTCCCGCCAGCAATAGATGGATTGCGGGATGAATAAAAAGATGGTCGTGAGCGACGATCCCAAGGATCAGAAAGACAACAGCGCCCACCAGCGGCCGTTTGGCCATCCAGCCCGGTTCGTTTTCCCGCGATGTATCGGCCGACATGCGGGATTAAAGCATAAAGTTATTGACGCTGTTGTTCCAGATAATGAACGATGGTTTTGCTGAGAATGTCCGCTTCGAGGTTAAAGAGCCACCCCGGCCTCCTGCCGCCCAGCGTGGTCAGGCTCAGGGTGGTTGGGATCAGCGCCACCTCAAATTCATTTCCCTCGACTTTGGCGATGGTCAACGACACACCATCGACGGTGATCGATCCCTTGGGGGCCAGATATTTGGCCAGACGATCGGGTGCGGCGATGCGCAGGCGGTATTCATGGTCATTGGCGGGTAATTCGACCAATGTGCCCGTTCCATCGACGTGACCCTGGACAAAATGGCCGTCGATCCGGTCCCCCACGCGCAGGGAACGTTCGACATTAACCTCATCGCCACCCTGCAGCAGCCGAAGGTTGGTTTTATCCAGCGTCTCCTGGATCACGTCAAAGCCCAACTGCCCCGGTTGGATCTCCGCCACGGTCAGACAGCAGCCGTTGACGGCGATCGATTCGCCCCCTTTCACATCCGCCCAGTCGCTGCGGATCGTCAGCCGTCGAAACATCGGCCCGTCGGCCGCTCCGAGTATGGTGGTTCGTTTTTCAATGATGCCGGTAAACATGACTGGTTGGTTGTCGCCGCGTGATGGGGGGATGTCAATGAGAAAAAGGGCGTGTATGATGGGGGGATCATGGCAGAAGAAGAGAATCAACCCTCGTTGCACATTGACACCGACTGGAAAAAGCAGGCGCAGGAGGAGAAGCGCAAACTGGCCGAACAGGAATCGGCCAAGGCGGCCGCCGCAGCGCCGCCTGATGCCAAAGCCGCCCCCGCCGGCCAAAAATCGTCCACCAGGGATTCGCGTGGACAACGCGAAGTCCCGCCGGCGAGCTTTGGGTCTTTGGTGCAGTCGATTTTAATGCAGGTTTTGTTTCACCTTGGTGATATTCCAAACCGGGGCGGGGAGCCGGTTGTCAACATGGACATGGCCAAGCACCAGATCGACACGCTGGTGGTGCTTGAGGAAAAATGCCGGGGAAACCTCTCGGCCGATGAACAACGACTGATCGACACGGCCTTGTATGAGGCCCGGATGCGCTTTGTCGCGGTCGCCCAGCAATACATCGGATAACCGTCGATTCTTCCGCGTCGGGATTTTTCCGAAACTTTTGTTTGGATGGCGCATGGAAGGGGTGTTGGATTGACAGGGGCGGGGTGTTGCAATTAAGAGCATGGACCTTCCCGCCGGTGGCGGGAGAATCACAACCGAGGTAACCGCGTGATATCGGTGTCGCAATTGACCAAGGTCTATGGTCAGACCCTGGCGGTGGATCATATCAGTTTTGAAGTGGCCCAGGGTCAGATTGTCGGCTTTCTGGGGCCAAACGGCGCGGGAAAATCGACGACGCTGCGGATGCTCACCTGCTATCTGCCCCCCACCAGCGGCGGGGCGAGCGTGGATGGTCTGGATATTTTTCATCAATCCGAACAGGTGCGCAGCATTCTGGGATATTTGCCGGAAAACGTGCCGTTGTATACGGAGATGAAGGTTCACGAATACCTCGATTTTCGCGGCCGGCTGCGCCGGATGGACCGCTCCACGCGACGAAGACGCATGGGGTATGTCATGGACCGCTGCTGGCTCAAATCGGTGGAACATAAGACGATCGGGCATCTGAGCAAGGGGTATCGTCAGCGCGTGGGTTTGGCGGATGCCCTGCTGCACGATCCCAAGGTGCTGATTCTCGATGAGCCGACGGTGGGGCTGGATCCAACCCAAATCCGCGAGACGCGGAAATTGATCGCCGATCTGGGTGGGGACCACACGCTGCTTCTTTCCACCCACATTCTGCCGGAGGTGGAGGCGGTCTGCGGAAGGGTGATCGTGATATCGGGCGGCAAGATCGTGGCTCAGGGTTCGCCCGATGAATTACGCAACAGCCGAAAGATGTCGGCGCGGGTGCTGGTGGAGTGTCGCGGCCCGGCACGCGAGGTGGAACAGGCGCTGGCACGGGTCAGCGGGGTGGGTGGGGTGGAGTTGCTGGATGGACAATCGGATCATTCGATGGTGACGGCGGCACTGCGGCCCAAAGAAGGGTATGACATCCGCGAGGAGGTTGCCCGGACGATTATTCAGCACGGCTGGCCCTTGCGGGAAATTCGGCTGGAACATGCGACGTTGGAGGAATTTTTCGTGCAGGGGACGGCCAATCAGGCGATGGGGCGGGCATGAACGGGATTTTAATTCAGGAGCGACGATGAGCCGGTCGATCGTGATCGCACGGCGGGAACTGAGCAGCTATTTCTATTCGCCCATTGCGTATGTGGCGATGGCCCTCTTTCTGCTGGTGGCGGGGTTTTTGTTCTGGCGTGATTTTCAGCCGGGCAAACCGGTGGCGATGCGCACCATCTTCGACTGGATGGTCTGGCTGCTGGTCTTCATCGTGCCGGTCCTTTGCATGGGATTGCTGGCACAGGAATGGGCGACCGGCACGATTGAGACGCTGATGACCGCGCCGGTGGGTGAAACCGAAGTGGTGCTGGGGAAATTTCTCGGTTCACTCGGCTTTTTTGTGGTGCTGCTGATCCCGACGCTGGTCTATGTGGGGATGCTGGCGCTGTATGGCCGGCCGGATTATGGGCCGATTTTCAGCGGATACCTTGGCGTGGTGCTGGTGGGGGGGTTGTTTATCGCGATCGGCCTCTTCTGTTCCTCCTGGACAAAAAGCCAGGTGGTGGCGGCCGTGGCGGCCGCGGCGATTTTGTTCACCCTCACCATCGCCCCCTGGTGGGCCGGCCAGCAGACGGCGCTGCCGACCTTCTGGCGAAACGTGGTCGATCAGGGGGTCTTCACCCGCTATACCGATTTCAGCAAGGGGGTTTTGGATTTGGGGAACATCCTCTTTTTTCTGGTCGCCACGGGGGTCTTTTTGTTCGTGACGATCAAGGTATTGGAATCACGGCGATGGAAATAACAACCAGCGCGCATTTGCGGACAGTAATTCGTTGGTGGGCGTTGCCCACCCTACAAGAGTTGGCATGAGCAAGACAAAAGAAAATTCCGAAAGCCCCAAACCGCGACAGCCCGAAGCGCAAAAGGACCGCTGGGTTAAATATGGCCTGAATGTCATCTTGAGCATCGTCGTGGTGATTGTGTTGGCCGTCGCGGTGGTCTATCTGGCACAGCGGCACAATGTTCGCGTAGACACCACCCTCAACCGGTCGATGAGCCTTCAACCCCAGACCACCAACATTCTGGCCGGCATCGATCAGCCGGTGGAGATCGTGGGCCTTTATCCCCGCAAGAAGGGTGAGGCCGATGAGCAGGATTACCGGCAGGCGGTCTCCGACCTGCTGGATGAATACCACAGCCAGAACGGCAAAATCACCGCCGAGATGATCGACCCGGCCGATGAGCCGACCCGCGTCGATCAACTGATCGACAAAGTCTCCAAAAAGTATGGGGGGGAGATCAAACTGTACAAGGATTTTCTGACCGATTTCCCCAAGATGTTGGATCGGATCAAACAATTCGCCGAGCACGAGGAGGCGATCCAGCAAAAACTGCCGTTGGACAAAATCACCGATGAAAATCTCCAGCAGACGATGGTGCTGGCGATGGCCACCGTGCAGGGTTTCCCCGACATTCTCCAGCGCACGCAGGATTTGATCGACCGTGAACTGAAGCAGAAGATTCCCGATTACAAGGGAGCCACGCAGACGGTTCGGAGCAATCTCGATTCCCTCTCCCGGCTGGTGGAGCGGGTGGCGGCCGATTTTGCCACGGTCAAGGCCAATGAGAAGGCGCCCAAGGAGATTCGCGACTACGCCGCCGAGGCCCAACCCCGTTTTGTGGCGATCAAGACACTGGCCGATGAGCAGATCAAACGGATCGACGGTTTGGGGGAACTGAAACTCGATGAACTGCGCCCCAAGCTCAAAAGCGGATCGATCCTGTTGATGGGGCCGACCGACATGCGGGTGCTGGGGTTTGATGAGGTCTGGCCCCTGCCTCAAAACACGCGGATGTTTAATGCCGACCAGACCCCGCGCCGGCGATTCGCCGCCGAACAGCGCATCAGCACCGCGCTGGTTTCACTGACCCATCCCACCAAACCGAAGGTCGTCTTTGTCCGTCCCGGCGGCCCACCCTTGACCACCGGCGAAACCCCCTTCGACCAGGGTGGCCCTCTGTCGCAAATCGCCCAGCGCCTCCGCGAATACAATTTTCAGGTCATGGAAAAGGACCTCTCCGGCCAATGGGCGATGCAATCCCAGATGCGCGGCCGACCTGCCGAACCCGAACCCACTGATGAACAGATCAAGGATGCGGTCTGGGTGGTCCTCTCCTACATGCCCGCCATGACGCAGGCCGGCCCCAATCCGCTGGGGCCAAAGGTGGCCGAACATCTCAAAGAGGGTGGATCGGCGCTGATATTGTTCACCCCGCAGGCGGACAATCTGGAGCCTCTCCTCAAGGATTGGGGAATCAATGTCCACACCGACATCATCGCCGTCCATGAGCCGATCAAAACGGCCGCCCAGGGGACCGACCCGATTGAACAAGCCCTGCGCATCCCCTTTATCTTCATCCTCAAAGAGTATGGCCAACACCTCCTGACCAAACCCCTGCAATCGCTCGAGTCGTTGCTGGTGCCGATGCTGGTGGTTCAATCCCATCCTGTCGAGGGTTACATCGTTACCCCCATCCTGCCGGTTCCCACCGAGATCAAATCATGGGGTGAGAGTGACATTCAGGGGGTGCTGCAAAACGCGCCGGTGGAATTCAATCCTCCCAAGGAGGGGCAAACCGGCGGCGACATCCCTTCCCCCATCTATGGCGGCGCGGTTAGTGAAAAGCCCAACGGTGGCCGGGTTGTCGCGTTGGGAAGCCTCGAATTTGTCACCAACCAGATGCTCGACATCCCCGATCAGGATTTGTTGCGCAAGGGAATCGTCATCTCCCGTTTCCCCGGCAACGCCGAGCTGTTTCAGAATTGCATCTTCTGGCTCTCCAAGATGGATTCGATGATCGCGATCTCCCCCACGGCGATGGAAGTCAGCCGAATCGAGCCGATGTCGGCCGGCGTCCTGACCGCGTGGCGCGTGGGGGTGTTGACGGTCGGCCTCCCCGGGCTGGTCATCATCGCGGGAATTTTGATGTATCTCAAACGCCGGGATTAACCTTTCACCTTTACCGCCATGAATTTCAAAACCACCCTGATCCTGATCGTGCTGCTGGCGGCCGTGGGCCTCTATCTTCTGGTGGACCATTGGAAAACGCCCAATCCATCCGTCGAACAGGCGGTTGAACAGACCGGCCTGTCGGGTGAAGGAACCCGCCTGTTCGAGGCCGATGCCAAGGATGTCAACAAGGTTCAGATCACACCGGCCGACGGCTCAAAACTGGTGATGCAAAAATCAGATGGCCACTGGCAGATCACCGAGCCGGTCTCTGCGCTTGCCGACCCCTTTGAAACCGATGATTTTGTCCGCTCGTTGGTTGAACTGCGCACCCGCGGCCAGATCGACCCCACCGGCGACAAAGCCGCCGCCACCGGTCTGGATCACCCCGCCTGGCGGGTCGAATTGTCTTTGGAATCGGGCCAAACCATCCAGTTCACCATCGGCGCCCGCGCCGCCATCGGCGATGCGATGTACATTCAGGTGCAAGGCCAACAGCAGGCCCAGATCGTCCCGGCCGACCTCTGGCCCAAATTGCAAAACCCCGCCGACCAACTGCGCGACAAACGGCTGGTCACCGCCACCGCCACCGACATCCACCAACTGCGCATCCAAACCCCCAACACCAACTTTCAACTGCAAAAGGAGGGGGACCAATGGAAACTGACCAACTTGACCCACCCGCCGACCGACATGCCGGCCGAATCTTCAGCCGTCTCCGACCTCCTCTTTGACATCACCGGCCTGCGCGCCGATGGGTTCGTCCCCCCCGACTCCCCTGAATCCTCCCGCGCCCGCTTCGATCACCCCCAGGCCACCGTCCATTTCAGCGCCGCGCTCCCCTCCACACTCCCAACTTCCCAACCCACCACCACCCCAACCGGCATCACCCTCACCTTCGGCAACTACGAAAACTCCCTCCGCGACAAGGTGTATGTGAAACTCTCCAACTCCAACACCATCGCCAAAGTCCCGGCGGCCGCGCTGACAACCCTCTTGAAAAAACCGCTCGATCTCCGCGACAAACGGGCCGTGGAGATCGACCCCGCCAAGGTGAGCCAAATCTCCCTCACCATCGACCACCCGGCCACCACCCAACCCACCACCCGCCCGGCCACCCTTCGCACAATTACCATTCATCGCCGCCCCCAATCCCACCAACCCACCACCACCCCCGCAACCACGCAATCAACCACCCAACCGGCCTCACACTGGCTGCTCACCTCCGAATCCGATGTCCCGGCCGACGACGCGAATGTCGAGGCGCTGTTGTCGGCCCTTCATCCCCTCAAAGCCCAGCGCTATCTCGAATCCCCTCCCACCCCCCAACCGGCCGACACCTATACACTGGTCATCGAGACCACCCAAGCCGGCGGGGCGGGGCAATCATCGTACACAATCCACCTGATCGAACCCAACGCCACCGACCCCCTGATCGGTTCTTACAATGGCCTCACCTTCGAGGCCGACCGCGAGCTATTGTCAAAACTACAGGCCGACTTCCGCGCCCCGGCCCCGGCGACCACCCGGTCACAATGAGATGGAGGAGACAAGGAGAGGGGTAGCCACCGAGCCACGGAGAGCACGGCTCGACTGAGCTCGCCGAAGTCAGAGGAAGACACGGAGAAATCATTTATCTTCTCTGTGCTCTCTGTGTCTCCGTGGCACATTCTCTTCGTTCAGTTGGTCCGCGCGGGTGCGGAAGATACAATGAATCAATGGCCAAGTTGACACAACTCGGTTCGCGTTCGATTTTGAGCGACCGGCAGATTGAATCCCCGCGAACGATTCTTGAGGCGTTTGACAATCCCTGCCCGAAGCGCGATTACGAGATTGAATTTGATTTTCCGGAATTCACCAGCGTCTGCCCCGTCACCGGTCAGCCTGATTTTGCCACCATCAATATCCGCTACATCCCCGACCGGCTGTGCGTGGAGATGAAAAGCCTCAAGCTCTATTTTCTCTCCTTTCGCGACAAGGGGATCTTCTACGAGGCCGTCACCAATCAGATTCTCGATGATCTGGTGAGGGTGCTGCGGCCGCGCAAGATGAGTGTCATCGGGCGATTCGCCGTGCGCGGGGGGACGGCCGGGACCGTGACCGTCAATTACTCAAAACGCAAATAACCTCGTGCGGATGCTTTGCTCCGCGGGGGGGAACGTGGGATAATTTCGGCCATGAGCCAAGCACCTCCTCCCGGGCAGGGTCCGATCGATCCCCGTGGCGCGTTTTCTGTGCCACCCCCTCCGATGGGACAACCTCCCCGTGCCATGCCCATGCCGCCGATGGGATCGCCTCCCGGATATTATCCACCCCCCATGCCCTGGCCGCCCCCCCCTCCGCCACGACGACGATCCATCTGGGGGGCGTTGTTCATCGTGGTGTTGGTGGTTGTGTTGATTCTTTCGGTGGGGTTGAATTTGTTGTTGCTGGTTGGTTCGGCAGTGGGTTCGCAGGGGATCGATGCCCGGCAGACCACCCTCGTCAAGGGGGATTTGGATCAGAAGATCGCGGTGGTGCGGGTCGATGGGGTGATGAACGAGGAGTCGGCGGAGCATTTTCGCCAACTGATGGAGGCCGTCTCACAGGATGGGAAGGTGAGGGGGCTGGTTGTGGCGATTGATTCCCCCGGCGGGGCGGTGACGGCCGCCGATCAGATGTATCATCAGGTCCGGCGGTTCAAGGCTTCGCGGCCGCAGGTGCCGGTGGTCATCACCATGGGATCGGTCGCCGCCAGCGGGGGGTATTATCTCGCCTGCGCGGGGGATTACATCTTCGCCGAACGATCCACCTTCACGGGGAACATCGGCGTGCTGATGCAGCGGTTTAATTTCAGCGGCCTGATGAACAAGTGGGGGGTCCAGGAGACGACGTTGCACGCCACCGGCGCCGACTATAAAAACGCCGGCTCCATGTTCTCTCCCGAAAAGCCCGAAGATGTCGCCTACATGCAATCGCTGATCGACCAGGCGTTCGAGCAGTTCAAGTCGATCATCCGCGCCGGCCGGGGGAACAAACTGACCCAGCCCCTTGATCAGATCGCCAATGGCATGATTTACATGGGTGAGACCGCCCAAAAGCTGGGCTTGATCGATCAGGTTGGCTTTGCCGAGGATGCCTACGCCCACGCCGCCAAACAGGCCGGGCTGACCAACATGACGGTGGTGTTGTATCAGCAGACCCCGTCGTTGTTGCAACTGCTCACGGCCCATTCACCCCTGGCAGCCCCTCAGTCGCGCGAAATAAATCTGCACATTGACCCCAAGATGCTCGATGAGTTCACCACCCCCCGGATGATGTATCTATGGCGCGGCCAATAGGGGGAGCATGCGGCCGGGTCGAATTTTCATCGCGGTTGTTTTGTCACTGACACTCTCGGCGTTTGCCGCCAATCCCGAACAGGTTGATGCGATGCTTAAGAAGGGGGTGGAGTATCTCTATTCCCGACAGAAGGAGGACAACTGGGAACAATCACCCCTGCGGTTGCAGGCGGGCGATCCATCGGTCACCACCCAATGGGGAGGCCTGACCAGCCTTGCGGTCTATGCCCTCTTGTCGGCTGGGCAAAGCCCGCAAAATCCACGCCTTGCCCCATCCATTGAATTTCTCAAGCAGGCCCCGATCGAAGGGATTTACGCGCTGGGGTTGCGCGCCCAGGTCTGGAACCTGTTGCCAACCAACGCCGACATTCGCCAGGCCGCCCTGCGTGATGGCCGGTTGATCTTCGCCTCCACCAAGCAGTCGGCGGGAACCAGGGGGTTTTATGATTATCTGCCCAATCCCGGTTCGCGCTATGACCACAGCGCCAGTCAATATGGTGTCCTTGGGATGTGGGCATCAGCGCAGGGGGGTTATGAAGTGCCGTTGAGCTATTGGCGCACCGTCGATGCCGGGTGGAAGGCCGACCAGCACGAGTCGGGCGGCTGGGGATATGCCGCCGGCCCTCCCATGTCGGCCGATTCCTGCACCTTGACCATGACGGCCGCCGGTGTCGCCACGCTCTTTATCACGCAGGATTATCTCTCGGCCGCCCAGGGCGCCCAATGCCGCGGCAATGTGACCAATGATTCCATCGACCGCGGCCTTGCGTGGATGGGCGGGCATTTCAAACTCGACGATGATGACCAATCCGGCCTCTCATGGCCCTATCTGCTTTATGGTGTCGAGCGCATCGGCGCCGCCAGCGGGTATAAATATTTCGGCGAACTGGATTGGTACAAAATCGGCTCCGACTATCTGCTGGAACGCCAGCACGCCGATGGTTCATGGACCAACCAGTTTGATCCGCTGGTTGAGACCTCCTTTTGCATTTTGTTCCTCAGCCGCGGCCGGGCGCCCGTGGCGATCAACAAGCTGACCTACCAACTCTCCGTAGAGGGTCAACCGCGCGAAGCCCACTGGAACCAGCGCCCCCGCGATGTCGCCAACCTCACCCGCTGGATCGGCAAACAGATCGAACGGCCGCTCAACTGGCAGATCGTCAACCTCAACGTCTCTCCCAAAGACCTGCACGATGCCCCCATTTTGTATCTGTCGGGCAATCAGAAACTGGAATTGTCGGCGGAGGATTATCAAACATTAAAAACCTACATCGAAACCGGCGGCATGATCCTCGCCAACGCCGATTGCGGCGATGCGCGTTTCGCCGACAGCTTTCAGCGGCTTGGCCAAGGCCTCTTTCCAGGCCATGAATTTCGCGAACTGCCCCCCGACCACCCGATTTATCGCGCCCAATTCCACCGCGAGCGATGGAGAAACAAACCATCGGTACTGGCCTTGAGCGATGGCAATCGCGAGGTAATGATCCTGATCCCAACTTCCGACCCGGCCCGCTATTGGCAAACCCAGGCGGTCGGCGGCCACGATGAACTGTGGCAATTGTTCGCCAATATCTATCTGTACAGCGTCCACCACCGCGTTCCCACCTCCAAGGGGCGGGAGTGATGATCCCCACCTATTGGTTACAACTGCGAGGAATCCAGCGAGGTGTTGATATTGATCCCGCACTCGACTTTGTCCTGTCCCGACCATCGGCCGGCGCGCGGGTCTTCACCCGGCTGAATCGGGCGGGTGCAGGAGAGGGGGTTGCACCCGATTGAGGCGTATCCCTTCTCATACAGCGGGTGATAAGGCAGGTTGTTGGCCTTCATATATGCGTAAATCTCCCGGCCGGTCCAGTTCAGCAGCGGCGAGATCCCATAGGCCGAATATCGCGCGGACCATTCCACGATGGCCTTGTTTCGCCGCGTATCGGCCTGATTACGCCGAATCCCGCGAAGCCAGGCCTTGGGTGACAGCTCGCGCATCGCCCGTTCGGTTGGTTCGTTCTTGTTGATCGCGCAGCACGCCTCGATGTCCTTGCGCCAGGTGGGGTTGTCCTCGCCGGATTGATGCAGATAGGCAATCGGGTCGTTCTTGGTCCGGTATGTCCAGACGTTCAGATCAAACCGCCGCCGCAACTGTTCCATGAACTGGTGGGTTTCGGGAAACAGATACCCCGTGTCGATCATGATGATGCGAATGTCCGGCAACACCCGCGTGGCCATGTGAATCAGCAGTGCCGACTCGGCCCCAAAACTGGACCACATCACCAGATCATTGCCAAAATGCCCGGCCGCCCACTGGATGATCCGATCCGGCGACGCACCCTCCAGGGAGGCGTTGACCTCTTCCGGTTTCAGATCGTTGGGTGTATCCGTCAGGGTCATCGAATCATCTCATCCGGCCGCGGACGCCGTTGTATGTAATTTGTTGAGCCGATCCCGCAATGCATCAAAATAGTCCCGCGGAATCCTTCTACCAGCGGCCCGCCCCAGTTGAATATCCTTCTTGTTGGAGCCGTGAAAATCCGATCCACCCGTCTTGAGCAGGCCAAATCGATCCGCGAGATGCGTATATTTATCCACCGTCGACTCATCGTGATCGGAGTGGATCACCTCGATCCCCTCCAGACCCAGATCGACAAGGTCTTTGACCACCCGTTCCAGTTGGGCATCGTTTCCCGTGCGCAACTGGACCGGATGGGCCAGCACCGCCACGCCGCCCGCCTGGGCGATCCGCTCGATGGCCTGCCGGGGGGTCAGTCGTTCCTTGTCAAAATAGGCCAATCCGCCGGGGGCGAGATACTTGTCAAACGCCTGCTTGATGCTCGACACATACCCCTTTCGCACCAAAATCGCCGCGATGTGCGGTCGGCCGATCGGCTTGTTCTTCAAGTCGGCCGTGTCGGCGCGGGCCTCATGTTCCACCTCGGCCATGGTGATAGCCACGCCAAGTGCTCGCAGTTTTTCGACAATCTTCGGATTGCGGTTGTCCCTCCCCTCCAGCAGCGTCCGCATCAGACTTCCCAACTCCTGCGATCGCGGATCGACGCCGTACCCGAGAATATGCAGTGTCCCCGGATGGGGAAACTCCGCGGAGATTTCGATCCCGGCCAGGAAATCGATCCCAAGCGAAAGCGCCTCCGCCTGCGCTTCGGCAATTCCACCCACGGTGTCGTGGTCCGTCAGCGCCAACGCCGACAGACCCGACTCCCTGGCCAGTCGTACCACCTCCGCCGGCGGCAATGTCCCATCCGAGGCGGTTGAGTGACAATGTAAATCCACAAAGGACATGACATCCTGTCGATTGCAAACTTTGCTGTGGGGCGATGATCAGGCCGCCAGATATCCACCGCGTTCCAGGTAATCCAGAATCTGTTTCGCCGCCGCATCCGGCTTGGTGGTTTCGGTGTCGATCACGATTTCTGCTTTGGTCGGCGCTTCGTACGGATCATCGATCCCAGTGAATCCCTTGATCTGCCCGGCCCGCGCCTTCTTGTACAATCCCTTGGGATCGCGCTGCTCGGCCGCCTCAAGGCTCACCTTGACGTACACCTCGATAAATTCGCCGGTTCCCGCGCTGGCACGCACCGCATCACGATCCTTCAGATATGGACTGATGAAGCTGGTGATGGCGATCACACCCGCATCGGCGAACAACTTCGCCACTTCACCGATCCGCCGGATGTTCTCCGCCCGATCCTCCGCGCTGAATCCCAAATTCTTGTTCAGCCCGTGACGGATGTTGTCCCCATCCAGCCGATACGCCTGCTTTTTGCGGTTCAGCAGCATCTGTTCCAAAATGCACGCGATCGTGCTCTTGCCCGATGCGCTCAGCCCCGTCATCCAGACCGTGACGCCCTTTTGGTTCATCAGCTTCTGTCGTTCCTGACGCGAAACCGATCCTTCGTGCCAGGTAATGTTCGTCGCCTTCTGCTCTGCCATAATTCCGTTCCAATCCTTCCAAAAAAATGAAAACTGAAATTCAACAATCGTACATCAATGAAATTTATTCTTCTTCAAACAATGGCGTGCTCAGATATCGCTCACCGATGCTTGGCAAAATGACCACAATCATTTTTCCCTTGTTTTCCGGCCGGGCCGCCACCTTGGCCGCCGCCGCCACCGCGCCACCGGAACTGATGCCGGCAAACAACCCCTCCTCCTTGTGCAGCCGACGTGCCCATTCAAATGATTCCTCATCCGTGATGGTGACCACCTCATCCACCGCGTCCAGATGAAGATTGCCCGGCACAAAACCAGCGCCCAAACCCTGAATCTTATGCCGACCCGGCTTCACCGGTTCGCCCGCCTTGGTCTGCGCGATCACCGGCGATGCCACCGGCTCGACCGCGATCGCCCGGAAACTGGGTTTGCGCGCCTTGATGACCTCCGCCACACCCGTCAGCGTGCCGCCCGTCCCCACGCCGGAGATCAGGATGTCCACCTTCCCCTCGGTGTCCTGCCAGATCTCCTCGGCCGTGGTTTTGCGATGAACCTCCGGGTTGGCCGGATTCTCAAACTGCTGCGGCATGAAACTCTTTTTATGCTCGGTCAAAATCTGCTGCGCCTTGGCGATCGCCCCTTTCATCCCCTCGGCCGCCGGCGTCAACACCACCTGCGCGCCAAGCGCCTTGAGCAACCGCCGACGCTCGATGCTCATTGATTCGGGCATCGTCAAAATCAGCCGGTATCCCCTGGCCGCGCAGACAAATGCCAGCGCGATCCCCGTGTTGCCGCTGGTCGGCTCCACGATGACCGTTTCGGCGTCCACCTTGCCGGCGCGTTCACCCGCCTCGATCATCGCCAACCCGATGCGGTCTTTGACGCTGCTCAGCGGGTTGAAATATTCGCACTTGGCCAACACCGTCGCCTGTCCCTTGGGGATCACCCGGTTCAACCGCACCAGCGGCGTGCCGCCGATGGTTTCGGTGATGTCATTAAAAATCCGACCTTGAGGTTTAAGCGGCATAGTTTCCCTTTCTGTTGAAATTCTTTATTCCGTCAGCGATCGCACACTGACATTCATTGGTTCATCAACGTTAATCACAAATTGACCTCACTGGCATTTTACTTCCGGCATCGCGATTCGCCCATCGCCCACTTCAATCGGCGCGCCAACCAGGTTTCCCCACTCCGTCCAGCTCCCGTCGTAATTTTTCACATTTGACCGGCCCAGCAGATACCGCAGCACAAACCAGGTATGACTCGACCGCTCGCCGATCCGGCAATAGGCGATCGTCGGCTTGGCCGGGTCCACACCCGCGTCGGCGTACAGTTTCTGCAATTCATCAAAGCTCTTGAATGACCCATCCTCGTTGGCCGCCTTTGACCAGGGGATGCTTTTGGCTCCTGGAATGTGCCCGGCCCGTTGCGCGGTCTCGCTCATTCCCGGCGGGGCGATCACCTTGCCGGTGTATTCATCCGGTGAACGCACATCCACCAGGTTGATCTCGTTTTGACCCAGCGTGGCCATCACTTCCTTGCGATACGCCCGAATGCTCTCATCGGTTGCCGGGATCGGGTAATCGCTTCTGGTCACCTTCGGCTTGTCGTTGGTCAGTTCCCGCTTCTCCAATTCCCACTTCTTGCGGCCGCCATTCATCAATCGAACATCCTTGTGCCCCTGATATTTGAACTGCCACAGCGCCCACGCCGCGAACCAGTTGTTGTTGTCGCCGTAAATAATCACCGTGTCATCCGGCCGGACCCCGCTGCGCCGGCACAATTCGGCAAACGTCCTCCCATCCACCACATCCCGCGTGATGCGATCCTGCAAATCGGTCTGCCAGTTCCAACCGATCGCGTTGCGGATGTGTCCCCGGTCATAACTGCCCGTGTCCACATCCACTTCCAGAATCTTCACCTTCGGATCGTTCAGATGCTCCGCCACCCACTGGGTCGATACCAACACTTCCGGATGCGCATACGCCTGACTCATGTTAAACCTCTTTCAATCAACTGTTCCTCAAACTGTTCACTGACCTCATTCAACACCCAACTGGTCATCAGTTTCGCCTCCCCCTTGGCGATGGCGACGATGAGATAACTGTAAAACGGCCAGCCATGCTGGCGGTCATATTCGCTCGGCCGTGCCGGGTGGTCCGGGTGGCTGTGATAAAAACCCAGCACCAGTTTCCCGGCCGCCCCGGCCTCCTTGTCCGCCTCCATCAATTCCGCCGGCGAAATCGAAAACCGGTGATATTTCTCACCCTCCTCAAATGCGTTGCCGGCCGGTTTCAATCTCTCCACAATCCGCCGATCCCCCTCATCACGTCCAATGAATATCCCGCAACATTCGTTCGGATACGCCGCCGCCCCCTCCCGTTCGATCTGCTCGGCCTGATTTTTTGTCAACACCAGCACTTTCACGGCCAAACCTCCGCCTCCTGCGCCGCATCCGTCCAAAAACTCTCCGACAAATACTTCGACGCCGAATCCGCGAAGATCGTCACCACCACCCCATCTTGCGCCTTCTGTGCAATCCGCAGCGCCGCCACCAGATTCGCGCCCGATGACACGCCAACCAGCAACCCCTCCTCACGCGCCAGCCTCAATACCATCTTGTGCGCATCCTCGGTCGCCACATCCACCTGTCCATCGGGCAGACCCGGATCATAAATCCCCGGAACCATCGCCGTCGGCATGTGTTTCAATCCCTCCAGTCCATGCAACGGCCCATCCGGCTGCATCGCATAACTCTGGATCGCCGGGTTTAGTTCCTTCAGCCGTCGGGTCACCCCCATGAATGTTCCCGAAGTCCCCAAACCCGTGACAAAATGCGTCACCCGACCCTCGGTCTGATTCCAGATCTCCATCGCCGTGGTCTGGTAATGCGCCTTCCAATTGGCGTCGTTGTTGTACTGATCCGGATAAAAATATCGATCCGGATCCTGATCCACCATATGCCGGACCACCCGCTGTGCCCCATCGGTTGATTCGGTCGGGTCGGTCAAAACCAGTTCCGCCCCATACGCCAGCAGGCTCTGTTTACGCTCATGGCTCGCGTTTTTCGGCAATGCCAGCATCACCTTGTATCCACGCTGCGCGCCGATCATCGCATACGCAATTCCCGTGTTGCCGCTGGTGGCGTCGATGATGATCTTGTTTCGCTTCAACACCCCCCGGCGTTCCCCATCCAGAATCATGCTCAGCGCCGCCCGGTCCTTGACGCTTCCGCCGGGGTTGTACCACTCCGCCTTGGCCAAAACCTTCGCGTGCCCAATCCCTTCCGTCACCCGCGCAAACGACAGCAACGGCGTGTTGCCAATCAGCTCCAATACCGACTGCGAATGCAGCGCAATTTGTGAAGAAACCATTTCCACAGTTAATTCCTACTAATACTACAGGAAAGTAGGTAAAAGTCAAATGGTGAGGTTAAATCCCTATAAACCTGGCACAAATGGACTTGGCCCGTGCCGCATCCTCTGTCCCATGCACCAACACCCGCCCATCGGGAAAGACCGTCAACCCGATCCCCGGCGGATCGGACAATTGGCACCGTAAAAAATAGGGCTTCTGTTCCACTTTTCCCACGGATCCAAGCCGTTGGGCGATTTCTTTCAAATCGAGCGTTACCTTTTGCGACGGCAAGACTTGCACCGATTGCCGCCCGCACAATCTGGCCAGCATGTCGATCTGATCTGATTCCAGAAATTCAAACTGTCGTTTCCCGCAGCATGGGCAATCCGACCGTCGGCCATCAAGGATTGACACCGGCCGACTTCGCCCCGCCCAGAGGTCAAATGACCATAGTGGAAAGTGGTCGATTGTTGACTCGCCGACCAGAAATTTCAGTGCGAATATCACCTGCATCGAAGCCACCATCGCCGCGACTGGCGCCAGAACACCGGCGGTGTCACAGGTCGCCAAAGAACCTGCCGGTGGGGGGGTCTCAAATAGGCATCGCAAGCAAGGCCCCGTCCCTGGGATGATCGCCGACACCCGACCTTCGATCCCGATACACGCGCCATAAACCCATGGAATGCCATGCTTTACGGAGACATCATTGATCAAATACCGAATCGCCGCGTTGTCGGTCCCATCCAAAATCAGATCAACAGGCGACTGCTGATCGGTCAATCCACACAACATTTCAATGTTGATTGAATTGACATCCAATACCCGTGGGTCAATCTGAATGGTGGAATTGATTTCACGCAGCCGATGCTCCGCCGCGATGGCTTTGGGGATCGATTCACTCGCATCGTGTTCGTCAAACAAGACCTGTCGTTGAAGGTTGGTCAATTCCACCAGATCCCGGTCGGCAATTCGCAGCCAACCCACACCTCCGCGCACCATTTGTTCGGCGATGACCGTCCCCAGCGCCCCGCACCCGATCAGCAGCACGCGGGCCTTGGACAAGCGCAGTTGGCCGGCCTGGCCAATCACCGCGACGCGGCTTTGACGATGGTAGCGGTCGATCCGCGCGGGTTGTTCATTGGACGAAGGGTCCATCTTGACTATAGTAGCCGCGACAGAGAGGAATCCCATGCCCGTGACCACAGAACAGATTCTCGAAGAGGCCGCCAAGGTCGGCCAACTGGTTGTCCAACACCCGGCCGTCGCCAAATACAAACAGGCACAAAAGGCCATCGCCGAAGACCCCGATGCCGGCCGACTGCTGTCTGAATTTGACCGACAACTGGAAGCCCTGGCCCGTCAGGAACAATCTGGAATGGGCGTCACCGATGCCCAGCGGCAGCAGCTTGAAGCGCTGCAAGCACAGATTATCTCCCACATCAAGATCAAGGCGCTCAACATGGCTCAGGTTGAATTTGTGGACCTGCTGAGAAAAATCACGCAAACGATTCAGGCGCCACTATCCGAAGCCCCCCAGCGTCCCGCCGCCGGCCCCGCCCCGGCCGGGCCTCGACTGGCGCGATAAGTTCAACCATCCATCGTCCTTGAGACGATTGTGAATATACCCCCACCCGGTCGTCGATTTGCGATCGGGTTGGTGTCGTTTATATGCTTTCAGCCCGTGCCTATTCCTTTCGCCAGAAGTCGCGCCTGGCCATCTCCCTGTCTTGGATCGGTGGATACACCAACACGGTGGCATTCCTGGCGTGCGCGTCACTGGTAAGTCATCACACCGGCAACTCCACACGTTTTGGCGAAATGCTGGTCAAGGAGCCGGGCAACTGGGAGACGTGGCATTTTGGATACCTGGTGTTGCTTTTTTTCATGGGAGCGGTGGCGAGCGCGTTTATGACCGAAGGGGCCGAGAGGCGGGGTTGGAGATCCAAATATATTCTGCCGATGCTGGCCGAGGTGGTCTTGATCGCGGTCTTTGCCGTTGGTCTGGTTCGTCAGTCTCACCCGATTCCCCTTGGTCCGACAGTTCCGTTGTTCGCATTGTCCGGTCTGGCGGCATTTGCGATGGGTTTGCAAAACGCCACCATCACCAAGATATCCGGCGCGGTCATTCGCACCACGCACCTGACCGGCGTCATCACCGATCTGGGGTTGGAATCGGTCCAGTTGTGGCTCTGGTATCGCGATAAATTACGCGGCCGGCGCTGGGCGAGGATGGGGCGTGTATGGCGGGTTTCGCAACGACACCCCACCTTTCTGCGTGTTTTATTGCTGGGGAGCATCTTCGGATCATTTCTATTTGGCGTATTGGCCGGAACGTATGGTTATCTGCACTGGCCGGATTACGCCTTGATTGTGCCGGTTGCGTTTTTGCTCTGGATCGTCTTTGTTGATTACCATCAGCCCATTGCGGATGTGCGCGAGTTGGACCTGCTCAGCGACCCCGAACTCAAGGGGCACGGCATCGTCAAGACACTATTGCCGGCCGAATTGGGGATTTACAGGTTGTTGAGCCACCGCAACTCCACCCATCGCGCCCCCAATTTTCTGCAATGGGCCGACCGGCTGCCGCATCGCTGGCGGGTGATCATTATGGCACTCAGCCCGCTGACCCATCTGGACGACAATGCCATGATGGACCTTCAGGAGGCCGTCCGACGAATTCGCGACTCCCATCGCCGTCTGATCCTCTGCGGCATGACCACCAAGCAATATAAAAAAATGGACGCCCTGGGCATCATCGAAACCCTCGAACCCGAAAACGTCACCCCCGACCTCGAATTCGCCATCGCCCGCGGCATCGCCCTCATTCACGAATTAAACGGCCTGCATGGGCCGATACCGGCGGAAATGGCTTGAAAAATAGTGGACAGTCAATCCCGTTCGGCACGATAGTTGCATCTTCAACAAATAGCAAATTCTTGCGGTTGCGCCGGGATGAATTATAGCGCATGATGCGGCGCATGGCCGAGCCGGTTTGTGCAAATATTACCCTTGACGA
>JADLBV010000080.1 GCA_020847545.1 Phycisphaerales bacterium
GAAGCTGATGGACCTCAACGCCCCCGAGGTCATCATCCGCAACGAAAAGCGCATGTTGCAGCAGTCGGTCGACGCCCTGTTCGACAACGGCCGCTGCCGCCGCCCCGTGCTCGGATCGTCCTCGCGACCGCTCAAGTCCCTGACCGACATGATCAAGGGCAAGCAGGGCCGCTTCCGCGAAAACCTGCTCGGCAAACGCGTGGACTATTCCGCGCGATCGGTCATCGTCGTCGGGCCGGAAATGAAACTGCATCAGTGCGGCCTGCCCAAAAAGATCGCGCTGGAACTCTATCAGCCGTTCATCATCCGCAAGCTCAAGGAGCATGGCCTGGCCGACACCATCAAGTCCGCCAAGAAAATGCTCGAACGCCGCGATCCGGAAGTCTGGGACATCCTCGAAGAGGTCATCTACCAGCACCCGGTCATGCTCAACCGCGCTCCGACGCTTCACCGCATGGGCATTCAGGCTTTCGAGCCGGTGCTGGTTGAAGGCAACGCCATCAAGATTCACCCCTTGGTCTGCAAAGGGTTCAACGCCGACTTTGACGGCGACCAGATGGCCGTCCATCTGCCGTTGAGCATTGAAGCTCAGACTGAGGCGCACGTGCTGATGCTGGCGCCCAACAACATCTTCTCCCCCGCCAATGGCAGCCCGATCATCTCTCCCTCGCAGGACATCGTGCTGGGGATTTATTACCTGACCGTTGACCGCGAAGGTGACAAGGGCGAATTCAGCTATTTCAAGAGCGTCCGCGAGGCGCTGATGGCCCGGGATCTTGGCAAAATCGCCACGCATACGCGCATCTTCGTCCGTCTGACGGACCGCACCCACGCCGTCCCCAACGACAAATCGGGCGCCAGCCCCATCGCCGAGGAATCTTGGAAGGCGATGGAAGCCGAACGCAAGCGTCGCGATCCCAATTATCAACCGCAGCCGATCCCCGCGAAATTCAAGGGTCATGTCGTGCTGACCACCGTGGGCCGCTGCATCTTCAACGATCAGCTTCCCAAGCAGATGCCGTTTTACAATTTCGCCCTGACCAGCGCAGGCCAGAGCCGGGTCATCGCCGACTGCTACGCCCAGCTTGGCCGCCCGGCCACCATCAAGCTGCTGGACGACATGAAGGCCCTGGGCTTCAAGCGTTCCACGCTTGCCGGGTTGAGCTTCGGCATCACCGACATTCGCACGCCCGAAAGCAAATCCGCGATTCTCGACGAAGGCCAGAAAAAGGCCGACAAGGTCGAGAAGAACTATCGCATGGGCGCCATCACCGAACAGGAACGTTATTCCCAGTTGATTGACATCTGGGGCCACGCCCGCAAACAGGTCACCGAAGACCTGATGGCCGGCCTGGAAAATGACTACCGCGATGGCGAAGGCCGACCGGCCCCCGCCAAATCCGCCGGCAACCTGCGGTATCTCAACCCCATCACCATGATGGCCGTCTCCAAGGCCCGCGGTTCGGTGGACCAGATGCGTCAGCTCGGCGGTATGCGCGGCCTGATGGCCAAACCTTCGGGCGAAATCATCGAAACGCCCATCAAGGCCAATTTCCGCGAAGGTCTGTCGGTGCTGGAGTATTTCAGCTCCACCCACGGCGCCCGCAAAGGTTTGGCCGACACCGCCCTGAAGACCGCTGACTCGGGGTATCTGACCCGCAAGCTGGCGGACGTCGCCCAGAACGTCATCATCAACGAGATCGACTGCGGCACGCTCAACGGTGTCAGCAAGACCACGATCTACAAGGGCGAAACGGTTGAGGTTGAACTCAAGGACATGATTGTCGGCCGCACGGCCCGCAACTCCATCCGCAACCCCATTACCGATGAGGTGATCGTCGCCGAAGATCAGGTCATCACCAACGAGATCGCCGACCGCATCAAGGACCTGAAGCTCGAATCGATCTACGTCCGCAGCCCGCTGACCTGCGAAAGCCCCCGCGGCATCTGCGCCCGCTGCTATGGCGTGGACATGAGCACCAACCAGGTTGTCGAGGAAGGGCTTGCGGTCGGCATCATCGCCGCCCAGTCCATCGGCGAACCCGGCACGCAGCTCACGATGCGGACGTTCCACACCGGCGGCGTCGCCACCGGCAGCCTGACCGAAAACGACATCAAGTCCGCCGCCGGCGGAACAGTCGAACACCGCGACATCAACGCCGTCGTTGTCACCGACGCCGAAGGCGTCAAGCGCCTGGTGGCGCTCAAACGCAACGGTGAAGTGGCCATCGTTGATGCCAAGGGCCGCGAATTGGAGAAATACAAGGTTCCCTACGGTTCCACCATCCTTGTCGCCAACGGCGAAAAGGTGAAACCGCGTCAGCAACTGGTCATCTGGGATCCGCACATTACCCCGATTTTGGCCGAAAAAGGCGGTACCGTTCGCTATGAGGACATCGAAGAGGGCGAAACCGCCCGAATCGAGGAGGAACGCCGCGGTTCGGGTGACGGCAAGCTGGTCGTCATCGAACACAAGGGCGAACGCCACCCGCGCATCACCATCGAAGGCTCGGATGGCAAAATCCTCGACTTCCATTACCTGCCCGCCAAGGCGCGTATCGAAGTCAGTGACGGCCAGAAGATCGAGGCCGGCCACATGATCGCCCGCCAGCCGCGCGAGGCGGCCGGAACCATGGACATCACCGGCGGTCTGCCCCGCGTCACCGAAATCTTCGAGGCCCGCAAGCCCAAAGACCCGGCCGTGCTGGCTGAAATCACCGGAACCATCGAGCTGCGCAGCGACAAGCGTCGCGGCAAGATGACCATCAACATCAAGAATGAAACCGGCATGGAACGCGAACACCATGTCCCACAGGACAAGGAACTGCTCGTCCACGCCGGCGATCGTGTCGAGGCGGGCGACCCGCTCATCCGCGGCCCGATCATTCCTCATGACATCCTCCGCATCAAAGGTGAGGAACCGCTGTATCAGTACCTGTTGAACGAGGTGCAGAACGTCTACCGAAGTCAGGGTGTGAAGATCAACGACAAGCACATTGAGATCATCCTCAACCAGATGCTCCGCAAGGTGAAAGTCGAAGATCCCGGTGACAGCAAGTTCCTCCCCGGCGAGGTGCTCGACAAGTTCCGTTTCCGCGAAGGAACCGATCTGGTCGGCCAGAGCGTCAAGGTCGCAGAACCGGGCGGCACCAATTTCAAGGAAGGCGACGTTGTCCTCAAGGCTGAATTCAAAGAAGCCAACGAGGCCGCCGAAGCCGCCGGCAAGGACCCCGCCAAGAGCAAAAAGCCCAAGCCGGCCCGCGCCAAGACGTTGCTGCTGGGCATCACCAAGGCTTCGCTGCAAAGCGAGTCGTTTATCTCGGCCGCCAGCTTCCAGGAGACCACCAAGGTCCTCACCGAAGCGGCTTTGGCCGGCGCGGTGGACAACCTGCTGGGACTCAAGGAGAACGTCATCCTAGGCCACCTGATCCCGGCCGGTACGGCGTTCCATCCGCACCTGAATCTGCGGATCAAGCACCTGGCCGAGCCTCCGGCCATCGAGGTACACGAGCCTTCGCGGCCCCTGCCGCAAAGTACCCCGGCCTTGCCGCGTGAAATCGTTCCGCAGGCCGGCAGCTAAATGCCTCAGCCCGCTTGGATTACAAGGCCCTCCGGCTCCAATAAACGAGCCGGAGGGCCTTTTCTTCATTATTTTATGGTTGAGCCTGCCGGCTTTGGCCACCCTCGCCAGAACCCGCCAATCCCACCGGCGTACCTTTGGCTGACGGAATTTATCGGCCGCCTGGACTTGACAGGCGGCATTAAAGCCGGTCAAACTTCCGCCCCCGCTTGCTTTGTCTTGTCAAGATTGCGGGGGCGATGACCGATACGGCTCACTGGCGACCCACGGGGCTAAAATAGTAACGATGGCTAAAAAGAACTCGAAAAATCTGGTGATCGTCGAGTCACCTGCCAAAGCCAAGACGATCAACAAATACCTGGGCGACGGTTATGTCGTGAAGGCCAGCATGGGCCACGTGCGCGACCTGCCGTCCAAGGGGATGGGCGTTGATCTGAAGAGTTTCGAGCCTCATTACGAAGTTCTCGAAAGCCGCGGCAAGGTCATCAGCGAACTCAAAAAACTTGCCCGTGAAAGCGATCAGGTTTATCTCGCAACCGACTTGGACCGCGAAGGGGAGGCCATCGCCTGGCATCTGAAAGAAGCGCTCAACATCCCCGATGAACGCGCCCACCGCGTCATCTTCAACGCCATCACCAAAAGCGAGATTCAGAAGGCCTTCCAAAAGCCGATGGCGATCGACATCAACCGCGTCAACGCCCAGCAGGCCCGGCGCATCCTCGACCGCATCGTCGGTTACGAAATCTCGCCGCTGTTGTGGCGAAAAGTGGCGCGGGGGCTGAGCGCCGGCCGGGTGCAGAGCGTGGCCGTTCGTCTGGTCGTTGAACGAGAACGCGAAATCGAAGCGTTTATCCCCTCTGAATTCTGGAAAATCGGCGGCATCTTCACGGCCAAGGGGGATGAGCGTTCCTGCCGCGATTTATCCGCCCAGTGGATCGATTTCCTGACCAACACCGGCAACGGCGAACGAACCCGCCTTGAACGGGACAAGTGGCTCTCAAGCCACGATGCGTTCATGGCCGAACTGGTCGAGCTGGCCGGCAAAAAATTCGAAGCGACCAACAAGGCGGACGCCCGCCGGGCCGCCGAATTGCTGGGCTTGGTTGTCAAACAGGACAAAACCACCGAAGACCCGGACGCCAAAGGCCCGGCCCGCCATCTGACCGTTTTCGTTGGCCATCTGGGCCAATGCCCGGCATTCACGGTGCGCGGGATCGAGAAAAAACGCACCACCAGCCGTCCACCCGCGCCATTCATTACCAGCACGCTCCAGCAGGCCGCCTCCAGCCGATTGGGATTCGGCGCCCAGCGCACCATGCGGCTGGCGCAAACCCTCTACGAGGCCGGTCACATTACCTATATGAGGACCGACTCGACCAATCTTTCGGCCGAAGCGCTGACGATGGCGCGGACTTATGTCGGCCGGGAATTTGGTCCCAAATACGTCCCCGACAAGCCGAACTTTTACGCCTCCTCCAACAAAAGCGCCCAGGAGGCCCACGAGGCGATCCGCCCAACCGATGTCTCGTTTAATCCATCGGATGCCCACAACAAACTGGGGCATGATGAAAGCAAACTTTATCAGTTGATCTGGAGCCGATTCGTCGCCTGTCAGATGTCGCCGGCCGAGTTTGACCAGACCGCCATTACCATCGCCGCACCGACCAAAGAGGGTGATGCGGTCTTCCGTGCCACCGGCCGCAAATTGGTCTTTGATGGTTTCATGAAAGTCGCCGGCATCAGTGGCGACGACCAGCTTTTGCCCGAACTGGCCGAACGTCAGCGGGTTTACCCGATCGAAATCAGCCCCACGCAGCACTTTACCCAGTCTCCTCCGCGGTATACCGAGGCCAGCCTGGTCAAGATGCTCGAACAACTGGGGATAGGACGGCCCAGCACCTATGCCAGCATCATCCAGACCATCCAGGACCGCCAGTATGTCCAGCAGCTTGAACGCCGATTTCACGCGACGCTTCTGGGCTCGGTTGTCACCGAAAAGCTCATTCAGGCCTTTCCGGAGATCATGGATGTTCAGTTCACCGCCGGCATGGAACTGAAGCTGGATGAGATTGAGGAAAAACACCTTGACTGGGTCAAGCTGCTGCGCGATTTTTACGGTCCGTTCCACGCGGTCGTTGATGGCGCTTTGGAAAAAATCGAACACGCCGGCGGCACACCCTCCCCTTATACCTGCGACAAATGCGGCAAGCCGATGGTCTACCGCATCAGCAAAAACGGCTTTTTCCTGGCCTGTTCCGACCGTGAGTGCAATAATACCCAGCCGGTTGACCTGCAGGGCAAGCCCACCGTCCGTGAGGTTTCCGAACACAAATGCCCCGTCTGCGGACGCGAAATGATCAAACGCCGCGGCCGATTCGGTGAATTTCTCGGATGCAGCGGCTACTCGGTCAAGAATGAAAAGGGAGAGCCTTCCTGCTCGACCATCATCAACCTCGACAAGGAGGGCAACCCGCTTCCTCCCAAGCCCGCGCCGATTAAAACCACCGTGGCGTGCGAAAAATGCGGCAGCCCGATGCTTCTGCGCGACAGCAAGCGCGGCCCGTTTCTGGGGTGTTCCAGCTTCCCCAAGTGCCGGTCGACCAAAATGGTCAAGAAGCTCACCGGGGCCGATCTGCAACAGGTTGAGGCGCTGCTGCCATTGCTCAAGGAGGAATCCGACAAGGCCCGCGCCTTGGTGGACAAGATCATCGGTGAGAATCCCGCCGCTTCCAATGGCAAACCCGCCAATATGACCACCGACATCGACTGCGATGAATGCGGCAAGCCGATGCTCATCCGCAATGGCCGTCGCGGGCGATTTCTGGGGTGCAGCGGCTATCCCAAGTGCAAAAACACCGCCGAGGTTCCCGCCCGACTGGTTGAGGAACTTGGCCTCAACGGCAATGGGAATGGCGCAGCGGCCACACCCAAGTCCAAATCGGCCGACTGATTCTTTTTTGATTCACCGCATGGCAACTTGTCTATTGCCCGCTCAACGGGCACACTAGGTCCGTGCGCCGGATGGCGCATGGGCCAGACCATGTTCACTTCCATGTTGCTTGAATCCCGTGTCGATCTGCCGCAATGGGTTGCCCTGTGCGTCGGGGTGGTTGCGGTCAGCTATCTGATGCTGCGCTCGCGCAAAAACAAGGATCCGCTGCGAAAAACCCCCTCGATCTCACTGTCGCAACAGCGGTCGGTGGAACGGGACATGTCCAATTTGCTGGTGGAACTGTCGGACATGGCAAGGCAAATTTCCGGCCAACTCGACACCCGCGCCGCCAAGCTGGAACTGCTCATCAAGGAGGCGGATGAGAAGATCGCCGCGTTGCGGTCCACAGCTTCAATGTCAGCGGCATCATCGCCATCGGGTCTGATGTACAACGAGCCTCCCGTCACGATTCCGGATGAAATGCTCGATCCCCGCCATGCCGAAATTTATCGCCTGTGCGATCTGGGAAAATCGGCGCACGAAATCGCCCAGCAACTGGATCAGCCCAGCGGCGAGGTGGAATTGATTCTGGCCCTTCGGCCGAAATAGCGGACTTTATTTGCCGTCACACAACGCCCGGCATCGCCGCAATACCCCATCAAACATCGCCTCGGTCAATGTTCCGGTAAAAGTATTCTGCTGGCTGACGTGATAAGACCCCACCAACACCAAATCCGCGGCCAAACGATATTCCGCCCCATGTCCGAATGTCGGGCGGGGTTTGTTGATGGTGATTCCCTGTCGGCGGGCCAATTGCAACGCGGCATCCCACGCAATTTTCCCAAGGGCCATCAACACGCGCTTGCGACTTAACAATCCCCATTCCCGATCCAGAAAGATCGAACAATTGGCGATCTCCTCCGGCAGCGGTTTGTTGGCCGGCGGGGCGCAGCGGGCCGTGGCGCTGATATAACAATCCTCCAGCGCCAAGCCATCCTCACGGTGGACGCTGGAGGGTTGATTGGCCATGCCGACACGATGCAGTGCCGCGAACAGAAAATCACCCGACCGGTCGCCGGTGAAAATCCGGCCGGTGCGATTGCCCCCATGTGCGGCCGGCGCCAGGCCGATGATCCAGAGCCTTGCCAGATGATCCCCAAACCCTGTTACCGGCTTGCCCCAGTATTTCCAATCCGCGTATCGCTTCGCCGGCGTCACCTGCGCCCCATAGTCGCGCAGCCGGGCGCACCGGTTGCATGCAATCACATCGCGATGAAGTGCCTGCCACGAATCCTTGCGGGTTCGTTTGGGTGGGTGTGGATCGTTCATATCCGTGCAGGATGATCATAGCGCCCTGATCGTGAAAAAATCCACAGGAATTACTTTGTCATCAAACTTCACAATCTTTTTAACGTCTTATTCTGTGGGAGGAAAAACGAGCAGGTGGACACGGGATATAATGAAAGCAGAGGTGGCCAATGATCAAGATCAAACACCTGATGGATGTTGCCGAGGAGGATGATGGAAAGCGGCTGTGGGTTGAGCCGGTTGGTTTGACCCGCGATCTGGTCGAATGGTGCCGGGTTGATCTGTTGCTCATGCACCTTGGGCCGCCTAAAAAGCTCTGGAACTGGTTTGGGAACCATCCGGATGGCTACGAGGCCTTTCGTGGAGACTACCACGAGTTTTTGAACAAGTCGCAATACAAGCCGGCCCTCCAGCAGTTGGCCTGTGCGATGTCGCGCGAGGATTTCACGCTGTTGCACCAGGGTGATGACCCGGAGCACAACACCGCGACGGCGTTGTATGAATATCTGTGCGAACTGAGCGCCTATTGCGAGCCGGAATCGTAGGAAAAAGCGGATGTCGCGCGACAGGGGTCGGTCGAAGGGGCCGACTCCTGTTTTTTTACGCCCATTGTCTGCTATAGTTCGACGTGATCCATGAACATCAACGTCGAACAATTGCTGGAGGATTTGACCGAGGAGCAGCGCGAGGCGGTTCGGCACGTTGATGGGCCATTGCTCATCATCGCCGGCGCCGGCAGCGGCAAGACGAGGGTCATCACCCGCCGGGTGGGGTATCTGATCGGGATGGGGATCGTCCCTTCGTCGATTTTGGCGATTACATTCACCAACAAGGCGGCCGGCGAAATGAAATCGCGGGTGACGGCCCTGGGTGCGATGGGGGACCGGAAAATCCGCGATTTCGGTCGGCTGGATCAACCCTGGCCGATGATCTGCACGTTCCATTCCCTGTGCCTGCGGATTTTACGGCACTATGCCGAAGTGGTGGGACTGGGGAGCAATTTTTCGATATTCGATTCCGGCGACCAGACCCGGCTCATCAAGGAGGCGATGAAGCTGCTGGAGATCTCCAGCACCAATTTCCAACCCTCGGCCGTGCATGGCACGATCAGCAACGCCAAAAACCAGCTCCTCACACCCGAACAATACGCACAAGGCGCCAAGGATTTTTATCAAAAAACCGTGGCGCGGGTGTATGCCAAATATCAGCGGCTTTTGATGACCAACAACGCGCTGGATTTTGACGACCTTCTCCTGCGCACCGCGCAGGCGTTTCGTGACCATCCGCTGATTCTCAAGGAATTGCAGGATCGGTTTGGATATATCCTGATCGATGAGTATCAGGACACCAACCATGTGCAATACATCATCGCCCACGCGCTGGCGCAGCGGGGGAAAAACATCTGCGTGGTGGGAGATCCGGACCAGTCGATTTATCGCTGGCGCGGGGCGGATTTGCGCAACATCCTTGAATTTGAGCAGGATTATCCCGATGCCAAGGTGGTGAAGCTGGAACAGAATTATCGTTCCACCAAGACCATATTGCAGGTGGCTTCGGAATTGATCTCCCACAACCGTCAGCGCAAGGACAAACGGCTCTGGACGGAAAATGATCAGGGCAAAAAGGTGGAGGTTTGGCTTTGTCGCGATGAGCACGATGAGGCCGTGTTGGTGGCCGAGCGATTCAGGGAATTGCACGAAAAGCAGGGGGTGGCTTGGGACCAGATGGCGGTCTTTTATCGCATTAACGCGCTCAGCCGCGTGATGGAAGACGCCCTTCGTCGGGCGAACATGCCTTATGTCATGGCGCGGGGTGTGGAATTTTACAACCGCAAGGTGATCAAGGATGTGTTGGCTTACTTGCGGGTGATCGCCAATCCCGGCGATGAGGTGAGTTTGGCGCGGATCGTCAACACCCCGCCGCGCGGCATCGGCGAATCGAGCGTGAAATTGATGCAGGTGTACGCGGTGGGGGAGGGGATTTCGCTCTGGGAGGCGATGGAACGCGCCGGGCAGATCGAGGGTGTTTCCACACGCGCGGCCAAATCGACGCAACAATTCACGCAACTGGTCGAATCCTGGCGCAGGATGGCGCTGGATCACACCGTGCAGGAGTTGATGGAGGATGTCGTCAAGCGCGGCGGCATCGAGTTCGCGATGAAAAAATCGGACCGCGACGAGGGGGATGATCCGCTGGCGAACATCAATGAATTGATTTCGGCGGCCTCTGAATTTGAGACGGAAAACCCTCAGGGAGCGTTGCAGGATTACCTGTCGATGATCAGTCTGGTCAGCGATGCGGACCACATGAAAGGGACAGGCGGGGCGATCACCATGATGACGTTGCACGCGGCCAAGGGGCTTGAGTTTCCGGTGGTGGCGATGATCGGCCTGGAGGAGGGGGTGTTGCCCCACAGCCGGGCGCGGGAGGACAAAAACGAATTGGAGGAGGAGAGACGGCTTTGTTTTGTCGGGATCACGCGCGCCCGCCAGCGGTTGATCATGAGCAAGTCGGCCTATCGGACGATCCGGGGTTTGCGTGAACGGACGGTCGGCTCACCATTTTTGAATGAAATGCCGGCCGAGTGTCTGGAAGTCCATGACCGCACCGAGCTGTCGATGGAGTCGGATCGAGAAGAATACCGCGAGCGGTTCAAGAGCGAATCGAAACAGTTGGCGGGGAAATATGGACGGGGACAGTTGGTCCGCCATCCGCAGTTTGGATTGGGACGGATTGTCGAAATCATGGACATGGGTCAGCACACGCGGGCGGTGGTGCAGTTCAATTCAGCGGGAAAAAAGACACTGGTTCTTCAATACGCACGGCTGGAACCGGCCGAGGTAACATGAGCGACCTGAATTGGCTGCTGGTGGCGGGTTGGGCCGGCAGTCTGGTGATCGCGGTGGGGGTGGCGGTGATGATGGCGCACCGACGGTTTGTCCGGCTGGAACGCCGTGCGCAGCAGGCCGAACGGCTGGCGGAACTGGGGACATTGACCGGCGGTTTGGCGCACGAGATTAAAAACCCCCTCTCAACCGTTCAGCTCAATTTACAACTGCTGCGGGAGGACCTGGACCCGCACAACCCGGCCTATTCGCGGGTGGTCAACCGGTTGGCGACGGTGCAAAGGGAGACGGGGCGATTGAAGGACATTCTGGATGATTTTCTGCGCTATGCCGGCAAGATCGAACTGGAGCGCCGGCCGGTGCAGATCAATCGGTTGTTGGAGGAACTGGTCGATTTTTTTACGCCGCAGGCACAGTTGCAGCGAGTGCAGTTGCGGCTGAAAAAGTCGCCGGAGGAATTGGTCATCAATGCGGATTCGCGGCTGCTGAAACAGGCGGTGTTGAACCTGATGCTCAACGCGGTGCAGGCGATGGGAGACAAGGGGGGAGAATTGATCCTGTCGGCCGGCCGGGCCGATGGGCAGGTGCGAATTGACGTGATCGACACCGGCGGGGGTATTCCACCCGATGTGCGCGATCGGATTTTTGACGCCTATTATTCAACCAAGAAAGGTGGAACCGGGCTTGGGTTGGCGATGACCCGAAGGATCATACAGGAGCATGGCGGGCGGGTGTCGCTAAGGAGTGAGATGGGGAAGGGGACGGACTTTACGTTGCACCTTCCGGTGGGATAATGTGTGGGGATATGGATGAGCCGTTGATCAACAAGTCACAGATACTGGTTGTGGATGATGAGCGCGAGCACGCGCAGGTGATGTGCGAGGCGCTGGCCCGTCAGGGGCATGAGTGTGACCTGGCTTACAGTCTGGCCGAGGCGCAATCCCGTCTGGAACGCAAGCGATACGATGTGGTGGTGACCGATCTGGTGATGGAGGGGAAGCGTGATGGGTTGGAAGTGCTGCATCGGACCAGGGAGTTGTTTCCGCCGCCGCCGGTGGTGCTGGTGACGGCGCACGCGGATGTCCCCACCTGTCGGCAGGCGCTACACGAGGGGGCTTATGACTACATCGAAAAGCCGTTGGATCTGGAGTATTTCCGCGCCCAGGTGAATCGGGCGGCCGAGCGCAGCGCGTTGCTCAAACAAAATGAGGTGCTGGCCGAGCAATTGGAACACAGCGCCAGTTTTGAGGGGATCATCGGCAAGAGCGCCGCGATGCAGAAGGTGGTGCAGACCGCCCGACAGGTGGCGGCCAGCGACATTCCCGTGCTCATCATGGGTGAAAGCGGCACCGGCAAGGAACTGGTGGCGCGGGCGATTCATAACAATTCACGCCGTCGAAAAAAGCGGCTGGTGGCGCTCAATTGCGCGGGGTTGAGCGAAAGCATTCTGGAGGATGAACTCTTTGGGCACGTCAAAGGGGCCTTCACCGGCGCCCAAAGCGACCGGGAAGGGCGGTTTGAACATGCCGATGAGGGGACGCTGTTCATGGATGAGATCGGCGACATGCCGGCCGCCATGCAGGCCAAATTGCTGCGTGTATTGGAAAACGGCGAGGTGGTTCGGCTGGGGTCCAATGAGCCGATCCGCGTGAATGTCCGGTTGATCAGCGCCACCAACCGTAAATTGGATGAGATGGTTGCGGATCGGCAGTTTCGCGAGGATTTATATTTCCGCATCAAGGGGATGACGATCCATATCGCGCCGTTGCGGGAACGAAGGGAGGATATTCCGCTGCTGATTCATTATTTTGTCCAGCAGGCGGCCGAGCGATATGACAAGAAGATCGAGGGGGTCAAACCCGAAGCGCAGCAGATGTTGATGGGGTATTCGTGGCCGGGCAATGTTCGGCAGTTGAAGAATGTCATTGAGAACATGGTGGTGCTGTCAAACGAGGGTGAACTGGGGTTGGAAAGTCTTCCCGCGGAGATTCGGCCGGCCGGGCAGGAGGCGGGGGGTGGCGGGATGAACAATCTGGTCGGCATCAGCATCACCCAGGCGGAACGCGAATTGATCCGCAACACGCTGAAGATGGTGGAAGGGAACCGCGAACAGGCGGCCAAGATGCTGGGGATCGGGGAGAGGACGTTGTATCGGAAGATCAAGGAGTATGAATTGGCCGAATAACATCCGATGCGGTGTTGCGGCTACCCGTAGGTCCGGCTCTGCCGGACATCTTAATCATCGTCCGGCAGAGCCGGACCTACGGGAGGAGAAATGCGAGGCGATTTTAGGCGATCAGGAAGGACTGGAAGATGGATTTGCGAATCGGCCATGGTTATGACCTACATCGCCTGAAAAAGGGTGGGGAATTGATGCTGGGCGGTGTGTGTGTCAGTCAGGAGATCAGTCCCGAGGCACACAGCGACGGGGATGTGGCGGTTCATGCGTTGGTTGATGCGCTGCTGGGTGCGATGGGGTGGGGGGACATCGGCGAACTGTTTCCCAACACCGATCCGCAATGGAAAGGGGCCGCCAGCCGGGTGTTTTTGGAGCATGTGATGAAGAGGGTGCGGGATGCGGGGTTTGCGGTGGTCAACGCCGATGTGACCATTTTGGCGGAGAAGCCAAAGCTCAAGGGTTACAAGCCGCAGATTCGCAAGGTTCTGGCAGGATTGCTGGGTGTGGAGGAAGGCCGGGTCAATGTAAAGGCCGGAACCAACGAGGGGTGTGACGCCATTGGTCGAGGGGAGGCGTTGGCGGCCCATGCGGTTGTGTTGCTGGGCAGGGGAGAGTAGTTTTAGTTTTTATTGCGGCATGTGAATTTGGGGAATGGTTGGTCATAACCTAGAAGTAATCGAATGAGCCTTCGTGTTTACAACACGTTAACCCGTGAAAAAGAGTTGTTTGAGCCGGTTCATCCCGGCCGAGTGGGCATTTACCTGTGCGGGCCGACGGTTTACAAGCCGCCTCACATCGGCCACATGGTCGGCCCGGTGATTTTTGACGCCATCAAGCGTTACCTCAAATACAAGGGGTATGAGGTGATGTGGGTGGTGAACATCACGGATGTCGAGGACAAGCTGATTGATGCTTCCGTGAAATTGAATGTGCCGGTGGAGGAGTTGGCCAGCCGTTATACGCATGAATACATGGAATGCCTGTCGTTGCTGGGGGTGGATGGGATCGACCGTTTTCCCAAGGCATCGGAGCATATCCAGGAAATCATTGAGATGTGTACGACGCTGATCGAAAAGGATCATGCGTATGCGGCCGAGGGGAATGTCTATTTTGATGTCAGTCGCGATGCGGATTACGGAAAGCTCTCCAATCGCAAGGTGGAGCAGCAGGAGTCGGGTCTGCGGGAGGTGGAATCATCCGGCAAGCGCAACCCATCCGACTTTGTTTTGTGGAAGGCCGCAAAGCCGGGCGAGCCGACATGGGATTCACCCTGGGGGAAGGGTCGCCCTGGTTGGCACATTGAATGCTCGGCGATGAGCATGAAATACCTCGGCCGGACCTTTGACATGCACGGCGGGGGGATGGACCTGCTCTTTCCGCACCACGAAAACGAACTGGCCCAGTCCGAATCGACCACCGATCAGCCGTTTGCCCGCTTCTGGATGCACAACGGCCTGACCCGCATCCGCACCAAGAGCAAGAGCGGCGAATGGGCCGATGAAAAGATGAGCGGCAGCATCGGCAACGTCGTGTCGGCCCGCGATCTGATCGACCGGCATGGGGCGGACATGCTGCGGTATTTTCTGCTCAGCACGCATTATCGCCGGCCGATTGAATTCACCGATGAAGCGCTGGCCAACGCCCGCAAGGGGCTGGCGGTCTTTCAACGGCTCTTTGAACGCCTTGAACGGATCACCTCCAAGCCATTCCCGACCGAGGGGACCGACATCGAGCGTGCGGCCGCGACGATGATGGAGACCGAGCAGGGTCCGCTGGTCAGGAGCATCATCGGTTTCAAGATGAAGTTTCTGGAGATGATGGATGATGATTTTAACACGGCCGGCGCCATCGCGGTGATGCACGAGATGGCCGGCGAAATCAACAGTTTCATCGAGAAAAACCGGATTGATCGGGAAAAACAGCCGGAAATGATCGAGGCCGCCATGGCCGCGACGATGACGCTGCGAAACATCGGCGGAATATTGGGCCTCTTTCGCCAGTCGGCGGCCCGTCCGCAGGCCGTGGAGAGCGGGCTGACCGATCAACTGATGAAATTGCTCATTCAACTGCGCGCCGATGCCCGCCAGCAGAAAAATTTCGCGATGGCGGATGCTGTGCGCAAGGGATTGTCCGAGATTGGCATCACCCTGGAAGACCGGCCCGAAGGGACGATCTGGCGCCGAGAATAAGGGGTTTACCGGTGCGCATCCTCGGCATCGATCCCGGCCTGCAGATCACCGGATATGGGGTGATCGACTGGCATCCGCTGCATCCCAAGCTGGTGGATGCGGGGGTCATTCGTCTGCGGCCCAAGTCTCCCTTGGAACAACGGCTGGTGGAGCTGGAAGGTGAGCTGGAGTCGATTTTTGAGGAGCATCAGCCCCAGGTCTGCGCGGTTGAGCAGCTTTATTCCCATTATGCCCATCCACGAACGGCGATTCTGATGGGACATGCGCGCGGGGTTATTTTGCTGGTGGCGCAACGGCGGGAAATTCGGCTGGAACAATACGCCGCCAATCGGATCAAGCAATCGATCGTCGGGCATGGCCACGCCGGCAAGGGTCAGGTGCAGCGGGCGATTCAGAACCAGTGGAATTTAAGCCAGTTGCCCGAGCCGCCGGATGTGGCCGATGCGCTGGCGGCGGCGCTATGCTGTGGGCGAAACCTGGCCGGTGAAAAGGTAAAGTTATCTCGAAATTTGGGGATGAAACGGGTGAATGAATGATAGCCGCATTGACCGGTGAATTGAAACAGGTGTGGGAAGGTCGCATCCATGTGCAGGCGGGGGCGATGGTGTATGAGCTTCTTGTGCCGGCATCCGACTTTGAACAACTACAGGCCAGCGTGGGGGAGGCATTGACGTTTTACACGATTCTCTACCTGGAAGGGGATGCCAGCAGGGGGAATCTGGAGCCTCGGTTGATTGGATTTTTGCGCGATGAGGATCGTCGGTTTTTTGACCGGTTCACCACCGTCAAGGGGATCGGCCCCCGAACCGCGCTGCGGGCGCTGGGGGTTCCGGCCGGTCAGATTGCCGAGGCGATCGAAGCAAAGGATGCCCGGTTTCTGGTGGGGTTGCAGGGGATTGGCAAGCGCACGGCCGAGTTGATCATCGCGGAATTGTCCGGCAAGGTGAAAGAGTTCGCCGCGGCGTCCATGATGGGTGGAAAATCAATCCGTGCCGGGAGGGTTGGCCGACAGGAATTTGAAGAAGATGCCATCGCCGCGCTGATGGCGCTGGATGACCGCCTGCGCCGGCCGGAGGCTGAATCGCTGTTGGATCGGGCCAAGCAGTCCAAACCGGAGGCGAAGACCACCGATGCGCTGCTGCGGGAAATGCTGCGGATGCGGTCGGTGCGCGGGTAATGTGCTTTTTCAACGGCCCAGAAACCGTTGCGCCAGAAACAGATCGGCAGGGGTGGTGATTTTGATGTTTTGTTCCTCCCCATCCACCAACCAGACGGGTTTGCCGGCCAGTTCGAGCAACTGGGCATCATCCGTGATCTGATCCAACGGCAGGGGGCAGCGGGCAAAGGCGTCGAGAAGGTCGGATCGTCGCATCATCTGCGGTGTTTGCATCGCCCACAATTGATCGCGTGGGACGGTCTTTTCCACTTTTGCGGGCAGTGGCCCACGGGCTTGTTTGATCGTCAACGTCACCGGCAGGGCGGGAACGGCCGCGCCATGCTCAAACGCGGCCGCTCGTACGCGATCAAACAGTTGTGCCGTGATCAGAGGGCGGGCGGCGTCATGAACCGCCACCCAGTCGATTTGGTCCTCCACCGCGCGCAGGCCGCACAATACGCTGTCTGCCCGTGATGTGCCCCCATCGACGATGCGGAGTTTGGTTGTCCCTCTTTTGGCCAATGCCAGCGCGCCGGGGTCTTGTTTGAAATAATCTTTAACCCCTTCACCGGCCGATAGTACCACGCGGGAGACGCCCGGCAGGTCGATCAACGCATCAATCGTGCGCCAGAGGACCGTTTGGCCGGACAAATCCTCCAGCAGTTTGTTTCGACCGCCTCCAAATCGCACCGACCGGCCGCCGGCCGGCAGGATCACCGCGATCTGTTGGTTCGTTGTCATGATGAACTCAACCCTGCGGCGGAGGAAGGTGGTCGAGAAATTCAGCCAGTTGGGCCGATGTGGGGCTTTGTGCCGTGCGGACGTAATACCCGCTGGTGGCCACGCCACAGCAGAGGGATTCTTCGAGGCTCATCCCCAGGATTCTGCCCAGACAGAACCCGGCGTTGAAATGATCGCCGGCGCCGGTGGAGATTTTGGGTTGCTGCACGAATGGGCCGTCAAATTTAGCCGATCCCTCGGCCGTGGCGGCGGCGGCGCCCCGGCGGGGGTGGATCACCACACAGGAGAGGTTTAATTTTGCCCGAATCGCGCGGGCGTACCCCTCGATGGCCGATTCGTGGTTGGATTCCTTGGGCAAATGGAGCACTTCGAGAATTTCAACCGCTTCCTTGAGGTTTAACCCCAGCGTGACGTTGATGGTCTTCTGGAAGGCGGTCAGTTGATCCAGCGCCTCGACGATGTCGGCCGGCCGGCGTTTTTCCGGGTCGGCCAGATCGATGAAGATCGTCCGATCTCCCGGCGGCAGGGTGGGCAAAATGTCGGATTGCATCTTCTGCCAGATTTCGGTCATGTTTGGAAGCATGGTCCAGTTGACCAGCCCGATCAGTTTGGATTGGGCGATGAGTTGCCGGAGTTGTTCCTTGCCGACCTTTTCCAGCAGTTTGTTCCAATTGACATCCAGGCAGGTTTGCACGTTTCCCAGCAGCAGTTTGCCATCGGTGAATTCCAGCGCCATGGTTTGCCCCGGCTCGCCGAGGCTGAAAACCTTGGCCCGTTGGGCCAGTTCTTCAAAGACCGGGTGGATGGCGGGGGCGCCGACGATGCCGATGTAATTGGTCGCCAGCCCGAACGCGGCCAGCGCGTTGGCCATGATCGGGCCGTTGCCACCCAGTTTCATCTGCTTGGTGACCAGCTCGTAATTGGAGGATTCGCCGGCGGCAGCGGCGACTTTCTTCGCAAATGCGGCGATGGTATGGAGGGGTTCATAGGATTTGAAATCGTGGCGTTTGTCCACCACGTCGATGATGTGGTCCACAAACCCGTCAAAGCCGACCGTGGCGTGTGTTGCGGACAAACCGGCGGCGGCCGATGCGAGCTTGCGGGCGGCCTGTTGTGCGATGTTTTCTCGGGACAATGCCATGTGGCGAATTTCCTTTCCTTGATCGGGGAATCAGTTTAGCGGCCTTGTGAACGGGGGCAACAATCTAGCGAAATTTCATTGAAATGCCCCATTGGCTCGAATTGACATGATTTGGCACTACCAGTAGAGTTTTGAGCCTGACCCTAACCATTGGATGGAGGTTTTTATGCAGGAATACGAGACGCTCAAACGGTTGGTTCTGGATGCGGACGACGATGTGCAAAAGGCACTCGGTGGCAACAAGGCCGCCAGCACGCGGGTTCGCAAGAAAATGCAGGAGATCAAGGCCGCCGCGCAGGAAGTGCGAAAGAAAATGCTCGAAGGGCGCGAGGCCGAACCGGGCAGCGTCGGCTGATCCCAACCGTCAAAGTGTGTTTTCTGAATCAGGGTCCGCAGTTGGGTGCGGACCTTTTCAATGCCATCCCAATCGCAGGATCGCCCATGCCTCCACAGTTGCTCTTTGACATCAACGGGATCGACTTGAACAGGGATGTGTTCGATCAGAATGCGATCCGCGAGATGAATCCGCAGCGCGGGGACATGGAACATCTGAACGGCATCGTCTATGCGGATGCGAACAGCGCCAGGCTGATCGGATATAAGGATGTAAAGGCCGATGAATTCTGGGTGGAGGGGCACATTCCCGGCCGGCCTTTGTTGCCCGGCGTGCTGATGGTCGAGGCGGGGGCGCAACTGGCGTCGTTTTATACGCGAAAATTCGGGGGCTGGACGGGATTCGTTGGTTTTGGCGGCGTGGAAGATTGCAAATTTCGCCAGCAGGTGTCGCCGGGATGCCGGTTGTACATTCTTGGGATGAAGGTGTGGGAACGCCACAAGCGGGTCTGTTGCAAGGTGCAGGGGATGGTGGAGGGGTCGATGGTGTTTGAGGCATCGATCATCGGGGTGGAACTTTGAACGTCAGGGCAATCGCATTTATATTATTAGCGGTATTCATAAGGCCCGCAGAGCCTCTTTATCCCCTCCCCCGGTACTCCGGGGGAGGGTTAGGGTGGGGGTTTTTCCTCGAATTCGGCGATACGGCC
>JADLBV010000081.1 GCA_020847545.1 Phycisphaerales bacterium
AGGGGGCTGTATCGCCGAATTCGAGGAAAAACCCCCACCCTAACCCTCCCCCGGAGTACCGGGGGAGGGGATAAAGAGGCTCTGCGGGCCTTATGAATACCGCTAATAATATAAATGCGATTGCCCTGCCCCAACCTTCGCCCCATGAAAATATTCACCCACGCCGGCTAGGCTCTGCCAATGGAAGAATTGCCCACCTTCAGATGTGTTACAACTCGCAGAATCAGGATATCAGGACAATGATGTTGCGCGGACTTTGGTGGATATCCGCCGCGGCAAATGGGTAGCCCCTCACCTTGCCCAGCACACCGCCATGATACACATCACTCCAGATACCATTGTTGACGTCCGCGCGCGGCCGAGGCGGCGCCGACTTTCCATACCGCGACGGAGTTGATGTCATTGAACACGCCGACGGCGTCAACGCCTTCCCGCACCGTCGTGACGTGCCCGTCCAGCCAGAGCATGTTGGATTGGCCAATATTCTGGGCCGAACTGCTGTGTCGTCGCCAATCGAGTTGATGCCATGCGGGCGGCGGTGAAAATTCGTTGGGGGTGTCGCTGTCCATCAGATATCCATAAAACACTTCGCCGACGGCGATTTTTTCGGATGCGCCCTTCTTTGAAAAGGTCTTGGGCTGTCGATGGCCGTCAAAATCGTCAAGCCCATCCTGCGTTGTTCCGCCGGCCGACCACGAGGCGCCGTCGTGAATTGATATCAGATTGTTGATGCCATAAGAGAGCTTGAATGAATCGGCCAACGCCGGGGTGGATGCGAACGGCGAGAACGGATTTTCGTGTGAAGGACAGACCAACACCGATCTCTCCGGGTCATCCTGTCCCGGCAGATACCCTTTAATTTGCAGGAATTGCCCCCAATAAAGCTCGATCGGGTTGTAGGTTGTTCCCTTGTACACCAGCGTATTGGGATAGGACCAAGTCGGGGGAAGATACCCTTTCTGGTCGTTGGAATATTGAATCAGCGCCACGCCGATCTGCCGAAGGTTGCTCATGCACTTGATCCGGTTGGCGGCCTGGTGCGCCTTGTTAAGTGAGGGCATCAGGATACTGATCAAAAGGGCTATAATGCCTATGACGACCAGCAATTCCACCAGCGTAAAGCCGTTTTGTTTAGATGGGTTCATCTTGTTCATTGTGGTGTCTCCTTGCGAGTGTCTGAAAGGTATTCGATGATTTTGACGCGAATGTCCGCGGGATCTGTCTGGTCCTTGTTGATGTCGCCGGCCTTCAGATAACGCAGCAAATTGGTTGCATTGGTTTGACCAGCCGACGACAGGCAATGATTTTCAATCGCCAATTCCAACGCATGGATGTACTGCAGGTCGGTGTATGCCTCGCGAAGTCCGCGAAGCTGAATCGTCTCGATCACGCCCGTGGCGGTGGGATACGCCATGGCATGTTGTTTCATCGCATCGGAATTGACGATGTAGTCGTCCCACAAGCTGGGAACCGATCCAACCGATTGCCGCCCGGCGGTGTGATAGGTATATGGCGCTGCGCCGTCGTAGTCGTTTTGCCACAGGAGCAGGCCGTAGTTGCGGCGATAGGTCTCCGGTTGTTCCAATCCCCCCTGCGGATTGGAATAGCACGCGATTTTGCCGCCGACGGCGTGCCAGCGCGCCGCCTCGCGGCGGTCGGGATAACCGGCGCAGATGAACAGATCGAGCATGTCGCCCATAATGGGAAACATGTCTTCACGCGATCCGGCGGCGAATACTTTTGCCCCCTCTTCATGCGCGATCACCCACGCCGGCCGCAGTGCCGACAGTGCTTCGGCGCTGGCTTCATCCTGGCTGTAAACATAAATCTCCTCGACTCCACAGGACCGCGCGGTATTCACCAGCAGACGAACCTTGTTGCGCAGGCGTTCGGCTTCACCCGCATCATTCACCCGACCCAGCATGATGCCGGTGTAGAACAATCGGTCGGTTCTCAACCCGGCCGCTTTACGAAGATCAATTCGGCGTTTCAGGTCGTTGATATCGATCGGCGTATCCATGCCGACGTTCTGCACCGGGCCTGGCATCAACGCATCCCACAGGTGATTTCGAGCGAGGCTCTTGAGTTCCCGCGCGGTTTGCTCCCACGCCAGTTTGCCGGGATAGAAAACGGGATAACCCGGCTCATTGGTGTAATTCACCGGATGATAATAAATGCCCGCAATGAAGTTGGTCTCCGTCAGCACCACCGGAATAATTTCAATCGACAGCGGCGTTTGGGCGAGCAATTGATCCCCGTCAAGCCACCGGATTGTTGTATGGTATATTCCCGGCGGCACGGATGCGGGGATCTCGATGTCAATCCAGAACTCCTGAATTCTTCCCGCAAGAAGCGTCATCGGCAACAGCTCGGTACTGTCGCTGACGGTAAAATCCTTGATCGTCGTCGCGGCGGGCGACTTTGGATCGTCAAGTCGCAACAGCCGGGTGCCGTCGCTGGTCCGCGCACGAACAGAATTCGTCCGTGTCGATTCATCCACCACCACCAGCGCATCATCATTGAGCAACAGCTCGGGTGTGAGCAGTTTCAATCCCGTGCGTTCCATCGGCGAATATTGATAGGACCGCGGATCGGAATTGACCGGTATCGCCTGACTGCTGGGCGGAGGAAGATCCAATGCCGGTGGGTGGCGCTTCCAGTCCTCGTTCCGGTCCTGATACCACACCTTGACGATCTTGCGATCGACGCCGATCTCCTTGGCGATCTGGTCGTGATCGTCGCGCAGTGGGGCGATGACCGGCAGCAGTTGATTCAAATCGTGATTCGAGGATACCACCAATCCAATCGGAACAGTTGCCCCGCGGGCGGTCCTGGTGTGAATGGCATCGGCGATTCTTCCTTCAATTGAAGTTGACTCGGGCAGAATCCGCTGATTACTGATCGGGTTGACTTCATAGACCACAAATGAATTCTCGCGAGACACGTTGATGCGGCATTTTGACTCCGCCTGTGGTTCTTTTTGCGACTGCATGACCTGGACACTGACATTCATCAGGTCAATCGTCACCGGCAATGCCTCCGGGCGGTTGACGGTGAAGATTTCAAGCCATAGTGAACCATTCCAGATGACATTCGACGGCTGAAATCGAAACGCCGAAAGGTCAACGGATGTGGTGATCCATTCCGACCCATTCTTCGTTGTCGGCAGCGGGGCTCGCACATAGGGCAACGCGCACCCCTGACCCGATGAAATGCCGACATACAACGGAACATTCTGCGTCGCGCGATATCGGACGGTCACGCGAAAATCTTCATCCGGTTTGGGCCTGATGGTGATGGGTTGTGCCAGCGACCAGAAGATTTCGCCGCGCGAATTGCCATGTTTGAACAGATATCGAACAAACGGCTTTTTATCCCGCTCAAATGACCGCGCGGGGGCCGGTGTGTCGAAAAAGCAGGCCGCCTGCCACTGGCTGATCGATTCAACCAGATCATCAGCCGCCGCGCGGCCTGTCATTGCAAACGCGGCCAGCAGCATCGTCATGCAAAACAAACCACGGCGTGTCAAAGCTGTCGATGTTGTCATTTGACATTGCATAGACCCGCCTTGACACGCCGTGAAGTACGCCACTGCCCTCAGTGCGTCATTACGCGTTTTTTCGACGACGCAGGGATAATCCGCCCATCGCCAGCAACCCAACCAGGCTCAGCGTACCCGGTTCGGGGATCGCCTGGAAATTGGTTCTCGCGGTGTTGTATAGCGCCACGTCATCGATCTGGGCAAACGAGCGGTTTCCGCCACCCCAGTCGGTGCCGAATCGAATCACCGTCTGGTTGGTCTCAAAATTCTCATTGGCCCCGGCGCTGTTGCTCGAGTTGACCAGCACGCCGTTGACATACATCTCAAGCGTCGTTCCGGTCGATCGGCCGGCGATCGTCACCCATTGGTTCTGGACCGAACTGAACGGAACCGAAGGGGATGATGCGGTGAGCAAATTCCCGCCGGCATCCTGCACGGCAAATTCAAAGTAAATTTTGCTCGGGTCACCTTGATCCGTATTGGCGCGCAATGCGAAGACCCGGTTGCTCCCACCCCAGCCGGGTACTTCGTTGGCGCCGAGGAACGTCTGAGATTGATTCGACTGCACCTTGACGGCCGCTTCAACAGCGAAATTGCTGGTGTTGACAATAACGCTGCTGTCGGCTGGATAGCTTGGCAGGCCGAGCATGGTCAGCGAAAAGTAATTGGGCGCAAGCGGATCATACGCCGAGCCGTGCAGGCCGGATGGATCGTAACTTGGTGTGCCGCTCTCTGTCACCAGGTTCCGCCCGGCGGCGGTGGCGTCGTTGCCGTTGTTCTCAAACAGATAAACCGATGCGGCATCCGCCGCCAATGGATCGGGCGATCCATAATAGGCGCCCATCGCCGGCACACTGGTTATGGCCGTGACGATCAGACACGTCGAAACACGTTGCAGCTTCATGACCAACCTCCGAAAAGTTTACTCGTGTAACAGTCATGCGCACGGCGCAAGACCCACACGAGCGAAAATCAATTTAATGCGGTCGCTCGCGGCGAACCGGTCGATTCACGAATGGTTAAGGTATCTTCAATTTCGGTAAACGCAGTCGGTCCATCCGGGTCCGCGATGCGGGCCAGAATCAATTGGGCACAGAGCCGGCCCAACTGAAACACCGGCTGCGAAACGGTCGTCAAAGGGGCCGGAAGAAACGTCGCTTCGCGCATCCCCGCATAACCGGCGACCGAAACATCCTGAGGAATTCGCACACCGGCGCGGGCCAGTTCAATGCTGGCGCCAATGGCCAACGCATCGTTTCCACAGACCATGGCCGTCGGCAATGCCTGGCCGCCGGCAAGAAGATCGCGGGTGATTTGAGCGCCATCTTCCTGACAAAATGATTTGGCGTGTTCGATCCTGATCCGACCGGATCCACCCTGTTGCAATCCCGCCACCGCTTCGCGAAATCCCAAATGCCGCTGCTGGGCGGTATAGTCACATTGCGGCCCGGAGATATAACAAAAGTCCCGATGCCCAAGTTCAATCAGATATTCGGTCAATTGTTTCATGCCGGCTCGGCTGTTGGTGCCGACACCGGCCGATGCGATCCCCGCGACAGCCGAGTTCAAAAACAACACCGGCGTGTCACCCAGGATTCGTTTAAGTTGATCAGGATTTTCGGTTGTGTCATCTGGCGCGATCACGATACCGTCAACACGGCGTTCGACGAGGAACTCAGCACAGCGATTGGACGATTCGCCCGCCAGGCGATGGCATACCATCACATGATAATCCTTGGCACGACAGCGCACTTCAAATTCGGCAAGAATGTCCGCCCAGAAACTGTGTGGCGTGTTGCAGCCGACCAAACCGATGGAAAATGTCTTTTGCATCTTGAGGCTGCGGGCCGCATGATTGACGCGATAGCCCATCCGATCCGCCGCTTCCAGCACCCGTCGGCTGGTCTTGTCACTGACGGCCGAGTGCCCCGCCAAAGCCCGATTGACGGTCAAATAACTGATGTTCAATGCCTCGGCCAGGCGTCGTTGGGTCAGAGCAGGTTTGGTCGTAGTCTTACCCATGTGCAAACGAAGTATACTCGAATAAACATTTTAGTCAATAAAAATTTAATTATTTTCAATGATGGTTCCTCCAAGGAACCTCATTTTGACTATAAAATGTGATGATATACGGCTTTACAACCTACCAAAAGGTTGCAAGGTTTTGATATTACTCGTATAAACTAACAATCGGCTTTTGATTGGAGTCAGCATCATGGCATTTCGTCTTGACACATCTCCACACCTGCCGGAACGATACCCGGACTTCCGCCGCCGCAAGTTCCCGGTGCCGACCCGAAACACCTTCGAGAATCAGACACAATTTACCACGCTTCGCGTCTTCACGGTGCGTGAGAATCGTTTGGTTGATTGGCGGCGGGATTTGGACATCTATACGGAACAACTGAGCCTGGGAAGGGTCGTCTGGCCGCTGATTTACTCGGCCCTCGCGGATAATTTTGATGAATTGGTCGCCGAAATTCAGCGCCGAAAGCTCTGGCTGTTCGATATCTGGGGGCATGTGCCGGGATCGGCGCCGGAAGGGATGTGGGCGCACATCGTCCCGTCCGATGGGTTGGCGCAACGACTGCGCGACACACTCGGCGAGCGATTTCTGGGCTTCGACAACGGCGAGCAGGATGGCCGATACATCGGCCTTTACGCCACGCAGCAGTGCCCAGGCCCATCCGATCGATTTCAGGGATACTTGAATTTCCATCGCCACTTTCGCCGGTTGTGCGATGACATGGGCAATCAGCTTTCGGTCCTGACATCGTTGCAATTCATTCACCATTTTGCACGCGAAGGCAATCACCTGCTGCTCGGCGCCGAAACCGCGCAGGCTTTGCCCAACTCGCAGGTGTATTACAGTTTCATCCGTGGCGCGGGAAAGCAGTACGGCCTGCTCTGGTTCGGAAACGCCTCATTTTACAATCGATGGGGTTACAAGAGTTACGATGCGCAAGGTCACGCCGATGGGATGAGCTTCGGGCCTGAGGAGGGCACGAGCCTGAGCCTTCTTCGCCGCCTGCTCTATTCGCATATCCTTTACGACTGCTCCATCGTCGGTTTTGAAAATGGATGGATTGTCGGCGACGACAACGCAAAACGAATTCGCGGCGAATCGGTGCTGGAGCCATCTACCGGATACACGCCACAGCTTACACCAATCGGAAAAATTCAAGCCGATGCCGTTCGTTGGACGGCCAATCACGGCCAATTTGGCCCCACGCTCACACCGGTTGCGCTGCTGCTGGATGTATTCAGCGGGTGGACCGTCCCACGACATCTCTATGTGCCGGAAGTGTTTCAGACCTGGGGCGCGATGCCATACAACGAAGGGGACCACCTGACGCATGGTGTATTGTCCCTCCTGTACCCCGATTACGAGGATTCGGGCTTCTTCCACAACGAGCAGGGGTTCTTTTCCGCCACGCCCTTTGGCGACATCGCCGATACGCTTCTGAGCGATGCGCCGGCTTTTGTGCTGGAGCGTTACGCGACAATCATCTGCGCCGGCGAAATTGACGCCACGGATGAACTGCGCGACAAGCTCGACCGTTATGTGCGACTGGGCGGGCATCTGGTGCTGACAACCGGCAATGCGAGTTGCCTGATCGAACCACTCGACGCCGATGTTCAAGATGACGTTGTCACAAGGCAGCATGGTAAGGGCAAAATCACCCTGCTCGGTGGCGCGTTTGGCGTGGCGCCGATGCGGACAACGGCTTGCTTCAATAAACCCGATCGCAAGCTCCCCGTGGTTCGACCCCTCATGGAAAAGGTTCGTCAGGCGCTGGTGAAAATCCTTTCGGACAACCAAATCATCGCGGCCGATACCAATCTTGCGACGATCATCTGCCGTGACATCAACGGCCAATACACCGTGGGCGTCTTCAACAACACCCATGTTTCCCGGCCGATTCATCTGGAATCGCGCATCGGACCCATTCTGGAACAATCGGAACTGCCGCTGCCCGCCCCTCCCATCGATTCCGCCGGTTATTGGCCCAATTTCGAGGGTTCGCAACCGCCGATCATGTCGGCGGATGACAATATGATTAACGCCGGCGATGTTCGTATTTTTCAACTACGGATTGACGACCAGAAGCATGTAACGCCTCTGCCAGCGACGCAGCCTACGGAACGTCCTCGCGACCGGTTCCTCAGCCTGCGCGGACATCACGACATCACCCAGACGCTGCTCGGCTGGCCGACGTTTTTCCATCATCTGGACGGCATCAAGATTGACTGGACCTATTTGCGCGACCGCGATCCCAAAGTCATTGAGTTCGAGGCACAATGGATCCGACGACAATCATTGCGCATCCTGATTGACTTTTCCCCGGGCTGCAATTTTTATCCCGATCTCACCCTGCTCGACACCTTTGCGCCACGTTACGCCGAATCCATCGCCAAAATCGAGGATGTCCTGCGAAAGGCGGCAACCATCGGGGCCGAAGGGGTGTTGTTCTCGCTGCATCGGATGCCGGAGAATCATTGCGATGCCCCGCGCGCGATGGATCGTTTCCGCGCAGGCGTTCGTCAAATCAGTCAACTTACGCGCCAACATCTGGGATCATCCGGCAATTTTTACCTGATGCACCACCCCACCAAATGGCTCACAACACCCGATGAACTATTCGATTTCGTGGACCATGTCGGCGAAGGAATCAAAGCCGCCCGGCATCTGGGACACGATCTTCCAGAACAGGCCGGCCGATATCTGAAACCCGATCCACGCGTTGGCCTGCTCTTGGCCGCCAGCGCCACAGACGATGCGCTGGGCCAGTGGTACGACTCGCACGCGCCGGCCGGCCGACTGACCAATATTGACTGGCCCGCCTGGAACGCCGCGGGAATCCCCCTCGTGCTCGATTCCATCTATCGCGATTGGGATCAGGCTTACTCGGATATCAAGTCAACCCGATGAGTGCGTAACCTTCCGAATTTACACCCTCGAACCCCTCCCCTGGCCATACCATCCAGTGCCGGGTCACTTCTTTCATCTCCCCCCATCCACCACAATCCGAATCGCCTTCCCCACCCGCCCCTTATATTTCTTCCCACCCGCCGTCACTTCAAAACCCCATCCCCGTCTGTCCGCACATCGATGCTCAACCCCCTTATCCTGACCCTTTCCAGCATCATGTGCTTTGATAATTCCGGCGATTGCGGGTTCACCACGATCGCCCCATCCGTCTCCACCTAGATGCCGAACATGCCGAAAATAATCGCCTGCGTCCCGGCCACCCCCCCAATCGCATTCTGCAACGGCGTGTCCTTGCGATAATCCATCGCATTGGCGACCAGTGAGGACTGTGGGATTCCACGCTGGCGACAGACAATCACAACCGCTATGTCATTGAAGTTCAGAGTTTGGCCATTGTATTCTCTGACAATCTATGCGCAGCCGCCCGACTCGCTCCATAGATGCAGGCCGTTTGAGGAAGCGACCACTAGCCTCCCATCGTGATTAATCGCGATAGCCGACAAGATCATCGCTTTGCTGATCAGGTGCCGCGTGTTGGTTGCGGGCTGATGTTCGAATATCTTCGCCGCTGAAACATCAGCCCAGAGCAATTGCGCGCGTGCGGCAACCCATACAGGAGACTCACCACAAAGATTTTCGTCATCAACGACGAGCTCAGTTTCGGTTTCCATGTATATTACGCTAAACGACACATCTGTCGCTGGATACCAAGTCCTTCGATAGATAATGTAACTACATCGCCCTCGCGCAGGAATTCCTGTGGCTTGCGGGCAAATCCGACGCCTGGTGGTGTTCCGGTGGAGATCAGGTCTCCGGCTTCCAATGTCATGAACTGCGAAAGGTAGTGAATCAGTGCTGCCGGACCGAATGCCATCGTAGCAGTTGAGCCTTCCTGCTTGGGAACGCCATTCACTTCAAGCGAAAGCCGCAACCGTGCGGAATTAGAACATTCATCACGAGTCAACAGCCATGGCCCAAGGGGATTGAAAGTATCACACGATTTGCCCTTGGTCCATTGTCCGCCACGATCGAACTGAAAGCTTCGCTCGGACACATCATGCGAGATACAGTATCCAGCAATGCACTCTTCGGCGGCGGCCTCTGATGGGAGATAACGGGCTTCCTGCCCGACGATCACGCCCAACTCCACTTCCCAATCGACCTTGCTGCTCCTTCTCGGCAAGAGAATATCGTCGTATGGGCCAACCGTTGTATTTGGAGCTTTTAAGAAGATCATCGGTTCCTTGGGCATTTCCAATCCAGCCTCGGCGGCGTGATCGCTATAGTTCAAGCCGATACAGATAATCTTTCCCGGTCGAGCAACGCACGGCCCATGCCGAACGTCATCCGGCACAACTGGCAACGACTCCTGTTTATTTGCCATCAGCGATTTCAGCTCGTTCAATCCACCGTTCCGGAAAAACCCGCTGTCCCAATCGTGAAATAGCGAGGAACAATCGCGCCGGCGACCGTCGCCATCAATGATGCCCGGTTTCTCATGACCCGGATTACCAAAACGAACAAGCTTCATAAGTCGCATCCTTTTATTTACACCGGTTCGAGCAAGACCTTGATCGCCTCGCCGCGGAATATTGCATCGAGACCCTCGTTCCACCGCGTAATGGGAAACTTGTGAGTGATTAGAGGCTTAACATTGACCATTTTGTTATGCATGAGGATGAGCGTGCGTTCCCATGTGCCCCATGCGTGCCCATAAACGCCAATGACCTGAAGTTCATGCATCACAATTCGACTGAAATCGACCGTAAATGGTGAAGAGTAAATGCCAACCTGTAGCAGCGTCCCGCCTTTTCGTACATGGTCAAGGCATACAGCAAGCGAACTGGGCGCTCCAGCACATTCAACGGCGATGTCGACGCCTTCATCGTTGGTAAAAGATGAAATAGTCTGTCGCAGGTCGTCCCGCTCAAGGTTGATGACGGCATCGGCGCCAAGCTCGCGAGCGCATTCCAGCCGACGCCGATCCGCGCCGAGCCCGCAAACGATAACCGCAGCTCCTTGCGCCTTCGCGACAGCGGCGCATAAAAGCCCAATGGGGCCAGCGCCTGATACCAGCACACGATCGCCTGCATTCACTGTCGTGCGTTCGGTCAACGCCCGCACGGCGGCGGCCATTGGTTCACATAACGCGGCTTCTTCCATGGAAACATCCGGAGGTATCCGATGAACGGCATGGCGCCTCACCTTGACATAGCGGCTGAATGCGCCGTCAATCATGAATCCGAGCGATATCCGCTGTTTGCACATAAATGGATTCCCGACGCGACAGTGTCGGCAGACGCCACATGTCTGCGCCGGATTGCCAGCTACGACGCGATCTCCGATGGACAGATCAACAAGATCGTCGCCAATAGCGGCGACATGACCGCAAAACTCGTGTCCGAGGATTACCGGCGTCCGACATGGCCAGTGTCCTTTGAGAATGTGCAGGTCCGTCCCGCAGATGCCGGCGAATGCCACCTCGATCAGCACCTCGTCACGGTTTATCGTGGGCTTCGGCCAGTCATCCACCAATTCCAATCCGCCCGCGCCTTCGTGTCGTTTTACCAGCGCTTTCATGCGGGGCTCCTATATAGAACAGAATTAATTGCGCGCTTCAGATCCTGTTCCGACGGAAGCACGACCATCTCCAATGATTTGGCCTGAGGATTGGGCACGTCGCGCGCTGCAACTCGCGTAACCGGCGCATCGAGGTAGTCAAACGCTTCTTCCATGATCCGCTGGCCAATCTCCGCGCCAATCCCGCACGTTCGACAAGCCTGGTGAAAGACGATCGCGCGGTTTGTTTTCTGAACGGAAGCTACGATCGTTGCCATGTCGAATGGTGCGAGGGTTCGTGGATCAATCACCTCGACGGAGACGCCCTGTTCCGCTGCAAGCTCATCCGCCACCTTTGCGGCCACTGTAACACCCGATGACACCGCAATAACAGTCACATCGCTGCCTTGTCGCACGATGCGCGCTTCACCAAAGGGAACCTTGTATGGATCGACAGGAACTTCGCCCCTGGTCGAGTACAGCATGCTGTGTTCGAGAAACAAAACGGGATCATTCAGCTCAAGGGCCGTCCGAAGCAGTCCCATCGCGTCATATGGGGTGGCGGGCATTGCGATATGAAGTCCGGGAACGTGCATGAGCCACGCTTCCAAGCTTTGTGTGTGCTGCGAACCCAGTCCCGTACCAACTGGCGTTCGGATGATCAGCGGGACGGATAATTGCCCGCCGGACATGTATCGCGCCTTTGCGGCTTGGTTAACAATCTGGTCCATTGCCAGCGCCATGAAGTCGCTGAATTGAAGCTCCACGATCGGTCGCGAGCCAACCATCGCGGCCCCGACTCCAAAGCCAATAATCGCCTGCTCGGTGATGGGCGTGTCGAGAACTCGCTGCGAGCCGAATTCCTGGTAAAGCCCTTCGGTTACGCGAAACAGTCCACCGTACGGGCCAATATCTTCGCCCATCAGGAATACCGATGGATCTCGCGTCATCGCCTCGCGCAACGATTCATTAAGTGCCTGGGCGAAGGTCAACTCTTTTTTGGCGGATGGAACGATGTTCGGCTCAGATAACATTGTCATAGACATCGCTTAATGCCTCCAGCGAAGGGGCTTCATCCGATCCAGTCGCGAATTCCACTGCTTCACTTACAATTTGCGCGGCTCGCTGCCGTGTCTGGTTATCGATTGGTTCATCGAGCCATCCTTTTTGCACCAGCCATTTCCCAAAACGTTCAATGGGATCGTGTCGAGACCAGTTGGTGGCGTCGGTGGGATCGACATGATAGGTGCGCGACAGCGCACTGTGCCGTTCCCAACGATATGTCTTGCACTCGATCAGACCTGGACCTTCGCCCGCTCTAGCGCGGGCTACCGCCGTCTTCGTGATTTCCAGAACAGCGGGCAGATCGTTTCCATCGACGCTCCAACCCGGAAATCCATACCCGCCGGCACGACGCGCAATATCCGTAATCGAACATGCGTATGACGTCGGCACGGAAAGGCCATATCCGTTGTTTTCACACACCAGCACCAGCGGCAGCTTCCAGATCGCCGCCATGTTTGCCGTCTCGTGAAATACGCCCTGATTGGACGCGCCATCACCGAAGAAGCAGACGGCCACGTCATCACGGCTCTGCAACCGCATTGACAATGCCACTCCGCCGGCAATGGGCATACCGGCGCCGACGATGCCATTGGCGCCCAAGTATCCGATGTCCGGGTCGCAGAGGTGCATCGAGCCACCCTTGCCCTTGCAGTACCCATCGCGCCGAGCCATCAGTTCCGCCATCATCCGTCGGACATCGGCGCCCTTGGCGATGCAATGGCCGTGACCGCGATATGTGCTCAAGACGCCATCGCTGGAGCGAAGCACGCTGCATACGCCAACCGCGATGGCTTCCTGTCCGATGGATGGATGTACAGTCCCGCGAATCAATCCGCGCCGGAACAGGTCCAGGGCCTGCTCCTCAAACAGGCGGATCAACCACATCTGCTCGTAGAGAGATAGCGCACTCGCTGCGGCATCCAGCGGCGTTTCAGTCGTTGTCATGAGGCCCTCAGCGGCTTGATCGGAAGGATCAAAGGAGTGCCTATTTTTTTCTTCTGGGCGCAGCCGTCTACCATTACCTCATAAGTTCCGTTTGATGTGCTGATGTCGATCGTATGGCCCCGGATGCGCAGGCCTCGGATCGCGATGAATGGAGAAAACGACGGCGGGACGGGATTGACTACGATTTTTCCATCCGGCTGTATTTGCACGCCGAACATACCGAAGATGATCGACTGTGCGCCCGCCACTGAACCAATCGTGTTCTGCAGCGGCGTATCTTTGCGATAATCCATCAGGTTGGCCACCAGCGAATCGCCCCAATAGGGCAATCGCTCGCCCCACCACAAAATCCGGCGGAAAATATCTTCGGCCGTCTCGGGGTAGCCGGCTTTATAGAGCTTCTCGATGATCTGCGGCGGAAAACTGGTGTACGCCCCCCCGCCGCCGTTGTCGATGTCCACCTGGTCGTAAGCCGGGTCCTGCTTGCCCATGCTGTGCATGCCGAATTCGGAGAGAAATTCAGCCTCGTTGATGTGGCCGACCAGGGCCTTCTCCTCATCGGGGCTGATCCCGCCGCCGCCGATGACTTTAAACATCTGCATCGTGTAGCGCAGGTGCGGGCTGCCTTTGAAATCGCGGAAAAACCACCATTTGTCCTTCTCGCTCCAGAGCTGGTCGTGAACGACTTTCTTCAATTTTTCGGCACGGTCGCGCAGGTCAACGTGAGACGAATATTGGGCGATCCTGCACAATGTTTCGGCCGCCAGATAGATCGGATAGCGCCGCAGGTTCAGATCGGGCAGATAAAAGTCATAGCGGTATTCGCGACGCAGCTCCAGGTGATGGTTGCCGCCGCCGTAGTCGATCAAATTGGCCCCTTTTTCCAGCCGGTCGCCATACAGCGCATGCTCCACCACCCATTGAATAATGGGCTTGTCGTTCAGCAATTCGCGCAAAAACCCCGTGTCGCCGGTGAATTGAACGTAGTAATAGATCAGGAAGACGATCTTCTCCTGATTGATCGGATACCACGGCCCCCACCCCGCCCCGCTCATGGGCGTGAAACTGAAATGCCGCGTCAGGTCGGTCTTCAAAAACGCCTTGACGTGCTCGCGCAGCGCCGGCGGGTCGACCAGCGGAAACAGTTCCCACCCCTCGCCAAAATCCCACAAATAGCAGCAGACGCACCCACCGATGACGCTGCCGGTTGAATAAAACGGCCGAAGCACAAATTCCGGCACATCCCATCGGTTTAATAGGAAATGCAGAATCGATCGGTAATAGAACTTCTCCAGCCGTTTGTCGGCCGCCGCAAATCGCGGCAGTCGCTCCAGCAGCGATTGCGCCCGCTCGTTCCAGGTTTTCCGCGACCGCCCCACCGCGCCGGCCGGGTCTTTCAACAGCTCGCGAACGGACTGTTCCGTCTGCTCCTTTGGCCCGATCCCCACCACCAGATAAACCGACCCGGTTTTGCCGGCGGCAACCGTCACCTCGCCACTCCAGTGTGTGGCATATCCCTCCCAGGTCATCTTCCCCATGGTCGAACCCAGCACGATTTCGCCCGTATCATTGCGCCGGACCAGCACCTGGCCCCTGTCCATCGTCTGGCACGGCTTGTTCGCCGTCGGCCGGATGAAGACCCAGTCGGTCACATAATCCATCCCCCCGTTGATCTCAAACCGCAGCGGCACGCGCGCGGCCTGGTCGGTGGTGTTCCGTAACTGAATGCTCAACACCGCCGCCCGCTGCCCCTCGATCAAGGTGATCGCGCTCGACACCTCGACGCCGCGAATCGCACCCTCCCGGTGAACTTCCGACGGCATCCATGTGTATTTCCTGGTCTTGACCGCTTCGCCGAAAATCCGCCCCTCCAGCATGAAATCCGAACTGGCGAACGGCGGCGCGAAGAGCGTCCGAAATGACAACACCTTCGATTTGAGGACATTGGTCGTCAGATGGCCGTTGACGATTCCAAAGTGAGACTCATCCAGTATATCCAACTCCCCATCCAGGCCGAACATCCCAATACAATCATCCGTCGATGGCATATGCAATTCATCCGTGAGATTCATGGATTTCCTTCGAGAATCGATTCCGGCTTCGTCGGCCCAACCACACGATCAGACCGATACCCGCCATCCCCAACACCCCCGGCTCCGGAACAGCATACACCGGCCGAGCGCCCATGTACCCCCCATCACCGGCCCCCAACGCAATCTGCGATGAAACCGCCGGATCCAGATACATGAAATCAGGGCTGTTCACATCGGTGGAATAAAACAGCGGCTGAACATTGGTCACGCTGCCCGGCCCGATGCTTACCCAGCCGCTGGCTGCTGCATCATCATTGTCCCAGAAGCCGCTGTAGTCGATGGAATTGCGTGCCGGCCCGTTCAGCAGCAAATCGAGCGTGACAGGCGTCCCCTCCACGCCGCTGTCGTGGTTGGTGACGAATAATGAATCCTTGATCGTCACGCCGGGCAATGGCTGATTGAGCTTGATGCCGCTGCCGGTGTTCCCAACGAGCGTCACGTTTTCAATCGTGCCGCTGACCTGCGATGGATCGGCCAGGTTGTTGGTTGCAAAGAGAATCCCATGCGTGCCGTTGGAGTTGATGATGCTGTTGCGAACGGTGAAATTTTCCAGCCGCTGGTCGCTGGTGTTGGGCTCAAAATCAATCCCCGCCTGCGGATTTGTGCCGCTGGTGTCCAGGATCACGGCGTTGTCGATGGTCATATCCCTGGCGCTGATGACACTGATGCCCTGGCGATGATTGTTGTCCAGCACCACATCCTTGATCAGCACATTGTCATTATATAATCCCTGCGACGCCCCAAGATAAATCCCATCCCCGCCGGTGTCCTTGATCGTCAGTCCCTTAATCTGAAAATTGCTGACAGTGCCCAGCGAAATGCCATGCCGCCATTCACCGGGCGCATAAGGCGCCTGCTGGTAATCGCTCTTGCGCATCTGCAATGTCGCACCATAGCCGCTGAGTGTGACATTGCTGATATCCCCTCCCGAAAACAGCGCATCATCCACCGCCGTAAACGCCCCCGCCTTGGCGGCCACAACCGTACCATTTTCAAACAGAATGGTCTGATTGGAATGTGTCAACGTGAGCGGTGTGACGTTCCATGCCGATCCCATATTGGGAACATAGACATTCTGGCCGGTGTTGATGGCCGACTGCAATGCGAAAGTGGCATCGGTGGTGTTGAAGCCGTAGGTTGAGGCGTCAACATAACCCGCGGGCGCCGCCGCCCAAGCGCTGCCCGTGCCCACCAGCAACGCCACCACACCGGCCGCCGTTACAACATTGCGATACAAGTCCATCATCTTCACCCTCCGACACCCGCTCATGTGCCGTTACTTCCACGTCCCCACTTGTTCCAGAACATGCCACCGTTTCCCATCCGATTTGATTGTCAGCCTGCTGCCCGGTGTTCCCGATTCATATCGCTTCAAGTTGCCGGGCAACAGCATCATCCCACCCAGATCCAGCGTGATCTTGTGTGCTTCGACCACTTCAATCGTGTAGACGCTGTCCAGCAGGCCGGATCTGGGATCATTTAACGACAGCGTGATATCCTTGTCCGCCCCACGGTTGGTGATCGTCTGAGCGATATATCCCGCCATCTCGGCCTCGCTGATGTCCCCCTTGGCATCCACAACTGGATCATCCGCAAAATTCACCTTGCAATACCCACGATACGGCCCCAGACCCTTGAAAAACCGCTTGTTCGCCGGCAGATTTGTCTTGAGTTCAATATCCAGATTCTCAATGCCGCTCTTATCCGGAATGATGTTTTCAAAATAAAGAGCGTAATGGGGCTTGTCATCGTCACTGATGACATACACATCACGGGCGTCAATATTTCCGGTCCACTTGAATTTTCCCGCGTGGTGCGGGGCATAACACAACACGACAAATCCGCTGCCAAACATGGCACGGCTCTCCCCCTTGCGGTTGGGGTTGAAGATGTACAGCCCGTCAATGCGAATCTGCAAATTGGCCGAAGTGGCTCGAAATCCATCCTCCTTCGGATTGATCACCGTGCAGTTGCTGATGGTGTACAACCCCGCGCAGTCGCTCGGCCCGATGTCGATGCCGAATCCCATCCCATCTTCTTCACTGATGCACCCGCGAAACGTCACCGACACCGGATCGTTCTGCTTGTCATCCCGCGCCACGCTATACCCTCCGGAGAGGTTGCGGTATGAACGGCAATTCTCGAATGTGATGTTTTGCAGCTTGTCCGCCTCGACATTCGGCTCCAAATCAACCCCCTTGAACGGACTGGTTCCGTTGGTGTTCGAGAATGTGCAATGCCTGAAGAGTACATTGCGGGCGTTGGTGATCGAACAGGCGTTGCGACGGTTGTTGTCAAACGTGCTGTCCTCCACCAATACCCCATCCACCGTCCCCTCACCCAGATAAATCCCATCACCCCAGCAATCGCTTACCGTGACGTTGCGTATCGTCACATTCGTGGATCCACCCACGATCCGCAACCCATGACCCCACTCCCCCCCTTTGCCCTTGTGATCATTGCGCTCCCCGCGAATCGTGGCGCCGTCGAGGGTGACATTCTTCTGTCCACGAATGTTGACGATGGTGTAATCATTCTTGTCGGTTGCGATCGCCTGCAACACCGCCCCCGAATCAAACAGCAGCGTGGTATCGCTTTTGGGATACAGCCCTCGGCCTGCTTCCGCCCCACCGCCCACCGCATCAATCGCGTATGTCCCCTTCACAAACCGAATCGTCCCCGCCCCGCTGTCCAAGGCGGCCTGGCAGGTGTCGGTATCATCCTTCCCTTCGATTTGCCCCCACCACTGCGGATAAACCTCCTTGAGATACCCCGGCCCGAACCGCACGTTGCCCTTGCCATAAAATATCCGGCCGATGCCGACAGCCTCCATCGGCCCATCAATGGTGAAGGTCACCCCTTCGCCCAACTCCAACTCCGCACCATACTCCAACTTCAAATTCACATTGGCCGGTATCCGAACCGATTTTTGAATCGTCCATCGACCCGTTTCCAGCACCAGTGTCTTGTGCGTCTGGCCTATCGCCTTCAACTGGCTCTCGATCGCCTGATCGTTCAATGCCTTTTGTTCTCCACGTACACTCGTCGCGACGGCCAATTGCAACACCAGCACACCCAGGACACATGCGATAATTCCATAACTGATTCGATTATTGCGCATTTCGAGCCATTCCACTGGTAAGAGAGTCGAGTCGGACCAATACTGTTGATGACAGGTTTATTTCGCCTGATCCATGGCATCCCAGAACTGGATGGAGGGATCGGCGCCATATCTGCCCCAAAGGTTGGGCGGCGCGCTGGGATTGATGAACGAAGGCAACGGCAGAACCACCGCATGGCCGTCGCCAAACATGATCGGATACTTGAGCTTGTGAAACGACAGGGGATAGGATGGATCATCCGGAAAATAATCCAGGAACCAGCAGGAGAGGATTGCCCGCTTGCCGACGCCGGACAGCTTTCTGCTTAACGGCCTGTTCACATCCGTCGCCGCCCAGCCGCGTATCACATAGCTGCACAATTTGTACTGATTGGGGGAGTTGTTCCAATCCAAATCATCAAAATCAACCCCATCGGAGTTGCTGGATGATGTGAAATATTCATCCGCCGGGCAGAAAAAAACCTTGGCGCTCTTCACATAGGGATACACACTCCCTATTCCCACCCAATGATAAGGCGTGGCGCCCGCGACATCGAACCATGCGAACCCGCTGCTGTAATACTTGGAACTGGCGCTCTCATCGTTCGGATTATACCAGCAGGGCCACGCCCCCTTGTTGTCATTGGCGTACATGTTCATCGCCAACCCAAGCTGATGCAGGTTGGACAAACAGGCAACCACCTTGGCGCTCTCCCTGGCCTTGTTCAAAGAAGGCAGCAGGATCGAGATCAATAGCGCTATGATGCCGATCACCACCAGCAGTTCCACCAAGGTAAAGCCGTGATGAGAGGTCTTCCGATTGTTTTGAATGATTGTTTTCATGGGAACCATCATGAATGTAACCATACTTGATAATACCGTGGATCAGCGGCCAAAACCGCTGATCCACGGACTTCATACCAACACCAGTCCTATGCCTCTCTCCGCCGTCGGACCAGCATTCCCGCCGCGCCCAGCAGCAGCAATCCGCCCGTCATCGGCTCCGGAACCGCCTGCACCGAAATGGTGTTCAACTGCGTTCCCGAATCATAGGAATGTACAACCTCATAACCGCTGTCGGTTGTAATAATACCGGCGGTGATCCAGGCATCCAGATCGGTGGAGATATCGCCAGTTGAATACTGATCCCCTTTGGCCGTAATGATGCCGGTTGGGCTTAAATGGACCAAATCGGATCCGCCGAGTGCAAAGCTGTTCGTATTAATCGTCCCGGCGATCAGTGACGTGTGCGGACCAGGACGGCCGCCGCTAAAATATCCATCCACCGTTAATAGGGTGTTCGGCTCCATCGTGAATGTAACGGTTTCCGGCCCGTTGGTGTAACCCAGATCAAAGTTATTCGTGCTATGCAGCGAAGTGCCGCTCTTCATCGTGAATGATGTATTGCCACCCGGTCCGGAATTCGCCAACGCGGTAAAATCTAAAATTGTGCTGCCCCATCCAGAGTAAAGGGTCACATTGGCGGTTGTGGTAGCATCGGACAGCACCACCGACGATCCCGCATCAGGCGTAAAGTGAGAACCGGGATACGATGGGCTTTCCCAATTCGCGGCCGTTGCCCAGTCGCCATCACCACCGCCACCGATCCATCTATCTTCGTAGGCGAAAGCATTCCCCACCAACACCAGCCCTGCCACCAAGACCGCCGACGTTTTGACCAACTTCTCGATACGCATAACAACTTCCTCCAAAAAAGGGGTTAAAAAACTAAACACCAAACGATTGGTTCGATTTGTCATCCCCCACGGACTCCAGATACTGCCTTTCCGCTTCCACCAAATGTTTGCGTAATGCCTCCGCCGCCGCCTCCTCATCACCCCGCCCTATCGCCTCCACAATCGCATCATGCAATCCCACCAGATACTGGATGCTTTCGCAGGTCTTCAACTCCGGCGCATTTTGAAAAATCCGCTCCTCCAGATGCCGGTTCTCGATCATCTCCTTGAGCCGCGGCATCCTCGCCCCATTCACAATGTGCATGTGAAACTGCATGTCCAGCTTCAGATATTCCTGCAGATTTTCATCCACGCCGGCCGTATTGATCTGATTGTTGATCTCAACCAATTGCCGCTTCTCATCGGCCGACGCCCGCTGCACAAACAACCGGCACGCCTCACACTCCAGCCCCCGCCGAATGCAATACAACTCCCGGAGATCTTCCACGGTTGACTCCCGCACAAAACTCCCCAGATGCGGCACATGCACCACCAGCCCATCCCGCTCCAGCCGACGCAACGCCTCAATCACCGGCATGGCGCTGGTCCCCAACTGCTTCGCCAACGTCTGCTGCACCAACCGAGTCCCCGGCTCGATCTTTCGGCCTGCAATCATTCGCTTGAGGCGCTCATAAACGCCGGTATTCAAGCTCGGAACTCGATTGCGGGTGAGTGTGCTCATGCTTCAGTTTTTCCCATCAATTTTGCAAGCCATTTTGAACTGTTTTTTGATTTAGAACTTGCATTCAATATGACACTATAGTACAACATTGAAAGCTATTGTCAAGGAAAAAATTTCTCCAATTCCGATAAGTTGGAAATATGAAAATCACCCGCGTTGAATGCCATGTGTTGCTGGTCCCCGATTACGACGCCCAGGCGTGCAGTTCCGCCCAGGATGATCTGGTGGTTCAGATCCACACCGATGAAGGGCTGATCGGCATCGGCGAAACCGACACCAATCCGTGGGTGGCCCGTGCCTGCATCGAAACCCCCGGCACCCATTGCATGGGGTTGGGACTGGCGGAAATGCTCATCGGCGAAGACCCCTCCGACCCCCAACGGCTTTGGAAAAAGCTCTATTCCGGCTCCAAAATGACCGGCCGACGCGGGGCGGTCATCTGCGCCATGGGGGCCATCGACATGGCATTGTGGGATCTCAAGGGCAAAGCACTCAAAAAGCCCGTCCACGAACTGCTCGGCGGGGCGGTCAAGGACTTCATCACCCCCTATGCCAGCCTCCTCCCCACCGGCCACACCCTGGCCGACTATCGCAACAGCCTCGTCACCAAGGCCAAACAGGCCAAGGCCTTCGGTTTTACCGCCGGCAAGATGGAAGTCTGCATCAACGGCCCTTATTCGCACAACAACATTCAGGCCGGTGATGACAAGATCGTCGAAATCGTCGCCGCCTGCCGCGAGGCGGTTGGGCCGGATTTTGTCATGATGGTTGATGTCGCCTACTGCTGGCCCAACGCCAAACAGGCGTTAAATGTCATCAAAAAACTCGAACCCTACGACATCTTCTTCGTCGAAACCCCCATTGACATCGATGATTTGGACGGCTACGCCTATCTGCATGAGCATTCCCCGATCCGCATCGCGGCCGGCGAATGGCAAAACACGCACTGGGAATTTTTGGACCTCGCCGACCGGGGCAAACTCGATGTCCTCCAGCCCGATGTCGGCCGGGTGGGCGGATTTACCGAAGCGGTCAAAGTCACCCAGATCGCGGCCGACCGAAACCGCCTGATCGTCCCCCACTGCTGGAAAAGCGGCATCGGCATCGCCGCCACCGCCCACCTGTGTGCCACCACCGACACCTGCCCCTTTATCGAATTCCTGCCGTCCGAATTGAGCGAAAGCCGCCTGCGCAAGGAACTGGTCAAGGATGAACTGCGGCTAAACCACAACGGGAAAATCGCCCTCCCCAGCCGTCCCGGCCTTGGCATCGAGCTGAACATGGACGCCCTGCGGCATTTCGAGCGCCACGCCGAACGAAAATAAACCTGTCATACGATAATTTGCAATTCTGAAACCAGATCAATTCGTACGATGCGCATCCGCTGGATCATTTGCCGGCATCACACCAACGCACCATTGAACTCATTTATCGCATCGAGCATGGCAATGATATTTTGCACGGGGGTCTTCGCCTGAATGTTGTGGATGGTGTTGAATATGTATCCTCCGCCCGGCGAGAAAATTTCAAGGCGTTCGAGCACCTGGGCACGCACTTCATCCGGCGTGCCAAAAGGGAACACACGCTGAGTGTCAATTCCGCCCCCCCAGAATGTAATCCGGTCACCCCATCGCTCCTTGAGTTTTCGCGGATCCATTCCGGTGGCCGAACATTGTACGGGGTTGAGAATATCAAACCCGGCGTCGATAAATGTGTCGATAAAGCCGCTGACGGCGCCGCACGAATGCTTGAAGGTTTTCCACGCGGTGTTGGCGTGAATCCAGTCATTCATGCGCTTGTAATATGGCAGCCACAGGTCACGCAGCGTCTGATCGGAACAAAACTGGCTGGCCTGCGTCCCGAAATCGGTGCCACACAAAACCGCAATGTCAATCAACTGGCCGCAAGCCTGATTGATCGCCCGCAGGTTCGCGATCGCAATGTCAGTTTGCCTGTCGAATATTTCACGGACATATTCCCGCCGCGACGCCGTTGAGCAATACCATTCTTCAATGTCGCGAATGCCTTTGGGATATCGCAGCCCCGGCGCTGGAACCAAAGCAATATCGCCCAGGGCGGTTCCAGGCGTACAAATCAGACGTGCCCGCTCTCCAGGCCCTGCCGCCGCCGCGCGCACACCATCGACGATCCGCTTCAGATTGGCCTCATCCAGCGGCGCAAATTCCTCAAGGTTGTCTTCAACATTGAGATGATCATCATCGATCGGGGGTTGACGGATGATTGAATCAAAGAAAAACCCGGTCTTTGGCATCATCCCGCTTGGCGGGGCTGACTTGTCGCCGGCGGGGAAGATCAACAGGTGGCCGTCGGCGTCGGGACGCACGTTGAACTGCCGCGGCACGAGCAGTTCCTGCCCCCACGGGGCGCGCCATGGTTTATAATCTTCAGAAGGGAATCCGAAAATCGTATTGTTCGGCACAACCCCTTCGACATCGACCCCCATCGCCTGCTTGAGGTCCTCATCAACATAACCGAGCATCTGATACGGCTCGTGTACCTTGACCGGTTGGGGCCGCAATTTGAAATGGTCTCGCAGCGCCGCCACCACCGAACAGTGCAATCCAGTGACAAACGTTCCACCAAGGTCCACCGGAACGCGATCCGGTTGCTGGTGATTCAGTGCCTGTAAAACACGTTGTCGAGAGGTCATGGTTCATCTCCTCGAATTGAAATGTAAATTTACCATTTCCGTGAGTTGTCGTCAAAATTGCATTGATTTACGGCGTTTTCAACCTGATCTTTCCCATAAAAATGGTCATTTAATATCACGCCCATTCACAAATGAATGCTCATTGCAGTCCGCCATTTGTGACCTCCTAAAGATTGTTCCCAAGAAATGACCTCAACGCACGATTCACCTGTTGCGGTTGTTCCAGCGGCGCCAGATGGCCGGCCCCGCGAATCACAACCAATTGCGAATTAGGTATCGCCTTGTGCATCGAATCCGCAATCGCCGGCGGCGTGATGGCATCCTGATCGCCCACAATGATGAGCGTTGGCTCGGTCAACGACGGCAGAAATTCAGTCTGGTCAACCCGATCGCGCATCGCCGCCAACGCGGTCGCAATGGTTTGCGGCGAACATTGTTCGCACATCTGACGAACCGCGGTGGCCAATTGCGGCCGATGGTTGATCGTTTCAGGCGCCAGCAACTTGGGCAACATCTGATCCGCGATCCCCTTACTCCCCTTCTGGCCAACCAGCTCGATGGCCTTGTCCCGATTCTTTTTCCCCTCCGACGTATCCCCCTCCGCCCGCGTATCGATCAGCCCCACTCCGCGCAGCGTTGATGGATATTTCCGGCAATAAGCCAGCGTGATGTACCCCCCCATCGACAGACCCGCCAAAACAAATTTCCCCAACTCCAGCGCATTGGCCAGCGCATGAACATCATCGGCCTGCGACTCCATCGAAAACTCCCCCCCGCCAACCGATTGCCCAAACCCCCGCAAATCGGGTGCGATCACCCTAAAGTCAGAAGACAAGTCGGCCAATTGATACTGCCACAACCGGCTGTCCAATGGATACCCATGCAGCAACACCACCGGCAATCCCCGACCCTGATCCTGATAGGATATGTACGTCCCATTGACAATTTGCCTGTTCATGCCGACTCCTGATAAATTTTCGCATCCCCGCACCCATCAACTATGGCCTGATCCGCACAGAATTGTAACCTTGTGCGTCATAATTTGTGGACCGCGCAAATATTGCCACGTTGAAGGTCTTCGTCCAAGCCCTACAATTCGCACATTCACAGGATGAACGGCTCGGAGCATGGATGGCATTGCTGGATTCTGACAAACTGGAACTGACCGACTTCATGGACCTGCCGACGTTGCAGGAGATCCAGGACAGCTTCGCGGCCGTGGCGGGGGTCAAGGCGACCATCACGGACGCCGCCGGCAATGTTTTGACCCAACCCAACCCCACCAGCGAATTTTTACGCAAACAAAAGGCGATCGCCGCGGCCGATGCCGATGAAAACATGGAAGGCCCCCACCGTTCCGGCGGGGAATATATCGCCCCCATCATCGTCAACAACCAGCGGCTGGGGACGATCCGCATGTCGGCCGATGCCAAGGCCGGCGCGGTGGATGATGAGAAACTGGCCGCCTGGGCCGAAAAATACGGCGTCGACACCAAACAGATCAAATCGCTGGCCACCCAGTTGACCCGCGCCCGCAACACCCGGCCGGCCGCCATTCAATTCCTGTTCCTGCTGGCCAATGCCATCGCGCGACTCTGCTTTCAGGAATTCCAGCTTCGCCAGCGCATCAACGAACTGACGGCCGTCTACAACGTCACGATGATGCTGGCCGATGCCCGCGACCTGCAAAAAGTGCTTCATCGCACCGTCGAGGTCGTCGCCGAGGTGATGAACGTCAAGGCGACCAGCATCCGCCTGATCGACGAGGAGAACGATGAGCTAATCATCAAGGCGGTCCACAACCTGTCGGATGGCTATCTGGCCAAAGGGCCGGTGCGACTCAGCCGGGCCGAGATTGACCGCGTGGCCCTCTCCCCCAAGGGGTTTGAATATGTCCGCGACATGGCCACCGATCCGCGCGTGCAATATCCCCAGGAAGCCGGCCGCGAGGGGATCGTCTCCATGTTGTCGGTGGGGATGCGATACAAAGGCAAAGCCATCGGCGTTTTGCGTCTCTACACCGCGATGGAACAGAATTTCAGCCAGTTGCGCATCGCCATGATGAAGGCCGTGGCCGCCCAGGCCGCCGCCGCCATCGAAAACACCCGCCTGTTGACCGAATCAATCGAAGCCGAGGCGCTGGAAAAACAGGTCCGCATGGCGGCGGATGTACAGCAACGGATGATCCCACAGGAGCCGCCCAAGCTGCCGGGGGTGGACATCGCCAGCGTCTATGTCCCCTGCTTTGAACTGGGGGGGGACCTGTACGACTTTATCAACCTGCCCGGCGACAATCTGGGGCTGGTCATGGCCGATGTCAGCGGCAAAGGGGTGCCGGCCAGTCTGATCATGGCCTCGGTGCGCGCGTTTGTGCGCGCCCAGGCGGACAACGTCTATTATCTGTATGAGATCATGCGGCGGATCAATCTGATGCTCTGCCGCGACACCAAACCCAGCGAATTCGTAACCCTTTTTTACGGTGTGCTCGATTTGAACAGCCGACGACTGACCTACAGCAACGCCGGCCACCCCCCGCCGCTGGTTCTGAGAAAAGGGAAACTCATCGAATTGGGCAGCGACAACATGGTGCTGGGCGTGGTCGCCGAAGAACCCTACACCCAAAGCTTTATCGACCTGCAAATCGGCGACATCCTGCTGATGTACACCGACGGACTGGCCGATGCGATGAATTTCAAACAGGAAACCTTCGGCGGCCGGCGAATTGTCGAAGCCTTCTCCAAAGGTGGCGATACCGCCGACGCCGTCGCCCAAAACATCCTCTGGGAGATGCGCCGATTTGTCGGCCTGACCCGACGTGTGGACGATGTCACGCTGGTGGTCGTCAAATTGACTTAAATCACCATTATCTCTCCATTTGCCAATCAGCAGAAATCGCCCGACAATGCCTCTCATGCTCCCGCGCAGGAATGTTCTGATTTTTCATAGTGGAGCCTTGGGCGATTTCATATTGACCTGGCCTCTGGCGGTGGCGCTGGGGCGGATCTATCCACAGAGCCGGATCTTTTACATTACCAGTAGCCAGAAAGGGAAACTGGCCGAACAGGCTCTGGGGGTGGAATCGGTTGATGTCGAATCGGGCTGGCATGGGTTGTATTCGGATGAAATCATTCTTTCACCAACCGAATTAAAACTTCTTGCTTCGGCCCACACCATCATCCTGTTCACGCCGCGTCAGGCCGATCCGGTCGTCGGCCGACTGCTTCAACTAAACCCGCAAACAAACCTCCTCCCATTGCGCCCCCCAACAGGTGAAAATCTAACCACACCGGCCGTGGGTTTCATTTTGGATCAACTCGCATCAAACGTGGTCCTGCATACTGCCGTGCGGCAGATATTGCGCTCCATCGCGGAACGAGGAATCGCCGCCCGTCATCAACCCCGGTCGATTTATCTCCACCCCGGCAGCGGCGGTATCGGCAAATGCTGGCCTTTGGAATCTTTTGTCGAATTGGCACATCGGCTGCGATCGGAACGCCTACCGTTGCATTGGGTGATCGGCGAGGTCGAACACGAACGGTTGTCGCCAAAGGATTTGAACCGGTTGGAGGCTGAGGGTTCAATCATCGAGCCGGCGACACTGCTTGATTTACACAAACATGTTTTGGAATCACGCCTTTGGATCGGCAACGACAGCGGACCAACCCATCTGGCGGGGATGATGGGCGTGCCAACCATCGCCCTGTTCGGCCCAACCGATCCGCAAATCTGGAAACCCCTTGGGCCAAAAGTGCATGTATTGCGTCACGAGCCGATCGAACATTTGGCTGTCGATGAAGTCTGGTCCTGTTGCCGGGCGCTGCTTTGAACTAAATCGCCGTACACGATTCTCTAACATTTCCGCAACTCCTCCCTCTCCCTGTACTCAGGGAGAGGGCTGGGGAGAGGGTTCCGAGTGTCGCGTAATAAGAACCCTCTCCCTCACCCTCTCCCTGAGTACATGGAGAGGGAATCAAAGCACAATTCGATAAAATGATGATCGAGAACCATGGCCTCCAATTTAGGGTTTTCCAAATCATCCGGTCAGCGCCTTACGAGCGGCCTGACAGATGGCGACGACGGCCGGGTGTTTGATCTTCTCCTCCATCGTGATGGCATAAAATTGCTCCCGAATATCCTTTACCCGCCCGACAAGCCGCACATGCAAATCATGCTGGATGTCATTTTCCATCACCGATGGACCTGGAAATATGCCGGTTCCACCACGCCCAAACCAGAACATCAACGCGCTGTCATCAAATTCGCCGACGACGATGGGATGAATCCGCCTGGAATCAAACCAACTGTTGAGCGAGCGCCGAAGTTGCGTGTGATCGCTGGGCAACAGCAGCGGCGCTCCTTCCAATGATTTGGGAAATCCACGTTTGTACCGTTTGGCCAGGTCTTCACGCGCGAAAAATGAGACCCCCGAATCACCCAACAGGTGGTTGTGCCCCTGTATCTGGACGGCCGTGCCGATGGGGCCGTCGCTGAGCACCATGTCGGTCCTGCGTGCCGCCAGATCGGCCAGCAGGCGGTCGGCCTTGTCCTCACGGCAGACCAATCGCACCGGCTGCGGCAGATGCAAGGCCGGCTCCAACAACTGCCGCGCCACGGTCTTGGGGATCACATCCACCAATCCCACCGACAACCGCAACGAACGCCCGGCCGGCTGATGCTCCAGGGCGTTGATCATCTCCTGCCCCAGCGAAAATATTTCGTTGGCGAAATTAAACGCCAGCCGCCCCGGATCGGTCAGTTTCAACCCCCGCCCGGCACGCTCGAACAACTTGTGCCCCAACGCCTTTTCCAACTGCTTGAGCTGTGAGCTGATCGTCGGCTGCGAAACCATCAACTCCTCACCGGCGCGCACCACCCCCCCCGCGCGCGCCACCACCCAGAAATAATACAGATGGTTGTAATTGACCCATTTGGGGAATGTTGTATCCATAACTTATCCCTATGCAATTGTTCCAAAGATCGAATTTTACCTATAGTCTCCCGGATTGTATGATTCGTTGCAACAGCGGGCTTTCACTTTTGGAGCCTGCAATGCGGTGTCTGGCAAAGTGACTCTTTTTTGACCGGAGGTAACTGGCCATGCTGATTGAGACACGAGCGATGGGATTTGACCTGACCGATGCGATCCGGATGCATGTTGAAAACCGGATTGAATCCGCCTTGGGCCATTATTCACGCTGGGTACTCAAGGTGACGGCACGGCTGGAAGATATCAACGCCGACCGCGGCGGCGTGGACAAGCGATGCGGTCTGGTGATCGCCATCCGCGGCCACGGCGTGCTGGCGGCCGAGGCGATGGACCGCGATTTGTACGCGGCCATCGACGAAGCTGCCCGACGGGCGCGCAAGCTGGTCGTCCGGCCCATCCGCCGGCAGATGCAGCAGCAGCGTAAAAGCGGCCATCGTCACCAGAACCCGATTATGCCGGCATTTGGTTGAAGATATTCATGAAGTGCGAGCAAATTCAATTTCGTCCTCTGATCGGGCTTAACAGCCTGTATCCGGCCTTCAGTCGTTAGGCCGTCTTCCGGTCCCCCGCCGACCGGCGGGCGGGCCGTAATACCATTTATTCACAATTGTCTGGCGGGATGATGACAATGTTTTCGCCGCGTGTTGCGGACGAATTTTTTTGTAAAGGAGTATTGCTATGGTTTCCAAAGCATCCGCAAAGGAAAAGGTAAAAGATGTCACGATCACGGACGCGGACTTTGATCGTCTGCGCCATCTGGTCGATTCACCCCGTTATCGCGGCGTACAGAGCGCGGCCACGGCCGACCTGAAGGAGGAACTGGGCCGCGGCCGAATCGTCGCCCCCAACAGCGTCCCCAAAGCCGTGGTGACGATGCGCTCGCAGGTCAAGGTGCGCGACATGAAGCTCGATGAAACCGAGACCTACACGCTGGTCTATCCCGAAGAAGCCGACATCAATGAGGACAAGTTGTCGGTGCTGGCCCCTCTGGGCCGGGCGCTGCTGGGATGCCACGTCGGGCAGGTGATCGAGTTCAACGCCCCCGGTGGCAAACGCAAGCTGAAAATCGAGAAAATCCTCTACCAGCCCGAAGCGGCCGGCGATTTTCACCTGTAATAACCGAGCCTCTTTTTCTCCTCTCCCCCTCCCTGGATCATCAAACCGGGAGGGGGAGAGAGTTTTTTTATCACTCAAACCGCCCCGCCGATTTGTGCCACTTCCCGCAGATGTCTCATCAGCGGCGCTGCGCTCAAATCCTGACCGGTGATCTTTTGCGCCAACTCCCTGGCGGAATACCGCTTCCCCTGCGAATGGATTTTCTCCCTCAGCCATTCGCGCAACGGCACAAAATCCCCGCGCGAAAAATGCCCCTCCAGATCACTTAAATCCATCTTCGCCTGTTCAAAGAATTGTGCCGCGTACAAATTCCCCAGCGTATAGGTTGGGAAATACCCAATCATCCCACCGCTCCAGTGGATGTCCTGCAAGCAACCGCGCGCATCATCCGGCACATCCACCCCCAAATCCTGCTTCATCCGCCGATTCCATTCCCCCGGCAGATCATCCACCGACAAATCCCCGTGCAGCAGCGCCTGTTCCAGCTCAAATCGCAGAATAATGTGCAGGTTATAAGTCGCCTCATCCGCCTCAACGCGAATCAGCGAAGGCTCAACCCGATGAATCGCCCCCATCCACTGATCCATCGACACCCCCGCCAGCGCCGCCCCAAATCGCTCCTGTGCCTTGGGCCAGAAATAGTTCCAAAACGCCCTCCCCCGCCCCACCAGATTTTCCCACATCCGCGACTGGCTTTCATGAATCCCCAGCGACACCGGCGACCCGCAAGGCGTCCCAAAATGTTCGGCCGGCAACCCCTGGTGATACAACCCATGTCCCGCCTCATGCAAAACGCCAAAAAACGCATCGGTGAATGAATCCTCGCGATAGCGCGTCGTCAGCCTCACATCCCCCGGCCCGATGCCGCTGCAAAACGGATGCGCGCTGACATCCAACCGGCCGGCCTCAAAATCAAACCCGATCTTCGCCGCCGCCTCGCGGGCAAATTGCTCCTGCTGATCGCGTGCAAACCGCCGATGCAGCACCTCAGCCGAATCGGATTTCCCCCGCCCCGCAATCTCTTCAATCAGCGGAACCAATTCCGCGCGCAATTCCGCAAAAACCCGTCGCAAATTCTCCGCCCGCTCACCCGGCTCAAAACCCTCCAGCAACGCATCATAAAGCGTCGTCGGCCGATCCGACTGATCTCCACCAGCCGACAGATAACACTGGGCCTCCTCCCGCTTCAACGCCAGCATCTTCTCCAGCCACGGCTTGAAATGCCCATAATCCGACTTTTTCCGCGCCTCCACCCACGCCTGCTGACAATGCACCTCGGTGCGCGACATCCGCTCCACCAGCTCGGCCGGCAGCGTGGTCGCCCGATCATAAGACCGGCGGGTTTGCCGGACATTCACCGCCACATCCCCATGCGGATCGGCCAAGAGGCCGCTGCTTTCCAACTCCGCCAGCATTTGACCAATCAGGGGCGATGTAAACCGCTCATGGTGCAACCGTGCAATCAACCCCGACTGCCCGGCACGCAGCTCCCGCCCCTTGTCCGGCAACAAAACCTGCTCATCCCACCCCAATACACCCCCCACCGATCCCAACAAGCCAATCTCCTTAAGCTCCGTCACCAGCCGGTCATATGTCTTTTGTGTATTGCTCATGGCCTGATTGAAACACCTCAAACCCCTTCCTTCCACCCTCATTGACTTGGCGTATTGCCTTTAATCCGGCTAACATACCACCTAACTATTAACGAGATGCACATGGCCAAGCAGGATGACCTTTACAAACAGAAGTTCCGACCCGATGCCGATGCCGCGCTGGACCGGCAAATCGACGACGCCCTCGGCGGGTTGTCGATGGACGACCTCTACAACCAGTCCGCCCCCGCCCCCCGCGCCTCCGAACCCCTCGCGGCCAAGGGAATGCGAATCGGCCGGGTCATCCGCGTCGATCAGGACAACGTCTTTGTCGATTTCGGCGGCAAAAGTCAGGGGATCGCCTCCATCCTTCAATTCGACGAAATCCCCACCGTCGGCCAGGAGATGGAATTTCACGTTGATCGATTTGATCCGCGCGAAGGGTTGCTGGTCCTCACCCGCAAAGGGGCGGTTGCCACCAATGTGACCTGGGAAAACCTCGAAATCGGCCAGGTCGTCGAAGGAACCGTCACCGGCATGAACAAAGGTGGCCTCGAACTGGAGATCAAAAGCATGAGGGCCTTCATGCCGGCCGGCCAGGTGGACATCTACTTCCAAAAGGACATCTCCACCCTGATCGGCCAGCGAATGACCGTTGAGGTGACGCAATTCGACCGTGCCGCGAAAAATCTGATCGTCTCCCGCCGAAATGTCCTCGAACGCGAACGCGAACAGCAGAAGCAAAAATTGATGGAGGAACTGGCCGAGGGGCAAATCCGCCGTGGAACCGTCCGTAGCGTGATGGATTTTGGCGCGTTTGTCGATCTGGGGGGCGTCGATGGTTTGCTGCACGTCTCCGAAATGACCTTCAAACGCGGCCGGCAAAACGCGGCCGAGTTCGTCAAGGTGGGCGACGCCCTCGATGTCAAAGTCCTGAAAATCGACCGCGACACCGGCAAACTCTCCCTGAGCCTCAAACAAGCCCGCGGCACCGACCCCTGGGCCGATGCCGCCGTCAAATACCCGGTCGGGACCACCCTGACCGGCCGGGTCACACGGGTTGAATCGTTCGGCGCATTTATCGAGGTCGAGGAAGGTCTCGAAGGCCTCCTGCCCGTGAGCGAAATAAGCTGGCAACGGATCAAATCGCCGCAAGATGTGCTCCACGAAGGAGATACGATCAAGCTGGTGGTGATCTCACTCGATGCGGTCCAAAAACGCATCTCCTTCAGCCTCAAACAGGCCGGCCCCGACCCATGGGCCACCATCAACGACCGCTATGCCGTGGACATGGTGGTGGATGGGACGATCACCCGTATCGCCGAATTTGGTGCGTTTGTCGAACTGGAATCGGGCCTCGAAGGTCTGGTTCACATCAGCGAACTGGCCGGCCAGCGTGTCACTTCGGTGGCGTCGGCAGTCAAAGCAGGCCAAATCGCGCGCGTCCGAATCCTCGACATCGACAAGGACAACCGCCGAATCGGCCTGTCGATCAAAAAAGTGGCCGAGATCGAGGCCGCCCCGCCATCGGCCGCTGCCACAACCCCCGCCCCCGCGAAAAAGAAAAAAAACGAACTTCGTGGCGGGCTGGATTTCAATTTTTGGAACAAGAAATAATAACCCCCCACGTAATTCATCCGGCGGGTGAAGGCAAACGCATTTATATTTTTAACGGTATCCACGACACCGGTGGAGTTTCTTCATTCCCTCCCTCGGTACGCCGGGGGAGGGAGAAATACAAATGCGATTGCCCTGTTCGGCGGGTGAAGCCAGCAGCTTGGGATCAACGAATTTTTGCCTATACTGTGGATGTGGTTTCATCCGCCGCTACCGATCCATTGCCGGCCTTATCCCCCGATCGGCCACAATCCGATTCCCACGCACTCCCCCCGCTGGACCGTTGGTTCTGGCTGGCGGTTTTGCTGATCGCGATGGTGGTGATCCCGCGATCCGCGATGATCTCTTGGTCACACAGCGGTTATTATGATGATGAGTGGCACATCCGCCATGGATTGCTGTTCGTTACAAAAAACCTTTCAGGCCTTCCAATTCATTCGGACAACCCACCATTGGGTGAGGGGATCATGGTCTTGCCGCTGGTAGCGCTCGGCTGCACACCGGATGAACCGCTGAATCCAGCAACACTGCCGCCCGATTGGACCAATTCCACCTCAACCAATCCAACATTGGCGCGCCAAGCATTGGTCTATCGTCAACATGTGATCTTCGGCCGACATCTTCAGCCGGATGTGATTTTGCTCATTATCGCCATTTGGAAATCCATCTTATGGATTCCTTGCGCAGCATTGATCTTCCTCTGGTGCCGTGCCCTTTATGGGCTTTCATCCGCATGGCTTGTAACAACAATCCTGCTTATCGAACCCACTGTCGCTGCCCATATTCCCACCGCTGCGGTGGATATTTTCAGCGCGGAAGCTCTTGTATTTATGAGCTTTTTCGCCTGGCGATATTTCGTTGTGCCCCGCCTGTGGAGACTGGTTTTGCTAACCGGCGCCGTCGCATCGGTCATGCTGATTAAGAATTCGGGGATCATCGCTCCGGCGATTGTATTGATAGTGGCCATTGGGCATTGGTTTATCCACCCTCTCATGCGGGACACGCGATGGGAAGCGATTCGGCCAACTCTCCGCGCGCGGCTGAACACCATCTTGCTCTCCGGCCTGCTCGTGATTTTCTGGATATGGATTTTATTGCTTTTTGATGTTTCGCGGCCGCGTAATTTCTCATGGCCATTGTCGTACACCAATCCTCATTCCTTTTTTGCCACTTATGTTGATCCCCTTTTCAACCGGAATTGGCCGGCGGGGTTGTACATCGGTTCCGTCATTGGGGCTGTTCAACATTCCCAATCGGGGCATTGGGCTTACCTGCTGGGACACCATAAAATCGGCGGATGGTGGTATTATTTCCCAGTCGTCGCCACCTTCAAAATCCCCATTGGAATCGGCATCGTCATGCTGGCCGGCCTGGCCTCGCTTAGGCGTTACCGGCCACGCTGGGAGGAATGGTTCATCCTCGTACCAATGCTCGCATGGATGGCCATGCTCATGGCTTCAACCATCAATGTCGGATTTCGACATATGCTTCCTCCCTATCTGTTGATGTTGATGCTGGCCGGCCGTTGTCTGGCCTTCCCTGGCATTGTGTGGAAAACCGTCGCATGGCTGGGAACCGTCGCTGCCGCGGTTCATACGATCAGTTACCACCCGGATTATTTGAGCTACATCAATTTTCCCCGGAACAAGCCGTATCTGAGCATCAATGATTCAAATCTTGATTGGGGACAGTCCTTCAAGGAAATTGCGCACTGGATTGACGAACATCCACAGGGAAATCGTCCAATTTATTTTGCCTATTATTTTACCAGTCAACCCACCAATATCTGGTACTATCTCGGCGATCGTGTCCAGCAAATCACTCGGACCGAATCACCCCCCACTCATGGAGTATTAATCATCAGCCCGATATGGGTGGCTGGAATTTATTACGAATCCGATAATTACGGCCAGTTGCGTGACCTTGATCCCGGCGCCGTCATCGGCCATAGCATGTTGGTCTATGATCTGGATAAACACGCACCGCCGGGGGAACCTTTTGTCTGGAAATCTCCCATCCCCCGTAAAATAATAGGCTGGAATAAATCGGAGCAGTAGTTGTTATAAGCCTGTACATTCCTTTGAACGGCCTTGATTGATTTGCCATCGGACCGATCAATCCTCCTCCTTGGCTGACCGGTTGAGACCCTGCCAAAGAGATGTGTATACTTTGAGTGTGCCAACCCACCCTATTTCAGAATCGATGCCGGTCTTATCCATCAATAAGAAATTAACTGATTCATCCCACCTGCCCCCCTTGGACCATTGGCTCTGGCTGGCAACCCTTTTGATCGCGCTCGTGGTCATCCCCCGTTCGGCTATGATTTCATGGGCGCACAGCGGATATATCGATGATGATTGGCATATCCGCCGGGGCCTGCTGTTTCTCACGAAGAATCTATCCGGCCGACCCATTTCCATTGAAAATCCTCCCTTCGCCGATGGCATGATGGTTTTGCCATTGGTCGCGCTGGGCTGCACGCCGGATGAACCATTAAATCCAGCGACTTTGCCGCCCGGTTGGACAGATCACAGTTCAACCAACCCAAAGGTCGCACATGATTCGCTGGTCTACCGAACCCATGTCATCTTCGGACACAGCCTGACGCCGAATGTCATCCTGCTGATCATCGCCATTTGGAAGGCGTTCTTATGGGTTCCATGCGCTGCGCTGATCTTTCATTGGTGCCGTGCGCTATATGGCTTGGGGGCGGCATGGCTGGTGACCGTGATGCTTCTGGTGGAGCCGAATATCGCCGCGCACATTCCACCGGCCTCGGCGGATATTCTCAGTGCTGAATCCTTTATCCTGCTGGGGTTCTGCGCATGGCGGTATTTCGCATCGCCATCCCGCTGGAAATTCGCGTTGCTGACCTTCGCTACCGCGCTGGTGATGCAGATGAAAACCAGCGGCATCATCGCGCCGTTCATCGTATTGCTGTGGGCGGTTTTTGAATGGTACATCCGCCCACTTCGCCACGGCATCCCATGGTCCACGCTTCGGCCGACATTGCGGCCGCAATTCAACAAGATGCTGCTGGCGGGAATACTGGTGGTGGGATGGTGTTGGGCAATGTTGCTCTTCGACATCTCCATTCCCCGCAACAACACCTGGTCCATTTCTTACACCAACCCCGACTCGTTTGTGGCACACTATCTCGAACCGTTGCTGGACCTGCGCTGGCCGGGCGGGCTGTATATCGCCGCGGTCGTCGGCGAGTTGCAGCACATGCGGCATGGACACTGGGGATTTATTCTCGGCCAACATCGCATCGGCGGCTGGTGGTACTATTTCCCCGTCCTCAGCACGTTCAAAGTCCCTATCGGTTTTGGACTGGTTTTTCTGGCGGCGATCTTTTCCCTGAAAAAATTGCGCCCGCGATGGACGGAACTATACCTGATATTACCTCTGCTGGTCTGGATCCCGCCGATTTTAATGACCCGATTGAATATCGGCTTTCGACATGTTTTTGCCCCGTATCTCCTGGCGATAATCCTCAGTTCACGCTGCATGACCCATGCGGGGAAGATCGTGGCGTGCATCCTGTGGATCGCGGTCATCACTTCGGGCGTTCATGCCTTGAGTTATCACCCCGATTACCTGAGCTATGTCAATTTCCCCCGCCACAAGCCTTATTTAAGCATCAATGACTCCAACTTCGATTGGAGCCAATCGCTGAAAGAGGTTGCTCAATGGCTTGATAAGCATCCACAGCCTGGTCGCCCGGTTTATCTTGGATATTTTTATATGGGAGATCTTCCCAAACCTAAATTGTGGTTTTATCTCGGCGATCGCGTGATACCCTTGGAACGCACAGAACCACCCCCCACCCACGGCATCCTGATCATCAGCCCGGTCTGGGAAGCCGGGTTGTATTACTGGCCCGACACCTTCGCCCAGCTTCGCGCCATGGAACCCGATGCGATCATCGGCCATTGCATGTTGGTTTATGATCTGGACAAGCACGCCCCGCCGGGCAAGCCGTTTCATTGGGATCCGCCGCCATACCGGTTCATCCCCGGCTGGCATGGACCCCAACCCCGGCCTTCGGCCCAATCGGCCGGTTCGCCCGCCACATTGCCTTGATCCGCAGGCAATCTCGCCGCTTATGCCGCGATCATCCCATTGGGATCGATGACATACTTTTTAGCCGCCCCTTTATCAAAATCCTTGTACCCTTTGGGGGCCTGATCCAGCGAGATCGTCTGCACGTTCACCGCCTTGGCGATTTTGATCTTGTCGTGCAGGATGCACATCATCAACTGGCGGTTGTATTTCTTCACCGGGCATTGGCCGGTGGTCAGGCAGTGGCTCTTGGCCCACCCCAGGCCGATGCGGATGCCGAGCATCCCGATCTTGGCATTGTCATCCACCGCGCCAGGGTCGCCGGTGACATACAAACCCGGAATGCCCAGCGCCCCGCCGGCGCGGGTCACTTCCATGATCTGATTCAACACCGTGGCGGGACGTTCAACGCTCGAATTCTTGCCGGTTCCATGTGCCTCAAACCCGACACAGTCGATGCTGCAATCCACCTCCGGCACCCCCACTTCCTGTTCGATCAATTCGGCCAAAGTTGCATTTTTCGTCAGATCAATCGGCACACACCCAAAGCTCTTGGCCTGTTTAAGCCGGTCCTTGTTCAAATCCCCCACAAGCACGGCCGCCGCCCCCAGCAGGTGGCAACTGGCCGCGCACGCCAGCCCAACCGGGCCGGCCCCCGCGACATACGCCACCATCCCCGGCCCCACGCCGGCCGTCACCGCGCCGTGATATCCCGTGGGGAAAATATCCGAAAGCAGCGTCAAATCCTTGATCTTGGCCATCGCCTGGTCTTTGTCGGGAAACTTGAGCAGATTGAAATCGGCATACGGAACCAGGACATATTCCGCCTGCCCGCCGACCCAGCCTCCCATGTCCACATACCCATACGCCGCCCCGGCGCGGGCCGGATTGACGTTCTGGCAGATGCCGGTCTTTCCTTCGTTGCAATTGCGGCATCGCCCGCACGCGATGTTGAACGGAACCGAAACGATGTCCCCTTTTTTGATAAACATCACATCCCGCCCCGTTTCGAGCACCTCGCCGGTGATTTCATGTCCCAGCACCAGACCGGCCGGCGCGGTCGTCCGCCCGCGCACCATGTGTTGATCCGACCCGCAAATGTTGGTCGAGATGATCTTCAGGATCACACCATGCTCGATCTTGCGCTTCAACGCCGGATCGTACAACTTGGGGAAGTCAATCGATTGCACTTCAACAACGCCGGGCTTGATGTAGGCCACACCACGATTGGATGCCATGATTTCTCCTGTTGAGTTTGAACTGAAAAACGTAGCCGCAAATTAGCAATCGCATACAAAGTGTGCAAATAAAATTCCCTTTTTCGTCGGGATATTCGGATGCTCAAATGCGATTGGTTACATCTTCCCCATCGCCCGAATCACGGCCTGTTTCATCAGATCGCGAAATGCTTCATAGGTGATGTCATGTCCAAACACCGTCACATTGACCGGCCGCACCCCATCACCCACATCAACTTCCAGTGAGCCATCGGCACGCCGCCGTATTGCCCGCTCATCCGGCCTGACGTTGGCATTGGGAGTGTCGACAGTGATGTCGAGAAACCGTCCAGCTTCCGCCGGAAGCACGGCGACATGCGGGTGTTCCCAGATCGCACGCATCCCATCGGTCAACTGCGCCATGGGCCGGCCATCTGGCATTTTGAACAGAAACAGATGCACATGCCGGTCCAGTTCGATGCACTCCTGAAAATTCGCCTTGTGTGGATATCCCGCCTCGGGGCATAGATCGCCGCGCACCCGCGGGGTTTGCTTCAACCCCATGTACTGACCCACGAACATTGGATACTTGGCCATGCAACCGGACCACTGCTGCCCCGCCGCCACAAGTTTCAGTGTCGTCGGATCAAACTCCAAACCCTGCTTGCGCATCATCTTCAAAATCCCCATCGCATTGCGGCGGACATTGCGCGAACTCCAGAACTCATACGGAACCCACTGGTCATTCCAGCCTCGCTCGTGAAACATCTTGTCCAGGTCACTGGAGACCTGTATCGCCGTCTCATCCGATTCATCGCGTGGATCGTTCAAAAAGCGGTTGCCAAAGAGTTTGTCCGCGATCTCAACCAGCGGGGCCGTGTCAGGATGTCCATCAGAGATGATGCAGACCGCGCTGTGCGGATTGGCGCTCTCCTTTTCAAGCAGTTGCCGCCACAACACCATGCACCGATCCGCCTCCGGACCCAGCACGTGCAACGGATGAACAAAAAGATACATTGTGTCGATTCGTGTACTCATGGTTGGTTATTTATCTTCCATCTGCATCATCTGCTGTAAAATCGGCCCCATTTTCTGTGCCCATATCTGATACCCCTTCTCGGTCAGATGTAAATAATCATACATCATCTCCTTGGAGATCATCCCATCCTCGCCGACGAAATGACGGCCGATGTCCACATACCGCACCATCGGGTCATCCGACAGTTTGCTCAACTCGGCGTTAAACTGTTCCACCTCGTGGCGCGTCTTGCCCGGTTCGTGCTGCCGCGGCAAGGCGGCCATCAGCAGGATCATGGCCCGCGGCTGCTTTTGGTGCATGATCCGAACGATCTCCCGAACCCCCAAAATGATATCCCTGGGAGGATCGCCCGTATTGTTGGTGCCGATCATCAATACGATGACCCTGGCCTGATACCCATCCAGCTCGCCATGATTGATCCGCCACAAGACATTCTGCGTCCGATCACCGGGAATGCCGAAATTGGCCGGGTTGTAACGGCCAAAAGTCTTGTCCCAAAGCTCAGGGTGGTGACCCCACCCCCATGTGATCGAATCTCCCATGAACATGACGCCGATTGGACCATGCTGGATGCGTTGCAGATTATGCTCATGCCGCGGCATGTCATTGGCGACGGGGATCACCGTCACGGGCTGCGTCGTCGGTTGGGTGGCCGGCTCCCCGCCGCGCACCACCGCCACACCGACCAACACCATCACGATGCCCAACATTTGACGAAGGCAACCCATTGGCAAACCATCCCAAATGACAACCAACTACCATGCCGCGGCACGAAACCACATCCAATATCACCGGCCGCGCCGGCGTTTGAGCGTCATCAACACCATGCCGCCCAACACAAGCCCGATCGTCCCCGGCTCAGGCACCGACTGGATATCCAGTGTCGGCACCATGCCCTGCATCAACTGGCTGCCCTCCGCCGGCTGAATCACCAACACCTGTAATTCGGCCGGGTTGATGGTGAAATCAAAACTCTGCAACCCCATGCCGGTCAGATCCGTGTTGATCCATCCAATGGACAGATTGTTCGGATCGTTCGGATTCACCTGGTCGATCAGTGTGGTCGGACCGTTCAGGTTCGCCAGTCGCATGAGCGTGATCTGTCCTGGATCAATTCCCAGGTTGTTCAACGACAGATGCAGACTGATCGCCTGATCGCCGGGATCGCCAAATAGAAAGTTCATGCCCCAGACGGTGAGCGCGCCCGTCGTGCTGTCGCGTGTGATATAAAGCCGGGCATTGGAATTGCCGGCGGGGCTTTGGTAATAGCTGACGATCGTATCGCCGCCAAATTGGTTCAGCGCTTCCATGGCTTTGTACTGCGGAATTTCGGCGCCGTTGAAAATATAGGCCGGCCATAACCAGAAGTTGGCGGATGTCATACCCATGTCGGCATAGGACATGGCGGTTTCGACGATGCCCAGGGCGTTCCATTGCCGCAGACTATAGCTGTAGTTGTACGTCGAGGGGTTCCATTCGGTCGCCAGCAGCGGCATTGCATTGGCGGCAGCGGTTCCACGGGTTGACTGGACCCGTGCTTTCACCCAGTCTCGCTCAAGAAGCTGGTTGGTCCTGATGTTGCCAAGCTGCTGGCTGATGCCGGCGTGATCGGTGTCGGGAACGCCGAGAATCTGATACCCGTAAGGGTGATAGCTGATGAAATCAACACGTGCCTGGTTCCAGAATGACCCGCCAAGCAATGTCGTGAGAAAGCTGTCGGCGGCACTGGATCCCGATTGATACCCGCCTGTGATGTTCGGCCCAACCTTGATGGACGAATCCTGCGACCGCATGGCGCTCGTGATGGATTTATACCTGCTTTTGTAGGAACTGGCTGAACCATAAAAATTCACTTCATTGCCAATTTCCCAGTAATTGACCTTCGGCACCGGCGCTTCGCCCGGAGCCAGAAGCAGGTCGGAGGTATAATCCGGACCCGCCCAACTGAGCGAGTTGAGTACCCGAAGGTCTTCTGAATTGGTGATGGTGTCACCCTGACGGTAAAGCTGAACGATGCGATTGGTATATCGCACCCAGTCCTTGGCCATGTTTTTCAGCGTGGTGGTCGATGTGTCCGTATAGACGACGTTTCCGCTGCCGTCAACATAACCCAGCCCGCGCTGGTTGATGGTGAAAACGGGCATGGAATTATGATCGCGTGCATTGCGAAGGTAGTCCAACGTCGATTCACCCCGCGCCGTTCCACCGCCAGGTAGCACCAGGGGACCGCTCGCATCCTCGCGGGTTTTCCAGTTGTAACTGTCGGCGCGCATGCCCCCGGCCGGACCGCGCATACTCGTATCATTCAGAAGCGTCAGGTTCTTGTCGTAGGCCGCACCATACCCTTCGGAATAATAGGGTGACACGGCCAGATTCTGCCCGAAGACGGCCCGGCTGAAGGGTTGATGGCTGTTCAAAACATCCACGGCGATCGTTTGCGCCGCACAAATGCCCGAGGTGGACAATATTGCGGCAAAGCACACACTTGTCAGTTGACTTTTCATATTCGCATCCTTTCAAGAAATGTCATGTCAATTGGAACATTGATTTGGTCTTTTCGCGGACACCTCACGAGAATCATCCCGGCGGCGCGCGGCATCGCGTTGGCCGTCCAAGAATTTGCAACCGGTGTTGCTTGAATATTCGCATTCCGTCTCCAATAGCATTCACTAAAACACCCCGCGGAGCTTGAACCCCGGAAGGTGATACGGATAAACGAAACGACAGATTGTTGAACTTGGATCAGATAACCCTTTTCCCAGTCAGGTGCGGAAAATCGTGCCTCACATCCTTGGAGGTCACCCCATCTTCTCTGATGAAATGACAGACAATATCCACAAATCACACCATCGGTTCATCCGGCAGTGGATTCCATTCGGCGTTGTACTACTCAACCCCGCCGCGCAGCTAGCCCGGTTCATGCTGACACGGCAAAGCGACCATCCGTAAAATCATCGCCCGCGGTTGCTTGTCGTGGATGATCTGGACGATCTTCCACACACACCCGCATCCACCATCACCGACCGCGCCGGCGCTTGAGCGCCATCAACGCCATGCCGCCCAACACAAGCCCCATCGTCCCCGGTTCCGGCACCGCCATCGGATGAATCACCAGCAACTGCAACTCGGCCGGGTTGATCGTGAAATCAAAACTCTGCAACCCCATGCCGGTCATGTCGGTGGTGATCCAATCGACATTGGAAGTCCAATTCTGCCAAGTCCCCGTTCCACTGCTGAATAACGTCGTCGGCCCGGTCGTATCGGCCAGCCGCATCAGCGTGATCTGCCCCGGGTCGATCCCCAGGTTATTCAGCGACAACGTCAACGTGATCGCCTGATCGCCCGGATCGCCAAAGAGCATGTTCATCCCCCACACGGTAATCGTTCCGGTCTCGCTGTCCTGGGTGATGTACAGCCGGGCATTGGAGTTGCCATTGGGGCTTTGATAACTGCTGACCAGCGTGTCGCCACCATACTTGGACAAAGCCTCCATCGCTTTGTACTGCGGAATCTTCTCGCCATCATAAATATTGGCCGGCCAAAGCCAGAAGTTGGATGCACTCAGGCCGTTCTGCGCCATATTCATCGCCGTCTCGACGATACCCAGCGCGTTCCACTGTCTTAATGTATAGGCGTTTGAATAGGTGGAAGGATTCCACTCCGTCGCCAGCAGCTCAACCGAAGCGCGGCCGGGATAATACTTCGGATTCCACAACTGATCCCACCCGGTGTTCAGATTCTGATTGATCTGATCCTTGGCCCACTGGCGCATGCTGTCCTGCCGTGTCCAGAGGTTTTTCAGCGCACTGCTCACGCCGGCGTGGTTCGTATCATCAACCTTGTTGACCTCATTGTCATACGGGTGATAACTGACGAAATCGACGCGTTCCCATTGATTGCTAACCGGTTTGAGCAGCGCCTTGAGATAATCCTTGGCACTGCCCGTCCCGCTCTGATACTGCCCCGTGACATTCGGCCCCACCTTGATCGAATTGTCGATCGCCGTCATCGCCGTGGTGATCGCGTGATAGCGGGCACGATACGCATCGCCGGTATCCCCATCGTCACGATGATTCACTTCATTGCCGATCTCCCAATACGTCACCTTGGGCACCGGCGCTTCGCCCGGCGCCAGCAACAGATCATCCCGGAAATCCGGCCCACCCCAGCTCAACGAATTCAGAATTCGCAAGTCTTCAGGATCGGTGATTGTATCCCCCTGCCGATACGTCTGGACGATATGGTTGGTATATCGCACCCAGTCCGACGCCAGTTGGGTCAGGGTCGCCGTCGAGGTATCGTTATAAATAACAACGTTATTGACACCATCCCATGTCCCCAGCCCATGCGAATTGACGGTCAGGATCAGATTGGAATTGCCGCTGTCGCGCGCGTTGCGCATCAATTCCAGGGTCGTTTGGCCATGTGCCGTCCCGCCGCCGGGCAGTTGCAGCGGACCTGTAACTTTGTCTCGGGTTCTCCAGTCATAACTCTCCGCCCAAAACCCGCCGGCCGCCCCGCGATAGCTGGTGTTGTTCAACAGCGCCAGATTGGCATTATAGGCCGCGCCATACCCTTCGCTGATGTACGGGCCGATATCGGCATTGGTCCCAAAAACGCCGCGGTTAAACGGCTGCTGGCTCGCCCCCACATTGACGTTGATCTGCTGGGCCGACACGGCCGACCCCACCAACGCCAACGCACAGGCCGCCGCCGCCACGCACACCTTATGAATCGCTTTCCTCATCATCAAACCCTCTCAATAATGTTGTCCACTCTTTGATGCACGATTCCAATCCCCCTTCACACCCGAATCTTCGCCAACAACAAATCACCCCGATAAATCAACCGGTTATAAGGCGATGGATCATCCCCACAATCCACAAACCCCACCCGCTCCGGCCCATATCCCGCCACCATCTGTTGCAACCATTCACCCGTCACGATCCATGCTTCGTTTTCGCTGATCGAACAGATCGAAAAATTCCCCATCCGCGCCCCTTTCTCCTCAAAGACAATCTGCTCCGTGGATCGGATCAGTTGCATCCGGTTCGGATCCACCTGTGCCATGTACAGCGGAGCGCGAAACCGAAACACCCCGTTGTTCAACTCACTCTTTCGCGTATAAACCAGATACAGCGCCCCACCCAATCTCATCCAATGCTGCTGCGTATTGGCCGTCTCCACAGGTGAGCCATCATCCCAGCTCCAGGCCGCCAGATCGGTCCATTGCAACCCATCACGGCTGGCCGCCCGATACATCCTCCCATCACGCGCCTCCGAACGGATCGTCATCAAATACCGCCCATCAAATTCCACAATCGATGGCTCCGCAAACTTCTCGCCAAACACCCCCCCCACCTTTGTCACCACCGGCGAACCCGAACCCAGCTCCACAATCATCGTCCCCACCCCGCAAGACCTGTCCGCGCGAGCCTCGGTCATCGGCATCAGAATCGACCCATCCGCCCGCTCGCAACACTGATCCATCCCAAATACATGCGCATACTTCTCGCTGGTGCGAATCTGCGGCGCATCAAACTTCTTCCAAGGCTCAAAATCACCCCGCGCATCATCCCACCACGCAAACGCGCCACTCAGTTTCATGGCATACTCACGTACAAACCATTCGGTCTTGAACAGTGGATTGATGTTGCGGTCGCGCGTGAAGACCGTCCCCCCATACCCAAATGTCCGCCCCGTCTTACGGTGATGCATCATCCCAAACGAATGCACCGACTCAAAAACATCATCCTCCAGCGGAATCTTAAACAGATTCTGACTTTGAAACGGCGAACACCAACTCCTCCCCATGTCCCCGCTGACAATCGTATGCAGCGGCCCGTAATCGTTGCCCGAAAGTTGATGCACGGTAACGACCACCCGCAATCCACCGGATGAGGGTATCGCAACAATCGTCGGCGAAAACCAGCACTGGTTGTTCCGCCGGCCTTGCAGCAGAACCTGACGTTGGATCGTTGCCTGGCGCGTACCGCCTCTGGATGTTGTTGCCTGCATCTGTCGCATTGTAACCGTCTTTTCCCTCCCCCGTTGTACTCAACGGGGGAGGGTAGGGCGGGGGTGTCCCCCAAAGCCGCCGGGATTGCGATCAACAACCCGGGCGGTGAAAAAACATCTCATCAGGCAACCGAACGACGACGCCGCACCAGCGCCAACCCGCCCAAAGCCAGAAGCGACAGACTGGCCGGCTCGGGGACGGGAACAGGCGTATATTCCAGATGCAGTGTCGGAGCCAAGGCATCGCCCAGAGCACTCTCCTTCGTATCAATGACTCCCGTGGTGCTGCCTGCGCCAACGCCCGTATAGGCCAGAATAAGTGTGACCACGCCATTGGTGTCGGTATTCAGAAAATTCTTCAACGGCGTGTTGTTGGCAAAACCCACGTTACTCGGTGAAGCGAGATTGTCGATGAACCAGTCGGTCGTTACCGCTTTAGTTCCATCGGGATCCTGAACATTATACGCGGTGTTTGCTGGCGCATTGTTCCACGTGATTGTGTTCTCGGACCAGTTATCCAACGATTCGTCGGTCAAGCCCCACACTGCAACCCATTTATTGGGGTTTGCACGGCTTCTAACGGTGATGCCGGCGCTGGTGATCGTGTCGATATCATCAGGCAGGTCGAACTTCAGATAGATTCGATTATTGATTGGCACACCGTAGCCTGACGTCGCCTGAAAATTATAATACGCCTCCGCATCGCTGCCGTAATTGGTGTTTCTTTGATCCGGGATTGCGCCCGCGCCGATGAATCCGCTGACAGTCGCATCAGCACCAACGCCGACAGCAGTTGTGATATCAACCACCGTCGCCTGAGCTGCACCGGCCAAAAGCATCGAACCAACCGCCGCGAACGCGGCACGATAAAGAACTGACGTTCTCATAAAACCTCTCCTAAAAGAGAAAAATGAAAAACAAAACACACTACACAATAAAAACACACTCATACACAACATCGCCCATCAACGGAATTCCACCTCCCCCCACGCCGCGGGGCGCATACCGTCGAACTTGATTTGTCCATCCACCGGTTCCGTCCCGATCGCTTCGGGCAACACGTTGAACCAGGTGCATTCTCCTTTTCGACTCCCCACCGACACCGTCAACTTGGGCCAGACCACCTGCACCGGGCCTTCACCCATGGAGACGATGCCGCCGAACATCCCCGGAAAACCTGTCTCCTTGGTCGCACTCGGGTCATACTTGAAATCCTTGTTTTCACCCGTTGACAGCGCGGTCAACAAAACCTTTTTGCTCCTCTCCAGCGGCAGGCAGTCATCGCTCACCAGCACGAACGCGATGAATTGCCCCACCTTCAGGTCATTGATCGCGATGCCATGGCCAAACGAGACCGTTGATGAATCAGGCCACCCCACAAACATCTTCACCTTGTCGTTGTCGACCACCATCTGCCGTTTGGCATGGTCAAACCGCACATCCGGCCCAAGCCGGCTCGCACGCGGCATCGTCTGCGGCTGCGTAAACAACCCCGGATCACGCGGCGTCTGCTTGAAATTAAAATCGAGCTCCCCCCCGCCGTTGCGCCTCGCCGAACGCACCAGGCCCATCCATTCCCACATCCGACCATACGACCAGACCAACTCATCCTCCCCCACGACGATCCTGGCCGGATGCTCATCGGCACGGATCGCGCCGGTTTTGAAAATCGTCCCCGCCACCTTCAACGCGGCCACCTGAATCGGATCAGGCGCAATCCCCACCCCCCCCCACGCATTGGATTTGGACGCGTAATGCAGCCCCGTCTGGACATACTGTTCGTAAGTCTTTGCCGGTTTTTCGTTCCAGTCCGCCCAGTAGTACCAGAACGTCCCATCCCAGTTGCGGGCCGAATCATACGCGGCGATGGCAAACGGAAATTCCGCGCGATAAGGGGCCGGCTTGTGAATGTTCACCTCGTACGACACGGTTGGCTTGCCGGCAATCCGCCCCAGGTCCATCCCATAAAACGTCGGCGGACCGGCGATCAGCGGCGTCCAGGGATAGGTTGGATCGCTGGTGTCAAAGGTGCGCAGCCAGGTGTAATTTCCGGCGCTGACGATACTCCCAGCACCCGCGCAGTACATTTCCAACATGCTGGGCGCGTGGTGAGTGTCGTATGTCACCGGCACAACGTTGGCGCCCACACCCTTGGGAGCCGATGCGCGAATCACCGCCAATATCCGGTTGTTCGCCTCGATGTACTGGTTGACAAAAAAGGTGATCAGGTCGCGCACCCGACGGGTCGGGTATTTGGCGGTCTCATACGCCATCTTGTCATAAACCGGAATCGGCATCGGAGTGAGCTTGATCGTCCCATTCTCCAGCGATTCACCCTCTTCCAACGACCCCCACGCGGCCTTGAGCCGATCCGTACTCTTGTAATAGTCCTGCAGGAACTTGTTCCACCTCTTTTGCGTCTGCTTGGCGAAATACCCCCTGAAAGCGGCCGAGCTTCCATCCATTGCAAATGAGATGTAACTGGTCTCGTTGGAGATCTCCCACATCGCAATGTTCGGATCCTCGGCGTAGCTCTTGCCGGTGTACTGATTCACATGAGCAAGCTGATTTTTAACCCAGATCGTGTAAATCTTTTCCAGCCGTTCATCCAAAGGCCAGGCCTGCTCGATCCACCAGGAGGGATGCCCCTGTTCGGCATTCAACTCGGCGACCGTCTTCTTCCAATCGGCCTCATCTTCAGCACCGGCGGAGGGAAACAGGTCATACGCCTCAGGCTTGATCGCCACGCGCCGGCGGTCAAAGGTCATGTAGAGCAGCAGGCCCCGCTTGGCCGCCCCGGCGAAGAAATAATCCATCTTGTCGAGGTAGGAATTATCTCCCTTGGTGTAGCTGGAGATGCCGACACCCGGATCATCCTTGGGGATCATGAAAATGTCATACAGATGAGGGCGAATCGCATTGAACCCGACCGCCTTCATCCGATCCAGAACGCCGTCCATATCCTCTTTGCTGAAATAATCGCCATTGATCTCGCTGACCGCCGCAATCCCCCACAGGCGCAGACGCTGGCCGTCGTGCCAAAGATGTCCATCCTTGACCCCCACAAACCCCGGCGAGATCGCGTCGCCACGATCCGCCTCGGTCCCGCGGGCGATGGGAATCTCCGGCACGGTGTTACCGCGCTGCTGGCCGGCAGCACCGGCGGCCAGCAGCGGTGTCAACAGTGCCAGAACAATCCCGGCACTCGCCTTACGAAGATTGATTCGATGATGCAAATCCATTGATGGAATATCCTTTTCCGTACAATCCATTCAGCACATAGCGTGAGATCCTGCCATCACGATTTATGGCCAATACTGCTCCAGATTGATGGCATCCCGACGGTCATACAGACGATATCGAACCTCATCCTCCCAGTTTTCCCGAAGACACCAGACCGTGCCGAAAATACGGGGGCCGCTGTAGCTGTAACTGCTCACATGCCCATCGGCCATCAGGAAATTGGATTGCTTTCCATGGCGAACATCCCACCCAAAAGCACCCCATGCGGTGCCTTCTGAGCCATAGGACATTGGATAATACGCCTGTGCGCCGGCATACGATTCAACCAAGGCAATGACCTGTGCGGCGGGGCGCAGGGTGGCCAACTTGCTGGGCATGGGTAGGCCAGTGTTGGCCCCACCGATGCCAAAGATGTTGTAAGGAACCGTGTACGACCACTCTTGCAGCCAGTTTGTCGTCCAGTCTCCATTCCCGAAATAACTCACGGCCGACGGACAACGCAAAATGGGAATCCAGTAAGCGTTCAGCCAATCTAAAGCACCGGAGTATGGCTGGTCCCCACCCGCCTTCATGCACCCTGTCTGCAGCATGAGGTCAACCCAAGTCAAGACCGACCCACCGTTGCCGACTTGGCCGCTTGAATACCAATTACCCGGCACGGCCGGCGGCAACCAACCCTTCTGACTGCTGGCATACATCTGCAACGCGATCCCAACCTGCCGCATGTTGTTGGCACACTGAACCGTCTTGGCCGCCTCGCGGGCCTTGTTCAACGACGGCAGCAATATCGAGATCAACAGCGCTATGATTCCTATGACTACAAGGAGCTCAACCAATGTAAACGCGGTCAATCCCTTACGACGTTTGATACAGACACTCTTCATACTGTACCTCTCTTTCATCCTTGTGATTGTCACGCCGACCGATCCGCGGCCGGCGGCCCAACCGAGTCGAATTTTTTCAACGAACCATCCACCAGGACGGTTGTAATTTGGTTGTCTTCGGGGTTGTCGATCTGCTGAATCAGCATCTCCACCGCCAGCTTGCCGATCTCGATTCGGTCTAGCTGAATGCTGGTGATGCGAACCGGCAGATATTCCAGAATCGGGTCATAGTCGGATGCGATGATCGACAAATCCTGCGGAACCCGAATCCCAAGCTGATAACACCCGCTGAACACACAAGCGGCCGCAAATGCGTGATACGTCACCACCGCCGTGCATTTGAATTCGTCCAGATAGGTCTTCAATCGCGGCAGATAATCATCCACCGTCAACCATTTCCCCTTCTTGTCCAACGGAACATCCCACATCGGAACCGGCTGCAGGCCGGCCGTGAGAATGGCCTGCAAATAACCCTTCATCCGGTTTTCCTGACTCGAATGCACCTGCGTATAAGCCGATGGGAAATACCCGATCCGCTTGTGCCCATGACGAATCAGATGCTCGGTCGCCTGCTTCGCCGCATCCACATCGTCCGGCATGATCGTGTTGATCGGCAACGTATATCGTGAATTGACAAAGACATACGGCAATGAGAGATGATTGGCCATCCCCTGCAGATCACCCGCCGCCTGGTGCGTGTCAAAAATATACCCATCCACCGACCGCGACCGGAACAATGGCAACTTTTCGATACTCGACGCCTCATCCCCGCGATGCACCGTATCCATCGCCAGACGCTTGGAATATTGGCTCAACGCCAGCGAAATGCCCCGAATCAATTGCGGCCCATAATACCCCGGCTGACCTTCAATCTCCGTAATCAAACCAATCGTATCATTCGCCTTCCGCGACAACGAACTGGCCGCCAACGACGGCCGATAACCCGTCTTCCGCACCACCTCCAACACCCGACGTTCCGTCTGCTTGGAAAACCCCCCCGCCCGATTCAAAACCCGTGAAATCGTCGATGGCGCCACCCCCGCCAACCGGGCAATATCCACGCTCGTCAAAGGCGCCTTAGGTGCAATCACTCGACCTATCCCCAAATTTTTCAGCATTACGCACACGCTTGCTAAAAGTGATGTTTTATGGCGTATTTCCTGAATAATTCCTTACGCACACGCTTGCGTTACATGACAAAATATACTACACTTTGAAATGTTGTCAAATGTTTTTTAATTATTTGTGTTGGTTATTTGGAAATTAAGGAAAGGTAGCGATTTGTCATGTTGAAATTGGCGGCGTTTGCGGATGAGATCGGTCCGGATATTGACCATCAGATTCAGGTCTGCCGGGACAACTCGGTGATGTATTTTGAGTTGCGCGGGGCCGATAATAAGAATGTGCTCGATTTTGATGAGCCATTGAAGCAGAAAATCCGCACCAAGCTCAAGGCGGCCGGCATGGGAGTGGCCTGCATCGGATCGCCCATCGGCAAGGTCAAAATCGACGAGCCTTGGGAGCCGCATTTTGAGAAGTTCAAAGTGGCGGTGGCGATGGCCGAATATTTTGAAGCACCCTACATTCGGATATTCAGTTATTACCTCCCCGAAGGCAAAACCGAATGGGCACCTTATCGCGATGAAATCCTTCGGCGGATGCGGGCCAAGGTGGATTATGTCAAAGACAAAAAGGTGATTCTGGTTCTGGAAAACGAAAGCCACATTTATGGCGACACCGGCCAGCGATCGCTCGATCTGTTGCGGACCATCAATCATCCAAAGCTACGGGCCGCGTTTGATTTCGCCAATTTTGTGCAGGTGGGTGATTATCCCGAGAAAATCTGGCCTGAGATTCAGTCCTTTGTGGTGCATTTCCACATTAAAGATGCCCTGCGTAACAAGAAAAACGTCCCCGCCGGAGAGGGTGAAGGGCAAATTCCATCCATCGTGGCGGATGCCTACGCCAATGGATATCGCGGGTTTCTGTCGTTGGAACCGCACCTGAAATACGCCGGGCCTTCGCATGGTGAGACGGATGAATTCCTTTTCAAGGTGGCCGCCGATGCGTTGAAAGCGATCTGCGCCAAACATAAAATACCGTTGGCCGGCGTCGTCTGAACACAGCCAAGCAAAAGGGAAATCACCATCATGTCAAAACCACTGCGATTTGGAATCATCGGCCTGGGCAACATCGGTCAGGTCCACATTGACTGTTTTTCCGAGTGTAAAAACGTCGATCTGGTGGCCGGGTGTGATGAAAATACCCAGCGGCTGGACCGGCTGCCCAAGAGCGCGGCGAGATTCTCCGATTACGACCAGATGATCAACAGTGGCAAGATCGACGCTGTGTTGATCGCGGTGCCGCATTACCAGCATGTGCCGATGTCCATCGCGGCCATCGAGCGCGGCATTCACGTCCTGTGCGAAAAACCGATCGCCGTCTCGGTCAGCGAGGCGCGGCGATTGAACGCCGTCGCAAAAAAACACCCAAAGGTGAAATTCGGCATCATGTATCAGCAGCGCACGGATGCTACATACGCCAAATTGCGCGAGTTGATTCACAGCGGCGAACTGGGGGAAATCTCGCGCATCACATGGATTGTCACCGATTGGTTCCGCACCAACGCCTATTACGGATCGGGCGGGTGGCGCGCCACATGGAAGGGTGAAGGGGGCGGCGTGCTGATCAACCAGTGCCCGCACAATCTCGATCTGCTGCAGTGGATCACCGGCCTGATGCCCTCGCGCATCACCGCCGTCGGTTTCATCGGCAAAACGCATCCGATCGAAGTCGAGGATGAGATCAGCGCCATCCTTGAATATCCCAATGGCGCGATCGGTCATTTCATGACCACCACCGGCGAAGCCCCCGGCACCAATCGACTCGAAATCGCCGGCGACCGCGGCAAATTCGTGCTCGAAGGGGGAAAACTGCATTTCACCCGCACCACGCAGAGCATCAGCGAACTCAATCGCACCACCAACCAGAGTTTTCCGACCATCGAATGCTGGGAGATCGACATTCCCGTCATCGGAAAGGCCAACGACCGCGCGGCGTTGTTGCAAAATTTCATCAACCACGTCAACGACGACACCCCACTGATCGCCCCCGGCATTGAAGGTGTTCGCGGGCTGGAGATCGGCAATGCGATGGTGATGTCCGCACTGAAACGCCAACCCGTGAACCTGCCGATCAATGGCGAGGAGTTCGACGAATTTCTCGAAGAAATGGGCCGAACCTACGGCGGACGAAAGACGATCGAAACGCGAGAAGCCGCCGTCAACATGGCCGCCTCGGCCAGGTAATGAATGGCGTCTAATCCTTCCAATGGCTGGAAATCCGGCCTATTTGATTAATACGCTAATATCGGTTGATTCTTCCTGGACATTACAGACAGATTAAACCCTATAATGATACGTCAAATCGCCTGAAATCATGCATTCCCCCATCTTTTCGATGGCATAGCAACAAAAGATGTAATACTTTTTCATCAGCCGTTTCGTGGGCACAGGCTGCGCGAATGCAGCTTGGAAATGGCGGCTCCAACCGGACCCATTTCGTTTTGCGGCCAAAATCAACTCGGCCGCGGCAAAGGACATTTTATGTTCGGGCAAGGTCGGGATGGTGCATCCAAACGCGCGGGGATTCTCTGCGCGGCGGTGGCGGGTGTAACGCTGGGCGGTCAGGCTTTTTCGGCCGTCAATGGCACATGGAAGGATGACTCCGGAGGCAATTGGAGCGATTCGCACTGGACCAGCGGCAGCATTGCCGACGGCGTTGGCGCGATTGCCGATTTTTCGACCCTCAACATCAGCAATGACCGAACAGTGACGTTTAATACCTCACGCACGCTCGGCACGTTCAAGATCAGTGACAATGACAGCTCTCCCAACGAATCATGGACTTTCAAAGCCAGCAGCGGAAAAAGCCTGACCCTGCAGTCATCCAGCGGCAATGCGTCGATTCTGGTTTATGATGGATCACACACCATTTCCGCGCCGATCATCCTGGGCAGCAACCTGGACTTGCTGATCAACACCGGAGATTCATTGACGCTCTCGGGCGTGTTGAGCACCAGCAGTGGGACAACCGACCTGACACTGGGGACGGCCGGAGGAAGTACGTCACTGGGGACCGTGACGATCAGCGGGGGCAGCGACAACACCTATTCCGGCACATTCACCGTCAACGGCGGCAAGTTGCGGCTTGGAAAATCATCCGGCAAAAATTCCATTACCGGCAATCTGGTCGTTGGCGACGGCACCGGCGGAACAAACGCTGATGTGGTTGAATTGCAGGGTTCCAATCAAATCGCCGATACGGCCGCCGTCACCATCAACAGCTCAGGCCTGCTGGATTTGTCCGACGATGACCGACTGGAGACCATCGGCTCCCTGAGCGGCAGCGGCAGAATCTCGCTGGGCGATGGCAGTAAATTGACCGTGGGCGACGCCACCAACACCGATTTTTCCGGCGTCATCAGCGGGACGGGCGAATTTGCCAAAGTCGGGACCGGCACACTGACCTTCAGCGGCACTTCCGCCAACAGCTATTCAGATGACACCACCGTCTCCCGGGGCATTTTGGCACTGAACAAATTTAATGGCGGATCGGGCGTCACCTCCATCAAAGGGAGCCTGACCATCGGCGATGGAACCAACACCGCCTCGGTCCGGTTGGATTTCAATGATCAAATTGACAATTCCTCTGATGTCACAGTAAACGCCAACGCCACATTTGATCTTCAAACCAACGACAAAAGCGACCGTATCGGCAGCCTCAGCGGTGCCGGCGAGATCAAACTTGGTTCCAGCAGCCTGCTGACCTTCGGTGAAAGCAGCAGCAAAACCTATTCCGGTATCATCAGCGGAACGGGTGCTGTCACGAAAATGGGTTCGGGAACCCAGACCCTCAGCGGATCGGCCGACAATACACTCAGCGGCCTGACCACGATCAGTTCGGGTGAATTGGATCTGAACAAATCCGGCGGCGCGATCGCGATATCGGGCGATGTGACCATCAACAGCGGCACAACACTCAAGCTGTTGACGGCCAATCAGCTCTCCTCCGGATCAACGGTCACGGTTGCGGGGACGTTCAATCTCAACACCAAGGGCACCAGCGCCGGCAGCAACAAGCTCGGCACGCTGGCCGTCACTGGCGGCACACTCAGCACCGGCAGCACCACCACCTATCTGACCGTGGTCAATGATTACACCAACACCGGCTTTGCCTCGGGCAATTCCTTTGATCCACGGGCCTCGGGCGCTCATGTGGACAGCGATTTGCAAATCAACGCCGATGGTTCCGATGACCAAACCCTGACAGGCGACAGTCATTTGAGCGGCGGGAACACCACCACGCCAACCCTCGCGTTCGGCAACGTCCGCGTCGGCACACCCACCAGCCTGACGGTCAATCTGAACTGGGGCGGCGACACGGCCGGCCCCAAACTTCGCGGCGCGATTCAAACCGGAAATCTGACCGGCACCGCGCTTGGCATCACGGGCATCACCTCCTCCAGCGGCGCCAATTTCGTGCTCGATCACGATGGCTCCACCTCGCTGGAGGTCAATTACAACTCGGCATCGGTTGGCTCAACCAGCAAGACGGTGAAGATTCTCAACAACTTCGACGATGTCCGCGATCAGACGTTGACGATCAGCGCCACCGCTTATCGGTACGCCGCGGGAAATGTGACCACATCGCTCGATTTCGGCACGGTCCACATCAATGACATCATCTCGGCACAAAACGTTTCGATCGGCAACACCGCCTCCGGCGATGGATATTCGGACAATTTGAATGCCTCGTTTGGAACCATCAGCGGTTCGGGCATCAATCACAATGGCGCCCTGGTGACACTTGGCGGAGGGCAGACCAGCGCACCGGGCGCCATGACGATCGGAATCGACACAACGTCGGCCGGCTCGCGGGATGGATCGGTGGAAGTGCTCCTATCATCCGTGCCGACACAGGGGGATCTGGACACCAAGAGCCTCACCTCCGCCAATGTCACCATCACCGGCAATGTTCTGGCGTACGCCTCTCCCCTGCTCAACTATGTCAGCGGGGATGGCTCACTGAGCGGGGGGGGCAACAGTTATCTGCTGGACCTTGGCCAGATCGACGGCTCGCCCGTTTCGGCCCTGATGGAATTGCTCAACGACATTGCCGGCCCGGCCGACAACCTCAAAGGTTCATTTGATGTCACATCCGCCGGGCCGTTTGCACTCAGCGGATTCAGCAACTTTGACAATATCGCCGCCGGGCAGTCGTTGCAGGGGCTGAGCGTTGGACTTGATCCTTCCGCCGGCGAAGGCGTCCACACGGGCAGCATCATCCTGCACCCGCGCAGCACAAACCTGTTTTATGATCAACCTCTCGCCAGCGGTGATATTACGATCAATCTTCAGGGCGAAGTGATGCCGGCCGTTGCGGTTCCTGAACCCACCGGCCTGGTGCTTCTGGCATTCACCGGCGGATTGTTGGCAACCCGACGGCGACGAATTCATTGAATGAAATAAGACAGGGTGTAATTGTTGCAGATCGTATTTTCAGCGGCGACGGTGCATCAATTGCGCCATTAAAATCCCACCCAGCAAACCCATGCTGGATGGTTCGGGGACGGCCACGCCAGTCAATTCAAAGGCCACAAGACGGTTCTGGCTAACGCCATCCCCATCGTCCACGATGCCCAGTAGTGACAAATTCCCGCCGGTCAAAAACGGACCTGATGTTAATCCTTCAAGATTGCCCGGATTGGTCAGGCTTTGATTGGTCCAGAGTTGATATTTATTGACATAAGACCCGAACGGCTGGCCATTGTTCGCACCGGCCAGACCGCTGACATCGGCTGCTCCAGTGAAATCCATCTCATAAATGCGGTTCCCATAGGTCGAAAAGATGGCATTATTGTAAGCAAAAGACCGTTCCAGCGCCAGCATCTTCCCATCCGGCAGCACAACAAGGTCGCTAAGGCCGCTGCGGCTGTAACCGCTGTTGTCTCCGTTGACGGCCGCGTGGATTTTATTGGTGAGATACCCATATTCCGGGCCGGCCGTCACGGTGTTGCCGCTGACGTTGAATTTTTGCAGGCGGACGATGCTCCCCGTGCTGGTGGTTGACAGCGCCCCATCGCTGGTCAGGGCTTCTTCATTGGCCGTCCACATCTGTGTGCCGGCGGCATTGCGGGCCAGCGATTCAAATCCGAAATTCGTCCGCAGGTTGTTGGTATAAATCGACGGGATCGCAACGGTTTGCAGCAGCGTACCATCGGAGAGTTTGTATTCCTGAATGCCGGGGCCGTTTTCGTAGCTGACAAAGACACTTTGGTTGGCCGCGTTGTAGGCAATGCCTTCATAGTCATTGGAATTGGCCAGCGTGATGCCGCCAACAACGGTCGATGAACTGATCGATCCGTTGGCATTGAATTGCACATCCAGCTTCACGAGCTTGTTGGAATTGTCCATCACCGCGATGTAGCGATAGATTCCAGGTGAGGATAGGCCGGTGTAGGTGATGCCGCTGAGGCCGGTGATGGTGAAGGAGTTGCCGTTCTGGTCGGTCGTCGTGCCGGCGAGGGTCGTCGAACCGCGCGATGTCACGCTTAATGTTTGCGCCGGTGCGGCCGATACAAAGAGTCCCGCCGCGCCCAGAGCTATCAACATTTCAATTTTTCGCATTATTTCCTCCAAGAACCGTGACATAGCATACCACATCTTCGCATTATTATCCATCGCGATACTAAATTAAGACACAAATGGCATGATTATGATACTGTATCACCATGCCCACGGCCGAATATATGACCTGCATGGAAGTCTGGGGGGGCAACCAGACCGTTGATTCCAGCGTTGTTTTGGCCGGGCTGGATGCGTGGGTCTATTCCAAGCCTTATGACGGGGCGGACGCGGGCGGGGATGTTCATTTTGTCTCCTCGTGCGCCACCGGGCGGATCACCCGGCTTTTGGTGGCGGATGTGGCCGGGCATGGGGAGACGGTCTCCCAGATCGCAGGTCAGCTTCGTACGTTGATGCGGCGATACGTCAACTATATGGACCAGGGGCGGTTTGTCCGTTCGATGAACCAGCAGTTTGGCGCCATGGCCGAATCGGGGCGGTTCGCCACCGCCATCGTGACGACATTTTTCGCGCCCACCCGATCTCTGTCGATCTGCAACGCGGGGCATCCGCCGCCGATCCTTTATGATGCGCGCTCGGGACAATGGATGCTTCTGGACGCCAAATCATTGGGAGACCGGGCCGACACCAATCTCCCTTTAGGCATCTCCGATGAGCACAACTATCAACAGTTTGAGGTTGATCTGCACCCGCGCGACATGATCCTGTGTTATACCGATTCGCTGATTGAATCCCGCGACGCGGATGGTGAGTTTCTGGGGACCGATGGGCTGCTGCAAATGATGGGTGATTTGCCCATCGATCAGCCGGCGCAACTGATCCCGCAACTGTTGAAGAAAATCGAATCGACTTATGCGGGACATTTGACCGCCGATGATGTCACGGTGCTGCTCTATCGGCCCAACCAGCCGTATACGGTCCCATGGATAAGAAAACTGGCCGCCCCGTTTCGGCTGTTGGCCGGCATCATGCGCGGTCTGCTGCCTGGTGGTCCTCCCATTCCGTGGCCCGAAATGTCCGTCCCCAATATCGGAGGGGCGCTATTTAACCCCTTAAATCGTCTCCATCACCATGAACATCCCATCAAGGCTCCACCTTCTGAAAAATGAGAACCCGCCGATACCCTACCCACCCCCAAGGTTAATCCGTACAATCCGCACGTTCTGATGTTTCGACACGTTCCCAATGCGTTGACGGGCGGGCGATTGCTGCTGGCGATCGTCTTTTTTGTCATGCTTTCGTATTACCAGTACGAGATGCGCGGCGAGCCGTGGTTTTTGATTGTCGCGTTTGTCATTTACTGCATCGCTTTGTTCACCGATTTTCTGGATGGGTATCTGGCCCGCAAATGGAAGGTTGAAGGGGCATTCGGGCGGGTGGTGGACCCGTTTGTGGACAAGGTTCTGGTGATCGGCAGCTTCATCTTTTTCGCCGGCAAGAATTTCACCATTCCCCATCACGACATCAGCCAGATTCCCACCAATGTCAAAACCATCACCGGCGTGGTCCCCTGGATGGTGGTGCTGATCCTGGGTCGTGAATTGCTGGTGACCAGCCTGCGCGGATTGAGCGAAAGCAGCGGCAAAAATTTCGGGGCGGCCTTCAGCGGCAAATTAAAAATGGTCTTCCAGTCGATCACGATCCTGGTCATTCTGGTCTATGTCAATTCGCTTTCGTGGCTGAGCCGACACAATTGGGACCGCCCCGCCACGGTTTTTCGCGACCTGTGTATCTGGGCGACCATTTTCATCACCGTGGCCAGCGGATTGCTCTATGTCCAGCGTGCCGTGGCGCTCTATCAGAAACCCGAATCACGTTCATAAGATTTCCCATGAGACGATGGATCGTCACTTTGTTCGGCGCCGGGTTGCTGCCGGTCGCTCCCGGCACGGCGGGCAGTCTATTGACGGCCGCGATGTTGTTTGGCCTGTATGCCCTGATCGGCCGGGGAAGTACGGTTGATTATCGTCTGTGGCAAATTTGCCTTGTCATCGGGCTATTGATTTTTTCATGGACGACGGTGGCCTTGGGTGGATGGACGAATCGTTTTTTTGGCAAAAAAGACCCCGGATCGTTCGTGCTTGATGAGTCAGCCGGCATCTGTTTGACCTGGCTGGCGTTGCCGGTCTTTGATTTGGGCCGACAGGCGTGGGTGGCGGCGGCGGTCTTTGTGGCGTTTCGCCTCTTTGATATCCTTAAACCCTGGCCTGCAAAGAAGTTGGAATATTTACCGGCCGGTTGGGGGATTTTAATGGACGACCTGGCCGCCGCGGTTTATGCCAATATCCTCTGCCAAATCGTCCTGCGGTGGATTTTCTAATACTTTTTAACCGAAGATAACCCCTTATGACCGAATTGTGGTTTGCCATCATCCTGGGAATCGTTGAGGGAATCACCGAATTTCTGCCCATCAGTTCCACCGGCCATCTGCTGCTTTGTCAGCAATGGATGGGGATTTCGATGGATGACAGTTTCTGGAAGATGTTCGCTATTTTCATCCAGATCGGGGCGATTCTGGCGGTGGTGGTCTATTTTCGGGATCGGATTTTCCAACTGCTCAAACGATCCGGGCGCGGCCGGCTCGTCGCGGCCACACCATTGGAAATCAGTGCCAGTGGCACCAGCGCCGATGGTTCATCCACCGCCACTTTGCCTGTTTCTTCTCCCTCCACTCAAGCGGGTCGATATTCCCCATTGGTTCTGGTGTTGATCGCCACGGTTCCGGGTCTGGTGATCGGGTTTTTGACCCATAAATTGGTGGAACAATATCTGGAAACCGCCCGCGTGATCGCGATCGTGTTGTTTGTCGGGGGGTTGATCATGGCGTTGATCGAATACCTTCGACCGGCCGTGACCACGCGCGAAATTGAACAGATGACCCTGTGGCAGGCGATTGGGATCGGATGCGCGCAGGTGTTGGCGGCCGTCTTTCCCGGCACGAGCCGGTCGGCCGCCACGATCATGGCGGGGATGGTGGCGGGACTCAGCCGGGCCGCGGCGGCCGAATTCAGCTTTTTTCTGGCGATTCCGGCGATGTTCGCCGCCTGCGGCTATTCGCTGCTCAAACAAATTCGCAGTCACGCCGGCATGACGATGCAGCAATCCCTGCTTCTGGCGGTGGGGACGATCGTTTCATTCCTGGTCGCGTGGATTGTCATCGCCGGGTTCATGAATTTCATCCGCAAACACAGCTTTGTCCCCTTCGCGGTCTACCGAATTGTATTGGCGGCGGTGGTTTTTTGGGCGCTTTGGTAGATCAAATCCCCACCGGCAACACGGACCTGAGCCTTTCGATCATCGCCGGCAGGATTTTCAATGTCTGATCGATCTGTGCCTCGGTTGTATTGCGGGAGAGGCTGAACCGGATCGCGCCGTGGGCGATGCGGTCTTCGATTTTCATCGCCCGCAGCACATGGCTTGGCTCCAAAGAGCCGCTCGAACAGGCCGCCCCGGCCGAGGCGGCGATATTGTTCTCACTCAAGAGCAACAAAATCGCCTCCGCCTCCAGCCGATGGAATGCGATGTTGGTTGTATTGGGAAGCCGCTGGTCTGTTCGTCCATTGATCGAGGTTTGGGGGATGTTGCCCAGGATTCCCTTCTCCAATTTGTCGCGAAGTTGCGCCACTTTCCCCATCAAGTGGAGCGATTCCCCGGCGATTTGGGCCGCCAGTCCCATGCCGACGATTCCGGGGACATTTTCCGTCCCTCCGCGCCGGCCCCGTTCCTGTGGCCCGCCGATGATCAGCGGCCGCGGGCGGATCCCCCGCCTGACAAACAACCCGCCGACCCCTTTGGGGCCGTGAAATTTGTGGGAGGCGAAGCTCATCGCATCCAATTGCATCTGGGTGACATTGACGGGAATCTTCCCCACCGCCTGCGTCCCATCGCAATGGAATGGAACCTTCTTTTCCCGGCAGATTTTGGCGATTTCCCGTACCGGAAAAATCACACCGGTTTCATTGTTCCCCCACAAAAGGGTCACCAACGCGGTTTGCCCATCCAGATTGGCCTCCAATTGCTCCAAATCGAGCGCGCCGGCGCCATCCACCGGTATTTCAACCACTTGCGCCCCCTCGCGGCCCAATTGCTGGCACAATTCGCGGGTCGCCGAATGCTCCACCGTGCTGGTGATGATCTTTTTGCGGGGTGATCGCCCCAATAGAAGGGCGCGAATGGCGGTGTTGATCGATTCGGTCCCCCCACCGGTAAAAATCAGCTCCGATTCAGCACATCCCACCAACGCCGCCACTTGTCCGCGGGCCGTATCGATCCCCTGTCTGGCCCGCTGGCCAAAACGATGGACGCTCGATGGATTGCCATACCATTCGCCCAGATAGGAAACCATCCCCTCCACCACCCGCTCATCCGGCCGGGTGGTGGCGTTGTTGTCGAGATAAATCAGCTCCATGACTCCATCTTACGCCTTGATCCACCCCTTTGTCCTGTTGGACGACCCGTACAAATCGGACCCGGTTTCTCCTTTGTTTTCAATTTTTTCGAAACCTCCGCCAACCATTCGCATTGAATTGGTGCGATTTCTATAATTTGCCGCGATGAAAGAGTCCGCACAAATGCCAGATTCATCGGCCGATTTGCTGGCGGCCGTGGCGGATTGCATCGGCCCGGAGCTGGCGGAGGTGGAAAAACTCTTCCACCTCGAGCTTGCCAGCGGGTTTAAGTGCGTTGATGCCCTCGTCCGGCACGTCAGCCGATTTCGCGGCAAGATGCTTCGCCCGATGCTGGTCCTTTTGACCGGCAAAGCCTGCGGCAAGCTCACCCCCTCCCACATCACCATCGCCACCGTCGTCGAAATGGTCCACATGGCGACCCTGGTTCACGATGATGTCCTCGACGAAGCGGAACTTCGCCGCAAGGGAGCCACCATCAACCACCTCCGCGGCAACGAATCGGCCGTTCTTCTGGGGGATTACCTCATCAGCCACTCCTATCACCTCTGCTCCAGCCTCGATTCGCAGATGGCCAGCCGAGCCATCGCCCGCACCACCAATCAGGTGTGCGAAGGGGAGCTTCTCCAGATCGACAACCGCAACAATCTGGACCTCGATGAGAAAACCTACACCCAGATCATCACCCACAAGACCGCCGTTTTGTGCGCCGCCTGCTGCCAGTTGGGGGCCACCCTCGCGGGGGCATCCGCCGACACCATCTCCCGCATGGAACGCTTCGGGCTTTCCCTGGGGATCGCCTTCCAGATTCAAGATGACATCCTGGACATCCTCGGCCACACCTCGCAGGTGGGCAAAACCCTCGGCATCGACATCGAAAAGGGGAAGATGACCCTCCCCATGATCCATTTCATGAAAACCGCCCCCCGCGAACACCGGGAACTGCTCCGTTCCCTGCTCACCATCCATGAACCGGACCAGGTGGAGAAGATCCGCAACCTGATCCTCCCCAGCGATTCAATCGATTACGCCCGCAATCAGGCCCGCCAGTACACCCAACAAGCCCGCCGATCCATCGCGGGGTTGCCCGACTCCCCCGCGAAGGACGTGCTGGACGCCATGGCCGATTTCGTCATCTGCCGAACGATTTAATCAAATCAATTTTTGCCACAGAGGCACGGAGGGCACAGAGAAAGACACAAAGACAAGGAGACAAGGAGAAAATCTTTTTATTCTTCTCTTCTCTGTGTGCTCTGTGTCTCCGGCTCTGGCGAGCTTAGTCGAGCCGTGGCTTTGCATTTGGATTGAATTTGTGGGTGGAATGAGGAATTTTTGCCACGGAGGCACGGAGAGCACAGAGAAAGACACAAAGAATTTTTTTTCTCCTTGTCTCCTTGTCTCCTTGTCTTCCTCTGTGTTCTCTGTGTCTCGGTGGCACATTCGCATTTTTGATTTTTGATTTTTGATTTGCGATTCAATTCACACGGCCAGATGAATCCCCGGCATGGTGAACCCTCCGCCCGATTCGTCTATCATACGCCAACCCATATGAAGACCCGATTTTCCCTCCCCCGGTGGATCATTCTTCTCGCAGCCCTCTCTTACGCGCTGGTGCTGGGGTGCGTGATTCTTCCGGCCGGCAAGGCTTCATCGCCGGCCGATGCCGCCACCAATCATTCCACCACTTCCCCCTTTCCCACCGCCACCACGGCCGCGATGCTCCCCTTTCGCGGGGCGGGCTTCCAGATTCAGCGGGTCGATTGGATGGACCAATACAAGCAAAGCATCGACGAGATCGCCGCGGTCGGGGCCGACACCGTTTTAATGGTCGTCGACTCCCGACAGGAGAACGGAACATCGAGCCGAATCTACCTCGACATGCGAATGACCCCCACCCCAGACCAGCTCGGCTCCCTTATTTTGCGCGCCAAGTCCAAAAAACTGCGCGTCATCCTGATGCCCATCGTCCTTCTGGACAACCCGCGCGGCAACGAGTGGCGCGGCACGCTCAAACCGGAGAATTGGGCCGACTGGTGGAACAGTTATCGCGGCATGATCTCCCATTTCGCCTGGATCGCGCAGGGATATGGTGTCGATGTGCTGGTCGTCGGCTCCGAACTGGTCAGCACCGAACAAGCCGAGCACCTTGGCGAATGGACCAAGACCATTCAACTGGTCCGCTCGCTGTATAAAGGCAGGCTCACCTACTCCGCCAACTGGGACCACTACACGGCCGTCAAATTCTGGGACCAACTCGATCTCATGGGCCTCAACAGCTACTACAAACTGGGGGAGGATCGTGATGTCACGGTCCCGCAGATCCAATTCCGCTGGTCACAGATCCAACAGGACCTGATCCCCTTCTCCCGCAGGATCAACAAACCGCTGCTTTTCCTCGAAGTGGGATGGTGTTCCCTGGCCAACGCCGCCTCCGAGCCTTGGGATTACACCAAAACCGAGGAACCGGTCGATTTGGAGCTGCAACAAAAACTGTACGAGGGCTTTTTCCAAAGCTGGTATGGCAATCCCTACCTCGGCGGCTTCATGATCTGGGAATGGACCCCCGGCGACGGCGGCCCGCGGGACAAAGGTTACACCCCGGAGAACAAACCGGCCGAGGCGGTGTTGCGCCAATGGCTGGCCAAACCGAGGTGGAAGGTTCAATGAAGAATTTACGCCACGGCTCGACTGTCTTCGACCCTGAGGCTCAGACCCGAAGGGAGCTCGCCGAAGTCAGAGACACAGAGAGCACAGAGAAAGACACGGAGAATTTTTATTTTTTCTTCTCTTCTCTGTGCTCTCCGTGTCTCAGTGGCACATTCCTGATTTCCCATCCCCCCCGGCGAAATTCCACATTGTCTGGAATTATCCACAAACCGGCGTACAATCGGATCGTACTATCCTTTAATCGCGGCCGGCCGGTGGGCCGGTGGGCTTAAAAGTGGTTTTTCCCCCGGGTGTTGACTTGTTGGCTTCAATTTTACGCGCCTTATTCAACCGGACGATCAACAGTGTGGTCTTTGGCATCTCGTTGATGCTCCTGACGGCCATTTATATCGCGCTGGGGTCGGGGTATGCGCCGTTGCGGGAAGTTTTTGAGATGAACGAGATGCAATTCTTCAACGCCTGGCCCTTGAAGGTGTTGATGGGGCTGCTGGTGGTCAATCTGGCGACCGTCACCTGGACGCGAATCCCCTTTACACCCCCCCGCTATGGGGTTTGGTGCATTCATACCGGCATTATTGTGCTGATCTTCGGGATGGCACACTATTACAACATGAAAGTGGAGGGGCTGACGATGATCCCGGTGGGGCAAAGCGTGGATCATTTTTATGATTCGAGCCAGCGGGCGCTTTATGTGCAGGTGAGCGGGAAGGGATCGAGCGCGATCAATTCGTATCCGCTGGAGTCTTTGCCGCAATTCAAGGCGTATCTGCCGGAACTGAACAACACGGGGATTCTGGACCGCGGGGACTTGAAGGATATCCGGCCGGTCTTCCAAACCCGCGACCCGCGGACCAAAGAGGTGAAGAAGGCTTCGGTCAAGGAGTTGTTTGGGTTGGGTGATGAGTTGAGATTGGATGTGGTGGGGTATTATCCGTATGGGAAAATCGTCAGCGATTGGAGTGAAGACCCTTCGGTGAATGAGCCGGCGGTGGTTTTGTCGATCGCCAACCCGCACACGGGGGCGGAGGCGCACTTCTGGTTGGTGGCGGGGGATGCCCACCACGCCGGCACGGTGCTGGGGACGGTGGAGCTGGAGCATCGGCAGGTGCGGGAGGATGAATCGGTGCGGATGGTGGAGGCGGTGGCGGGGAAGATGCACGAATTGAAGATTGAGGTGGGGGATTATCAACAGACGATGTTCGTGGAGCCGGGGAAAAGCTATGAATTGGGGACCAGTGGGTACAAGATCACGATTGAAAACTTCAATCCCGCCTTTCCGGCCACCGATGGGGAGGTGGTGCCGCTGTTGACGATGATGGTGAGCACGCCCAAGACGACCTTTCGCAGACAGGTGATCGCGGGGAGGGAAGTTCCAACCGATTGGTTGTTGGATGTTCAGGGGGCGGGTCCGATGGGCAAGAGGCAAAAGACACCGTTGGATTCGGCGTTGAGGATTTCATATTCATTCAGTGACCCGATGCGGCTGCTGCCGACCGAGGGGGGGATCAAGCACCTTTTTTACACCAGCGCCCAGGGAGGGATGATGGAAATCGTCTCCGCGATGGATGCCCCGGCGCGGGTGAGGTGGATTGAAGGGGGAAAGGGGGAGATCGAGCTGCCGATGGGGGAGAGAAAATTCAAGATGCAGTTTCGGCGGACGGAGCATGCGCGGAGAATTGACCATGTGGAGGTGATACCGGCCGCCCAGCGGTCGCGGGAGCAGGGACAATCGGGGGTGCTGCAGGTGGTTTTGGTGAAGGCGAGCCTGGGGAGTGGATGGTCGCGGACGGTTCCGGTTCCCTTCATGCAATGGGCGGAAGATGCCCGGCGGCAATGGGATGGGCCGGTGTTGAAATTGCCGGGGAGCGATGCCACGGTGCAGTTGCAGTTGGGGAACACGCAATATGAGTTGCCGGCGAAGATCACGCTGGAGAAATTTGAGCTGGAACATTACATGGGGGGATCGGCGGAGGTGGGGATTCCGCGCGATTTCAAGTCGACCTTGAGCATCGAGGACAAGGCAACCGGGCAGACGATGGTGGATGTGGCCCACATGAACCACCCGGTCTATTTTCCGCCGGGATTGTTTGGAAAATCATGGACTTTTTTTCAGGCCCAGTGGGATCCCGAAGGGCAGCGCTGGACGGTATTGGGGGTGGGCAACCGCCACGGCACCTGGACGATGACGTTGGGGTGTGTGATGATCTTCGTCGGCCTGCTGTACGCCTTTTATCTCAAGCCGATCATCATCAGAAGGATGAAAACCAAGGCGTTGCTCAAGGCGGCCAATACGCCGCGCAAACAGATGCGGGAATTGGTGGCACAGGAAGTCTGATTGTTTGATTTTTTGCGGAATAACCCGCAATTTTTGAGGCGATTCGTGAAAGGTTTGAATCATTTATCGGCGGCTCTCACCACGCTGGTCGTGGCTTTGATGGTTTTTTTGACTTCCTCGGCCCGCGCCGATGATTTTGAGCATCAGGTTGATCTGGAGCCGTTGCGCACCTTGTCGATCCAGCACAACCAGGTGCTCAAGACGATGGACAGCTTCGCCCGCCAGACGATGAGCACCCTCACGGGGCGCAGTTCATTCAACGGCCAGGACCCGCTCTACACGGTGTTGGACATCGCCTTTAGGCCCGAGCAGTATCCCAGTGTCAATTTGATCAAAATCAAGAACGCCCCGTTGCGGCAGGACCTTCGGCTGTTGCAGGGGGTGGATGACAAGGAGAAGGAACGGATCGTCGAGACCGGCATGGTCAGTTTCAACTTCCTGCTCACCCCCGAGGTGCAGGAATTGATGCAGCGGATGCAGGCGACCGCGCTGTATAAGCAGCGGGCGATCAGCGATGTCTACACGGCCGTCAATCTGTTCCAGATGCTCAGCAATCCGGACCTGCCGATTTTGCGCGTGATCCCCCCCGCCACCAACGACACCCGGCGGGATGCGTGGCATTCCTTTGGCGAGATCGTCGGCAATTCCCCGGCGCTGGTGGCGCAGTTGCAAAGCCACGGCGGAAAGGTTCCACCCCCCCTGCCCGGCTTTGAGGCCGATGGGGAAAAGCTGGAGAAGATCGCCAATCAGATGCTGCTGTTGCGCGAGGCGTGGCGGTCGCAGAACGCGGCCGATGCAAACAAGGCGATCGTCTCATTGGCCCAGCTTCTGCCGCAGGTGAACCCGGCCGTCTATCCCTCCCTGGCCAAAAGGCAGGTGGAGGTGATCTACAATCGGCTGGCCAAAATGACCCTGCCGGGGGCGGCGCTTTATTTTGTGGCGTTCGTGTTGTTTTTGCTCTCGGCCCGGTCGGGTGTGGGGACGATGCGGCTGTGGGCGTTGCGGCTTTTTGTGCTGGGATTCGCCGTTCATACGGCCGGCATCCTGATCCGCTGGTGGCTGGTGCAGACATCGGCCGGAAGCTGGTTTGAAGGGATTCCGATCAAGAACCAGTTTGAGAGCGTGCTGTTCAGCGCGTGGTTTGGATGCGCGGTGGGATTGGCGTTGGAACTGTGGCGCAGCAAGGGAATCTTCGGGGCGGCCGCCTCGTTTGTCGGTTGGCTGTCGCTGGTGTCGATCTTCGCCACACCTTATGTCACCGGCCGGGAGATCGGCGGCGAGATCGGACAGGTCAGCGGCGTGTTGATGAGCTACTGGCTTTACATTCACGTCACCATGGTCACCGCCAGCTATGCTCTGATCAGCATGGGATTTGCCCTGAGCATCTGGTGGCTGGTGCGCTATTACAGCGAATATGGCACGCTGTCGCGTACGCCGGCCCACCAACTGTCGGCCGATGTCGCCCGATTGGAGGATGTCTCCCCCGCCGGTGGCGGCGCGGTGGCTACACTTGGCGTGTGGCGAACCATCGGGATGCTCCTTTTTGTGCCCCAAGCCCGACCGGCCGCACCGGCCCGCGTCAAAGAAGTCGACGCGGAGGCGGCAACCACCCAATCCCGCACTTTTTTGGCCACTCTGGACCGTTGCAATTTGGTGATATTGCAAATGGCCTTCTGGCTGCTGGGGCTGGGGATTGTCATGGGGGCAATCTGGGCGGATGAGTCATGGGGAAGGCCGTGGGGATGGGACCCCAAGGAGACTTTTGCACTGGTCACTTGGATCATCTACCTGATCGTCGTCCATGTGCGCGTGGTGACCAACGACAAGGCCTGGTGGACGGCGGTCTTGAGCATCCTCGGCTTTGGCATCATGCTCTTCAACTGGATCGGCGTGAATTTCTTTCTGGTGGGCCTGCACAGCTACGCATAAAAGAACGCCGCGGTCATTCGACGCCGTCGATGCCCAGCTCCTTGACCTTTTTGTTGAGCGTGTTGCGGTTGATCCCCAGAAAATCGGCGGTCTTGGTCTTTGTTCCGCCGCATTTGGCGATCGCGCGGACGATCAGGGCCGATTCGATCTGATCAATCACCAGTTGGTGCACCTGACCTTCTCGCAGTTCATAGTCGGCCAGCGCCTGTTCGGCCAATCGGCCGGCCAGGGTCTGGATCGACTCGCTGCTTTGTGCGCTGCGGCGCTGGGCGGCGAACATCCGCACCGACAGGGGGAGCAATTCCTCGGTGAAATCCTCATCCCGCGACAACACAACCGCCCGTTCCACGGCGTTTTCCAGTTCGCGCACGTTTCCAGGCCAGGGATAACGCAGCAGGATGTTCACCATCTCCCGGCTGATACGTTTTAACCGCCGGTGATTCATCGCGTTGTACTTGTCCAGAAAATGGTCGATCAGCCGCGGGATGTCCTCGCGGCGGTTTCGCAACGGCGGCAGATAAATGCTCACCACATTGAGCCGGTAAAACAAATCCTCGCGAAACCGGCTTCGGGCCACCTCCTCCTGCAAATCGACATTGGTCGCGGCGATCACGCGCACGTCGATGCGGATGGTCTGTGTGTCCCCCACCCGTTCAAATTCACGTTCCTGCAGCACGCGCAGCAGTTTGACCTGCAAATGCGGCTCCATGGTGCCGATCTCGTCGAGAAAAATCGTTCCACCATCGGCCGCCTCGAATCGCCCCGCCTTGTCGCGGATGGCGCCGGTGAACGATCCTTTCACATGCCCGAACAGTTCCGATTCCAGCAAGGTTCCGCTGAGCGCCCCGCAATTGACGCGAACGAACGGACGTTCTTTTCGCGGGGAATTGTAATGAATCGACTTGGCGATCATCTCCTTGCCGGTGCCGGTTTCGCCCAGCAACAACACGGTTGCCCGTGAATCGGCCACCTGTCCCACGGTGGCAAAGACCTCGTGCATCGCCGGGGAGTCGCCGATGATGTTTTCAAAGCGGTAGCGGTCGCGCACCTGCGCCCGCAACCGGGCGTTTTCCTCGAGCAATTCCTCCTTTTGCCGCATCACCATACGGCTGACCTGAATGGCCTGCGCCAATGAAGCCGCCACGATCTCCAGAAAAATCTGGTCCTGACGAAGCTGCTCGGCGCTGATGAACGGCTTATCCACCGACAACGCGCCGGCCGGGCGCCCTTCGATGCGGATCGGCACGCACAAAAAGCTGACTTGCCCCCCGCACGAGGCCAGGTCGCGCCGGCCGGTGCGGTTGAGAAAATCCGGCTCCGAACTCAAATCCGCAATCACCCGTGCCTGTCCAGTCGCCACGACATTGCCGGTGATTCCTTCACCCAATGCATAGGTGCCGCGTTGCATCTCCTCGCCGGTCAGTCCCAATGCCGCTTCGGTGCGCAGTCGGCCGGTCGATTCATCCAGAATCGACAAAGCGCCGCGGTGCATGCTCAGGCGTTCACTGATCAGCTCCATCACCCGCGCAAAAATATCCTTCAATTCGATTGTGCTGGTTAAAATCTGTGCAATATCGGTCAAAACCGAAATTTCGAGCTGTTCGACTGAATCAGATGCGTGATTTTCAGGCAATGATGATTGCGGCATGCTCATATTTTATGCAATCGGTCCTCTTGATGCCAAACTTTCCCAATCGACCGAATCCATGGTTCCGATAATGTCGGCCGGGAGATGTGGCATCTGTAACTGCTGAACCTGCGGGAGGATACATAAAATTTTGGTCTTTCCCCATCGTTCGATGATATGTGGATTGGTCTCTTCCGCGATGCCGGGCGATTCGGCCGGGTAGCCGTTGATCACCACCCCCGCGATCCGAATCCCATTTTTTCGTAAAGCCTGTAATGTCAACAACGTATGATTGATTGTCCCCAGTGCCGCACGCGCCACCACCACCGCCGGAATATCCAGCCAGGCCATCAGATCGAGCACGGTATTGCGATCATCCAGCGGGACCAACACCCCCCCCACCCCTTCGATGATCATTCGGTCGCTCTCTTGGGTAATCAGGTCCATCGAACGCTGTACGACCGTCCAATCCACCGGCTGGTTGGCCCGCTTGGCGGCGACGGCCGGGGCGAGGGGTTCGGCGTAGCGCTGCGGGCAGACAATATCCAGCGGCTGGCGGGTGTTGGCGCAATGGGCCAGAAGTTCGGCATCCTCGCTGACCAGTCCTTCGCGACGGTGCGCGCATCCGGTAGCGATGGGTTTGCAGACTCCGACCAGCGCTCCGCGCCGATCAAACCAGTTGGCCAAGGCGGCCGCGACGATGGTTTTCCCGACGCCGGTGTCGGTTCCGGTGACGAACAATCCCGGCAATGGGCAAGGTGAAAGCATGGAAGAATCATATCCGCCCAAACGCATTCTGTCGGGGGTGGCCGTCGATGGCCGATGACGGTACAACAGCCGAGAGAATGTGGAGCATAGCGGAATGATCTTTCATCAAACGAAACTGGCGGGCGCGTACATCATCGAACTGGAAAAGATCGCCGATTCACGCGGTTTTTTCGCCGAGTCATTTTCATCCCGGCAATTTGAACAGCAAGGATTGAATTGCCGCATCGCCCAATGCAATGTGTCGTTTAACCATAAAAAGGGGACATTGCGCGGGATGCACTTTCAGATTGCGCCGGCCACCGAGGTAAAGATCGTCCGATGCACGCGGGGGGCGGTTTTTGATGCCATTGTGGACATTCGGCCCTGTTCGGCGACGTATGGCCAATGGATCGGCGTGGAATTGTCGGCCGACAATCACAAGGCGCTGTATGTTCCGGAGATGTTCGCCCATGGGTATCAGACCCTGGCCGACAACAGCGAAGTGACCTATCAGGTGAGCGAATTTTACACCCCATCGGCGGCACGGGGGTATCGGTATGATGATCCGGGGTTTGGGATTCAGTGGCCCTTGCCGGTGGTGGAACTCAGCGGGCGGGATGCGGCGTGGGAGCCATTTGGGGGAAATTCTGGTAAATAGTCAGATCGGGTTCTACAATCCAGCAGGGAAGTAAACCCGTAATCATGGCTTTGACTCCAACCATCGCCGATCCCAACACCCGGACTCTCAGCTACGGCCTGGCGCCCGGTGCGATGGATGAGCAGATCGACGTTGAATCCGAGGAAATGCTGGTCAACATGGGGCCGCAGCATCCATCGACGCATGGTGTGCTGAGGGTGGTGCTGCGGACTGATGGGGAGATGGTGTTGGAGGCCGTTCCGCATCTGGGATACCTGCACCGCTGCAAGGAAAAGATCGCGGAGAACCTCCCCTATTACAAATACATCGGGTACACCGACCGGCTGGATTATCTGGCGGCGATGAACAACAACCACGCCTGGTCAATGGCGGTGGAAAAACTGGCCGGCATCGAAGTCCCCAAACGCGCTGAATACATCCGTGTTTTGGCGGCCGAATTAAACCGCATCGCATCGCATCTGGTCTCATTTGGAACCTATGGGCTGGACATGGGGGCGTTCGCGCCGTTTTTGTACGCCTTTCGTGAACGCGAATACATTCTGGATTTGTTTGAGCAGCTCTGCGGGGCGAGGCTGACGCTGTCATACATCAATGTGGGCGGGGTGACGTGGGATTTGCCCCCCTTGTTTCTGGAAAAACTGGGTGAGTTTCTCGATTATTTTGAACCCAAGATCGACGAATACAACGACCTGCTGAGCTACAACCATATTTTCATCAAACGCACCGCCAATGTGGGGGTGGTAAGCCGGGAACTGGCGATTGGATATGCGCTGTCGGGGCCGATGATCCGCGGCAGCGGCATTCCATTTGATCTGCGCCGCGACAGGCCGTACAGCGTTTATGACCAGTTGGATTTTGACATCTGCATCGGCGGCGGTCGGATGGGGACGATTGGGGATTGCTGGGATCGATACTGGGTCAAGATGCAGGAGATGAAGCAGTGCATCAGAATCCTGCGCCAGTGCATCGAGCGGATGCCCGATGGGATGTATCGCGCCAAGCTGCCGCGCAACATGAAAGTGCCCAATGGCGAGGTGTACGCGGAGTATGAAAACCCGCGCGGACACCTGGGTTTTTACATCGAATCGCAGGGTGGCCCGATCCCCTATCGCGTACACATCCGCGGTCCTTCATTTGTGAATCTGGCGGTGACGGAAAAACTGTGCCGCAACGTGCTGCTGGCGGATGTGCCGGCGATCATCGGTTCGATTGACATCGTGATGGGCGAGGTGGATCGTTGACGACCTCGCCAACCGCAACATCCGACACGCCCACACCATATGCCATCGTGGCGGGTTATGGACTGCCCGGCCGTGCGACCGTGGAGTGGTTGCAACGGCACAACATCGAATTTTGCGTTGTCGATCTGAATCCGCAGACCGTTTCCCGTTGCGCCAGGCATGATTTGCCGATCATCGAAGGGAACATCAAGGATGAACAGACGTTGCGCCGGGCGGGCATTGAACGCGCAACACTGCTGGCGTTGGCGGTTCCGGATGAGCAGACCGTCCGCGATGCAACCGTCCTCGCCCGTCGATTGAACCCAAGCGTCTATATCATCGCGAGAATGAATTTCACATCGGGTGGGTTGCAGGCGGTGCGGCTGGGGGCCAATGAAGCGGTCGTCGCCGAACAGGCGGTGGCGCTTGAGTTTGCCCGTCTCCTGTCGAACAAGTTTGGATAATAAACTTCTTAGGTGGAGAGGATTTCAGGCGCTTCGGCGATCACTTCGGCGTGATCGCGATTCATCTGGTAGAGCGCCCACAGCGAACCGAAACCGACATAGAAATATCCGCCGGCGAAGATCATTAAAAATGGCAAACTGGCCCAGCCGCTCTTGGGTTGGCCGCTCCAAAGGCCGCACAGGTACCAGAGGCTGATCCACATGCAGCAGGTCATGTAGCAGCCGAATGCGATTTCGACGATCGGCAACGCCAGACGTTTGAAGGTGAAGACACTGTCCTTGCGCCATTTGTTGCGGCCGCTGCCCATGGCGCCATATTTGGGGGTGCGGACAAATTCGCTGGGCTTGCGACGGATCGAACTCCAGATCGCCTCAAAAACCGCCTTGGCGTTGTTCAGGCTGATGCCCACGCCAAGCCCCATCAATACCGGCATGTAAATCAGGGTTTTCCAGCCGGCCTCCTTGCCGAACAATTCACGCTGGCCGACGATGAAGAAAGTGCTGGCGGAACAGGTGGCCAGGACAAACAAGCTGCCGCTGAAGACATATTGTCCCCACGAATGGGACTTGAACGGGCTGAAGATGTTGAAAAACGTCGGATACATCAGCAGCGTCAACAGCACCATCAGCGGATAAACCACGGTGTTGGTCAGGTGGAAGAAGGCTTCGAGCTTGATCCGGCGGGAGAGGTGCTTGGAACGCAGAATGCCGGGCAGCAGCTTGATGGCGGTCTGAAAACTTCCCTTGGTCCAGCGGTGGGCTTGCTGCTTAAAGCCGATCATCTCCGGCGGCAACTCGGCCGGGGCACAGAACTGGGGCAGATAGACAAATTGCCAACCTTTCATCTGGGCGCGGTAGCTGAGATCGAGGTCTTCGGTCAGTGTGTCGTGCTGCCAGCCGCCGGCATCCTCGATGGTGGATCGACGCCAGACACCGGCGGTTCCGTTAAAGTGCATGAACCGGCCGCTGCGGTTGCGGGCGGTGTGTTCAACGACAAAGTGCCCATCAAGGAAAATCGCCTGGCTCTTGGTCAGCAGCGAGGCATCGCGATTGAGATGATCCCAGCGGACCTGCACCATGCCGATCTGGTCGTCCGCAAAATAACCGACGACGTTGTGCAGAATGTCGCGCGGAGGAACGAAATCGGCGTCAAAAATGGCGATGAATTCACCTTTGGCCTGTTTTAAGCCCGCCTCCAGCGCGCCGGCCTTGTACCCTTCGCGATTGGTGCGATGGATGTAGTGAATCGGAAAACCCTTGGCCTGCCATTGCTCGCAGGCGAGGCGGGCGATGTCGGCCGAGTGGTCGGTGGAATCATCCAAAACCTGAATTTCGAGTTTGTCCAGCGGATAGTCGATCTGGCAGGTGGCCTTGATGATGCGTTCGGCGACGACATCCTCGTTGAACATCGGCAACTGCACCGTGATGTGGGGCAATTGTGCGAATTTGGCCTTGGGTTGATAGCCGTCGTTGCGGTGTTTGACGTAGAGGTAGACAAGGATGTAGCGATGCAGCCCGTAAAACGCGACCGCGATCAGGATGGCCACATAGAATGCGACCAGCAAGTGACCTGAAATCTGCTCAAACATAACGATTGATCTCGTCGTTAAAGTGGCAATCCGATCCGGCCACTCGCGTCACGATCTGATGCGTGAACATTGGCGAGGTTGACCGCGACCCCGAGGCGATCATCGCCCGGTTGTCCGATGCACATGAAACCCCCTTAAATACGGCCGGGTGATACATGCAAACGGTCAACCATCAGGATCGATGCAACCCACAAAAGGCAAAGGGATTGTAAAGAATGGGCGCATCTTCTGTCAACAATGGGAAGAAATGACAAAGGCCGGCAACGCGCCGGCCTTTTGTCGCATTCTTGCCAATTGGCATTTTATTCAGCCGCTGGAGCGGCGGGTTGAGCCGATTCGGCCTCGGTGGTGGGTTTTTCCGCGCTTTTGGCGGTTTTGGCCAGTCGGGAGGCGAACAGGTGGCGGCGTTCGTTGCGCTTGCGGCGCAGGCCGAGGCTGCGACGGGCCGTCCCTTTGGGGGCGGCTTGTTCGGACACCAGTTGCAAAATAACGATGTTGCCGCCGTCGCCGATCCGGAAATCGCTGAGTTTGATGATCCGCGTATAACCGCCTTGGCGGTCGGCATATTGCGGGGCGATGTCGCTGAAGAGCTTTTGGACCAGTTTTTGGCCGGTGAATTCCTGCTCTTTGTCCACCAATCGACGGTCGCCGAGGATTGAGATCACCCGTCGGCGGGCGTTGAGGGTGTTGGTTCGGGCCAGGGTGATAAGCTTTTCGGCCATGGCTTTGACTTCCTTGGCCTTGGGCAGGGTCGTTCGGACCTTGCCGTGCTCAAAGAGGCTTTGAACCAGATTTCGGCGCATGGCTTTGCGATGCTCCGTATCCCGGCTGAGTTGTCGGCCTCGCATTCGATGACGCATGATAAACCTCGAATCGTAAGTCTAAGTCAATAAAGTTCTTATCAATAAATTACCGTGCCGATGTCGATTCGGCTTCCTCGCCGCCTTCGGCTTCATCCAATTCCTCATCATCATGTGAGGCGGCCGAGAGTGCGGCATTGAGATCCATGCCAAGGCTGAGGCCCAGGTCGGCCAGCTTGCGTTTGACTTCACGCAGGCTGGTCTTGCCGAAGCTGCGGACCTTCAGCAGTTCGGGTTCGGTCTTTTTGACCAGTTCGCGAACGGAGCTGATTTTGGCCGATTCCAGGCAATTGTTGGCCCGGACGGACAAATCCAGTTCCTGAACGGTCATGTCGAGCTTGGATTGCAGCTCCGGATCGATCATGGAGCGGTTGGCCTCACGCAAGGCGGCCAGTGCTTCGTCGCTGGCGGTGTCCGAACCCAGTTCAAAATATTGCACGAACGGGTTGAGGTGCTTGCG
>JADLBV010000082.1 GCA_020847545.1 Phycisphaerales bacterium
CGCACAGGCCTGGGCCACCCTCGCCAGCCTCCTGCGCACCGCCGATCAACGCCAACTCGGCGTATATGATGCCACCAAAAAGCTCGTTTTGGACTACTGGGCCACAGGACGACGGTAAACAGTTACATTTACCTTTATGTCGACCTCGCAGCCGTATTGGTTTATGAACCAATTCCGCCAATCGTGAACGACGACGGGTGGCCCGTGTAGTTGTCGAATCGACTTCTTCCTCCTCCACCTGCGGGCGGCCTAACAGCTCATTGAGTTCCTGTCGTTGAGAATCGCGAACATCGCGAGAAAATCGATTGCGAAGATTCTCACAGCTACGGTGAAATTTGCCGCGTTGCTTATTCCCCTTGGGTCGTACTATACGAAGCAGCAAAGATTCCAGTTCCCGCAGATGTGAATTGCCAATCGTCAGATAGACGCTGAAGCGATCCCAGGATGTGCCGTGCCGATCCCTCAGATGTTGCCGCAACCGGCCACGAAGGTTGCCGGCCAGCCCAACGTAATAGAGCTTCCCCTTTCGATAGAGCGCATAAACACCATGACGGCCACGAATATAGTCGCGGATGATATCCTGATAATTGTCCAATGCTTCCTGAGAGATGTTTTCCAGATATTGGCAAACCAGGGTCGTTTGTCGAGGCATGAGTTCCTCCTCAGAACGGAGACATCATAATCGTGCAACCTCTTGTTTCACAATTATTTATCGAATATTGACGACATTTGTCCGCCGGTAGAGATGCTGACCGTCGATGGTTGTTTCGAGCTTGTAATGTCGATCAAGATACTCATCGACTTTCCCCCACGCCCATAGAAAATTCTGTTTTCGCACCGGCCGCATCGACAATGCCGGAACCATTTCAGTCACATCGTGGACCCACTGTTTTTGATTGGCGGGCAGGACGATGTAGAGGGGGCGGGTGCGGTTCCAGTCTTCCAGCAGTTGGTTAAGGAAAATTCTGGGGGCCAGGTCGTGGTTGGCGAAGTACCAGGCCGTGGCGAAACGCGCGCCGGCCGGGCGGTTGGTTTCGAGCAGCAGGCGGGCCATGGGTTCGCCCCAGATGGCATCCTGCGGGCGGGTGTGTTCGATCAGGTATCGGCTTGCGGAAAGGGTTGGGATGCCATTCGACAACGCGCGGGTGGAGTGGATGCTCATCCAGGTTGAGATCAGCATCGCGGGCAACAGCCCCGCCAGAGTTGGCATGAGTCGGTCGGGCCTTGGCAGCAGGCCGTAAATCAGTGCCATCGGCGGGACCAACACCAGAAAATAGTACAGATACATCCGACGTTGCAGCACCACGCCGACCAGTTCCAATCCCAGCCAGAGGATGGCGAAAACCCAGAGGGTGGAGCGGTTGGGATTGACCTCCTGTTGAGCCGGTTTTCGATAGGTCACCTGTCGCAACACCAATGGAAACCCGAACACCACACCCAGCAACGGCAGTTTGATCCAGAATGGCCATCCCAGGGGGGTTTGTTGCGAATAAAGCTGTATTTCGTGCCAGACCATCGGCAGGGAGTTGATGATTTGTTTCTCCCAACACCACCACAGCACCACGGCCGCAGGAATTGCCAATCCCAGACCAACCCACAATGCCTGTTTCCACCATCGGTATGTTTCACCTGAAGGGCGAATCATGGTGGTCAGCAGATAGGCCCCCGCGACGGCAGCGGCGCCGGGCTTGATCATGGCGGCACAGCCGGCCGAGAGTCCAACCAGCAGGTCGAGCAGATGGGATGTGCGTTGTATTGAACCCAGTGCGGCGACGGCCGCCAGGATCGAAAACGCCGCCAGCAAGGTCTCCAGTTGAAAACCGCTGAAGACAAAGAGGTAAAAGTTGAGATAAACTGCCGCGAAGAGCGTGGTTGGACGTTGAGCCTGTGGGCCGATGGCGCGCCCCGCCGCCATACCAATCCCCCACGCGGCCAATGCGCTCAGCAGCATCTGGAGGATCACATATCCCACCCACCATGCACCAAGAAGATGCCACAGGCCGCTCATTAACATCGCCACCCCCGGCGGCTTGGTGTCGAACAGGCCTTGGTACAGTCGGCCCCCTTCGGAGACGAATTTCCCCATGTAGATGAAGATGGCCGGATCATCCCCGAAAGGCCGGCCGAAAAATCCCATCCGCCCGACCAGCGCGCACAAGGCGCTGATACCCGCCAGAAGCACGCCTGTTCCAATGGCACAGCGCTCTGGCCTGTCGGCAAGAGAGGAGGCCGACAGGCAGCGGAATTCTCCTGTTATTTGTGTGGAGAGGCTCACTTCTGTCCTATCGGCAACCCCAACTGGGCACAATACTTGTGAACGTGACAGGAGAGGTGGATATACCTATGATTTATTCATGATCGCGACCGTCCGCACCGCCCATTATTAGCGACTTTGACCCGCCCGCCACGCAGGCTGTTTGATCACACGCATCCAGTTCGTCCGAGAATACCCATGGAAAACGCACTGATTAAAAAGCTCCGGCAGATGCAGGAGCGGTTTGAGGAACTCCAGTCGGCACTGTCCGATCCGGCCGTCTTGTCCAATCCGCAAAAAGTGGTTCCATTCACCCGCGAATCGGGGCAGTTGGAGCCGGTTGTGGGGCGATTTCGGGAATATCAGCAGACATTGCGAAATGTCGAGGAACTGCGGCAATTGATTGAAAACCGCTCCGACCCGGAAATGGCCGAGTTGGCGGAAGCCGAATTGCCCCAAGCGCAGGCTGGGGCCGATCGGTTGTTGGAGGAGTTGAAAGATGAGCTGGTGGCGGCCGAGGACAACGCGGTCGATTCATTTTTTCTGGAAATCCGCGCCGGCACGGGGGGGGAGGAGGCGGCGTTGTTCGCACGGGATTTGTTTGAGATGTATCGGCATTATTGCGAGTCGAGCGGGTGGCGGTTTGATGTTTCCGATTTTTCGCCGGCCGAGCGGGGTGGACTTAAGGAAGTCATCATCAACGTCAAGGGGGAGGGCGCATATCGCCATTTACAATTTGAAGGGGGAGGCCACCGCGTGCAGCGCGTCCCCGAAACCGAAGCGCAGGGGCGCATCCACACCTCGGCCGCCACGGTGGCGGTGCTGCCGGAGATGCCCGATGTGCGGATCAATATCGATTCCAAGGATGTGGAGGAAGGGGGCTGTCGTGGCGGCGGGCCCGGCGGGCAGAACGTCAACAAGGTCGAAACCGGCTGGCGGCTGCTGCACAAACCGACCGGCCTGCAATTCAAGATGACCGAGCACAAATCGCAGGCCCAGAACAAGGAACGGGCGTGGGCCTTGCTTCGCGCCACGCTGTATGAGACCGAACGGGCCAAACTCCACGCCCAGCAAACCAGCGCCCGCAAGGCGATGATGGGTTCGGGGGATCGATCCCAGCGCATCCGCACCTATAACTTTCCGCAAAACCGCTGCACCGACCATCGATTGGGGGGCGAAGGAGGGGGCGAGAAAAATTTCAACCTCGACCAGATCGTTAAGGGACAAATGGAAGACCTCATCGGCGCCTTGCTGGAATTGGACAAGCAGCAACGGTTGGAAAATCTCTGATCCACCGTGAAATAAGACTCAGGGCAAACGCATTTATATTTCCCCCTCCCCCGGTATTTCCGGGGGAGGGTTGGGGAGGGGGCCGTATCGCCGAATTCGAGGAAAAACCCCCACCCTAACCCTCCCCCGGAGTACCGGGGGAG
>JADLBV010000083.1 GCA_020847545.1 Phycisphaerales bacterium
GGCGGGCCCTGGGGGGGCTTGCGCTGGGGGCAGGGTTGGGGCTGGCGGGGGCTTGTTTCAGCCGGTCGATCATCACGCTGGTGATGGTCACAATCGGCGCGGCTGTCGGCAAATGGTTGCCCACAAAGATGGGTTGGTCCATCGACCCGATGGCAACGGCCGTCGGGGGGGCAACGGTCTTGGGGATCAGCGGCTATCTGTTGCACAAATATTGGGTGGGGATCGGGCTGGGGTTGGTCTTGGCCGCCTGGACGGCTTTGTTGACCAACAAATTGACGGGAAATGATATGAATTGGCGAGAGATGGAGGGTTGGTCATCGGCCCGATTGGTTCTCTCTTTCGCGGTCTGGGGGGCGGGGATCACCGGCATCGCGGCGACGTGGCTGTGGCCCAAGGTGGGACAGTCGCTGTTTTACAGTATCACCGGATTAACGATTGTGTTGGCGATGGCGTTGGTCTGCTCCCAGATGGGCAAGGGGGATTGGCTGCGATGGGTGCCGGCGAACAACTGGGCGCAATATTCCACCATGGCGTCGTTGGTGCTGGTGGGGGCGATGGTGCAGTGGCGGCTGGGGTTAAGATCGAGAGCATCATCCCCATCCGGCGGGCAGGAAGAAGGATAATGTTATGAAATTGCTTCTGATAACAAAGGAAACGCTGTGAATCCCCCTGTAGACACGCCGGTGACTGGCGGCCACTTTTTCTCCCTTCCGATGCACTGGCCGGGACAGATGGACCTGTTGACTTGGTGCCAGACGATGAGTCCCGGCATGGCGGCGCTGCTGGTGCTGGCGGGGGTGATCTATCTGCTCTTTGGTTATTACATGTTCAAGGTGTTGATCACGGTCAACGCCGGGATCATGGGTGGGTATCTGGGGGCGGTGATCGGGACGAAATTTGATGCCGCGCTGGCATCGGCGATTCTGGGGGCGTTTATTTGCGCGGCCATCTGCTGGCCTTTGATGAAATGGGCGGTGGCGGTGATGGGAGGAGTGGTTGGGGCGGCCATCGGGGCCAGTATCTGGAGATCGGCCGGTCTGGATCCCGCTTTTGCCTGGGCGGGGGCGATGACGGGACTGGTGGGGTTTGGAATGCTCTCCTTCATCCTCTTCCGCGGGAGCATCATGATGTACACCAGCCTTCAAGGGGCGGTCATGCTGGTCTTTGGGATTTTGGGACTGATTTATAAATACCATCAGGTCGCACCGCAAATCACCAACGGCCTGACCGTCAACGCGCTGGTGATGCCCATGACGATCCTGATCCCGGCGATCATCGGAGTGATCTTCCAACAGGCCAACACCAATGGCGAGGCGGAGAAGAAATAAGCCGATCAAGTGGAGTGGGCGAATCAGGCGCTGAGTCGAATGCGAAGCTCAACGCCCACCGCCTCGGCATATCGCAACAAGGTGTCCAGCGTCGGGTTGGGGGTGGGATCGTTTTCAAGTCGCGACAAATTGGCCTTGCCGATGCCCGATTGTTCGCCGACATCGGCCAGTGAGAGGTGTTTTTCCAGCCGGATCTCCTTGAGCGAGGCGATCAGTTTACGCACCGTCCGGTGACGCAGCAGAATGGCCCGTCCCGCCGATTTGATCTCATCCGATTCCTCGCGGTCGATGACGCGGGCCAAGGCGCTCAGCTCGGCAATGCGCCGTGCCGACAGGGCGGGATGAACGCTTCGGGGTTTTGCGGCCATGATTCAATCCTCCAACAAATAGGCCGTGATCAGGTAAACGGTCATGGCGGTATCAACGGCATTCACCCATAACCGTTGGCATCCTCATATCGTTATCATATTGGACAACCAGAGCCTGATCGTCAAACCAGATTGATCCTCAGTCCACCATCAACAACAATGCCCCGGACACCGCCGGGGCATTGTCGGTGAAATTGACGATCATCAATTACTTGCTGAAGAGCATCTCCCGATAGGTGGGGAGCGGCCAGAGGTCATCGGCCAGCAGGGATTCGAGTTTGTCGCCCGCCTTGCGGACCTCGATCATCGCCGGCAGGACCGAATCGCGCATCTGCTTGGCGTGGGAGAAGGCATCCCCCTCGGCGTGGTGGGCCAAGACCTTTTCAAGACTGGCCAGCGACTTTTGCAACTCGGCCGATGCACCCACCAGCGTCTTGAGCAACTCCATCTGCGCTGGATTGTCGATGCCGGCCGACTTGAGCGCTGTGGCTGACTGGGCAACCTCGCCCTGATAGCGAATCGCGGCCGGCAAGATCAGATTGCGGGCGATGTGGGCGGTCAATTGCCCCTCGATGTTGATCGTCTTGGTGTAATTCTCCGACAAAATCACATATCGGCTCTGCAGTTCCTTCTCGCTGTAGACCTTGTAGCGGGTCAACAGTTCGATTGTCTGCGGCTTGACCACCACCGGAAGGCAGTCGACCGTGTTCTTCAGGTTTGGCAGGCCCCGTTTTTCGGCCTCGCGGTGCCATTCCTCCGAATAGTTGTCCCCGTTGAAGATGATCTTCTTGTGTTCCTTGATGATCTTGGGGAGCAAATCCTGAATGGCGGCGTTGAGCGCCTTGCCACCCTTGACGGCGTTCTCCAGGTCGCTGGCGATAAAGTCCAAAGACTCGGCCACGATCGCATTGAGCACCGTGTTGGCCCCGGCGATGTTGGCCGATGAACCGACCGCGCGAAACTCGAACTTGTTGCCGGTGAAGGCGAAGGGTGAGGTGCGGTTACGATCTCCCGCATCGCGCGGCAGCTTGGGCAGAATCGACAGGCCGGTTTCAAAAAGCCCACCATGCTTGGTCGACTTGGCCCCACCCTGCTCGATCTGCTCGATGATGTCATTGAGCTGATCGCCGAGGAAAATGGAGATGATCGCGGGGGGGGCTTCGTTGGCACCTAGGCGGTGGTCATTGGCCGCGCTGGCGATCGCCATACGCAGCACATCTCCATACCGGCTGATGGCGCGGATGACGGCACAGCAGAAGACCAGAAACTGCGCGTTTTCGTGCGGTGTCTGGCCTGGATCAAGGAGATTCTCCCCCACATCGGTGGACATCGACCAGTTGTTGTGTTTTCCAGAGCCGTTGATCCCGGCAAAAGGTTTTTCATGCAGCAGACAGGCCAGCCCATATTTGTCGGCCGTGCGCTTCAAGACCTCCATCGTCAGGTTCTGGTGGTCGGTGGCGAGGTTGGAATTCTCAAAGAGGGGCGCGATCTCATACTGACTTGGGGCCACTTCGTTGTGGCGCGTCTTCACCGGCACGCCAAGACGGGTCAACTCCGTCTCCACCTCGGCCATATAGGCCAATACGCGCTCCGGGATCGCCCCGAAATATTGATCCTCAAGTTCCTGCCCCTTGGGGGGCTTGGCCCCAAAGAGGGTTCTCCCCGCGTGCAGCAGGTCGGGGCGGGCGTAATAAAAATGCTTGTCGATCAGGAAGTATTCCTGCTCCGGCCCCATCGTCGTGAAGACTTTTTGGGCCTCATTGTTCCCAAAAAGGCGAATGATCCGCAGCGCCTGCGCCGACAGGGCCTCCATCGAGCGCAGCAACGGTGTCTTTTTATCCAGCGCCTCCCCCGTCCAGGACAAGAAGGCGGTCGGGATCACCAGTGTTGAACCATTGGGATGATCCATCAGATAGGCTGGGCTGCTGGGATCCCACGCCGTGTAGCCGCGGGCTTCAAAAGTGGCCCGCAACCCACCCGATGGAAAACTTGAGGCATCCGGCTCACCCTTGATCAATTCCTTGCCGGAAAATTCCGCCAGGATCCCGTTGCTGGAGGGGTTGAGAAAGCTGTCATGTTTCTCGGCCGTCAGGCCGGTCATCGGCTGAAACTGGTGGGTGTAGTGGGTGGCGCCGTTTTCGATCGCCCAATCCTTCATCGCATTGGCTACCGCATCCGCGATGGCCGGGTCGAGGGGCTGGCCGAGCTTGATCGTCTTGTGCAGCGCCTTGAAGACCGGCTTGGGAAGGCGCTGCCGCTGCTGATGTTCATTAAAAACCTGAATCGCGAACTGATCCTTCAAGTGCGTCTTCCTGAAATCGACGCGGTTGAGTGCATACCGGGTGGAAACAATGCCTTCGATGGCATCCTGACGAACATTGGCGCCCATGGACAATCCTTAAAAAAGAGAACTCAATTCAACGGCAGGGAAACAAAGATGGATCGTGTATAGAGTGGCGATGCCAACCCGTCAATCCACCTCCCGCAAATCGCCAAGAGCAAATGCCGCGCCAGAAGGAATTTTGAGAATAAACCGATCCTGACCGCCTTAAATTTAGGCAAAGGGGGTGTTGGAGGGGTGGTTTGCACAAATTTTCGGCAGGGATTGGAGGGGAGGGGAGGCTTGTTTTCCAGTGAATCCAGAAAGATGTAACTACGGAGAGCACAGAGAATTGGACAGGGCAATCGCATTTATATTATTAGCGGTATTCATAAGGCCCGCAGAGCCTCTTTATCCCCTCCCCCGGTACTCCGGGGGAGGGTTAGGGTGGGGGTTTTTCCTCGAATTCGGCGATACGGCCCC
>JADLBV010000084.1 GCA_020847545.1 Phycisphaerales bacterium
ACGACGAGGCGACTCAACATAAAGAGTCGTTGAGGAGGAGCGCCGCCGAGGGCGGGCGAAAAGCGTGTCGCCCTTCGGGTGGGCCAAAACAGGCCCATCTGCGTCGTTGTCGGACCTTGGAGTATCTTTCCATTGATACGCCTCGGTCCGTCGCCTAGCATCTGGGCCTGTTTTGGCCCATCGCAGGTTCATTAGGTTCTGAGATAGATTCTAAATGAAGTTGCCCCGTTATTCCTGCACGGATGCCGTTGCCTGCGGCGGTTTGATCGGCGGTCTGCGATAGACCTTGGGGTCATAATTGACCAGCACGCCGGCAATTTGCGGCGGCGGCATCGGCAAATCAGGTGATGCGCTCACCTGCATGTACGCCAGCGCCCGCTCCAGTGTCCGCACCGCATAAGGCGCGGTGACGGTTCCACCGTAATGGCCCAGCTTGCGTTCCGGGTCATGCACCACCATCGCGATCACCAGCCGGGGATCCTCGGCCGGCGCTCCGCCGATGAAGCTGCTGTTAAACCGCGTGGGGCTGTACCCTTTTTTCCCTTCGCTGATGTGTGCGGTGCCGGTTTTGCCAAAAACGTTCCAGATGTTGCTGCGCGCCCCGCGCGCGGTGCCGCGAATCGGCACATCGCACAACACCCGACGAACTTCCGCGGCCGTCACCGGGTCCACCGCTTCGGGCAATAATTTCAAATCAGTTGTGGACGATCGTGTCACCACCGAGCCGTTGGCATCCAGAACTCCTTTAATGATATGGGGTTGCACGATCCGCCCGCCGTTGGCATAGGCGCACATGGCCCGCGCCAATTGCAGCGGTGTCACCATCACCTCATATCCCTGTGCCACCGATTCGGTGCTTTTTCTGCCCCAGCGGCTCAGCGGATAGACCAATCCGGGGTCTTCGCCGGGCAATTCAATCCCCGTTTTGGAACCAAACCGAAACGTGGTGATCGCCTTATAAATCCGCGGGTTTTCCATCCGCTCGGCCAGCATCGACATGCCGATGTTGCTCGACTTGACCAGCACATCCCACGTGGACAATGGCCCGTAAAAATGCACATCCGTCACCGTGCGGTGGGAGGGGGCATAATACGAAATCGCCTTGATCGGCCACACCTCATTGACCCGCGTAATCCCCCATTGCAGCGCCGGGCCGACCATGAACGGCTTGAATGTCGATCCCGGCTCATATGGATCGGTGATCGCCCGGTCGCGACGATTCTCCATCGTCGAATCTTCCGGGTTCTGCGGATTGAACGTCGGCCAGTTCGCCAGCGCCAACACCTCGCCGGTCTGGGGGTTCATGACGACCACTTCCCCCCGCTTGGCGTTGTATTGTTCACACGATGCCGCCAATTCCTGCTCGGCGATCATCTGGATGTTGGCGTCGATGGTCAAAATCAGGTGTTTGCCATGGTCCGGCGGAATATAATCCTCGGCCGCGACAAAAATCCCCCGCCGTCGGGCATCCTTCAGTGTCCGCTTGGAACCATCCTTGCCGGCCAGAACTTTCTCAAATTTCAGCTCCAACCCTTCCAGGCCGGTGCCATCCCCACCCATCGTCCCCAGTATGTGCGCGGCGATGGACCCCATCGGGTAATAGCGCTCACTGGCCGGCATCAGCCCGATGCCGGGAATATCCAGTGCCTCAATCGCCTTGCAGGCGTTGTCATCGAGGTGTTCGGAGATTTTAACGAACCGCGCATCCTGTCGGTCGCTTAGAAGCTGGCTGATCTCAAACGCATCCTTGTCCAGAATGCGCGCCAGCTTGGCGACATCATCATCCATCTGCACCAGGCTACGCCCCTCCTCCTGGTAGCTTTGGAACATGAATTTGGGATCGGCATAGACCGTTTTGGATTGAATCGTGCCGGCCAGCAGGTTCCCCACGCTGTCAAAGACCGTCCCCCGACGCGCCGGCAGCCTTTCGATCATGTGCTGCTGACGATCCGCCCGACGCACCAGTTGCTGGGCGCCATAGGTCTGCAAATAGGCCACCCGACCCAACAATCCCACGAATGTCGCGATCACCACCCCCATCACCACCAGCGCGCGTATCGGAGCAAAAGTCAGCATACCGGCGAATCCTTTAGTCCGATAATCATCGGCACTTTACGGCCGACAGGTGGAATAAAAATCGGCCGACCTTCATCTCTCAGGCAGGGCAATCGCATTCATATTTCCTCCCTCTCCCTGTACTCAGGGAGAGGGCTGGGGAGAGGGTTCTTCGCATCAAGAAATACACCCTCTCCCTAACCCTCTCCCTGAGTACAGGGAGAGGGAAACAATGCACAATTCAACAAACCGATGTTCGAGAACCATCGCCTCCCATGTGGAATTTCAGATTTGAATCTATTCCGCGTTCGGATCGCTCGCTGGGTCGATCCAATTGGCCTGCTGTGCCGGCAACGGCGACTGCGGGACCATGTTCAATTCATGCGAACCCACCGTCCGCGCGATGGCATTGGGAGCGACATAAACCGCGATCTGCAACTGCTGATTCCACAATTTGGCCTGTTGTGCCTCAATCTGGCCATACAAGCGGTTGTTCTGGTAGTTCATCTCCAGCCGCTGCTGCCGCAACTGCAACACCACCACCGCCACCCCCATCCCGCAGACCAGGCAGATGATCAATTTCAACATGGCACTTCCCTCCGGCCAATCCCTATTCCGCCGAGGCCACCTGTCGAGGGGGCATTCTCAACACCATTCCCGGCTTGACCGTCTCTCCCCCTTTGAGCACTTCCTTGTTCAAATCCTTGATCATCGTATACAGCCTCCCATCCCCAAGCTGTTCCTCGGCGATCCGCCACAGGCTGTCCCCTTCCTTGGCCGTGTAGGTGGTCTCACCCGAACGCGGCGTCGTGGTGCTGACCGTCTGTGTCGGCGAGGCCGGCGGGGTCGCCTGCGCGTTTTGCGTCGGCGAAGTGGGGATCATGTATGTCCGCCCGACCACCACCAGGTTCGGATCGGCCTGCAACGAAGGATTTGCCCGGATAATCGCCTCGCGGTTGGCCTTGGTATTGGCCCCCATGAATCGCCCGGCCATCTTCGACAATGTATCGCCCGGCTCGGCCTTGTAAGCCCGCATGTTGCCGGAATTGGACGCTGTTGCGGTCGCCGCTGGCGTGGATGACCCATCCGGATTGGCCGGCACGATCTGTTCGTTGTGTTCCCGCGCCACCTGATCCAATGGACCATTTGGCGATGAAGGGGGCGTTTGAGTCACCACCGGATCGGCCGGGGTCGTCGGCGCGGGCGGATTGGTCGTCTGCACCGGCGCGGGGTTGTTATTGCCATTGGAACCGGGTCCCACTTCCACCTGCACCACCTGCGGGCGGGGAGCCAGTTCACGCTGCGTCGGCACCGGCTGTTCGGGTGTCACCGGAGGAGGCGTCACCGGCGGCACGGTCGTCACCGGCGGGTTGCCGGAGGCCGGCACATCCACGCTGCTGCGCACGTTCGGCCCAGCACCGGCCAGTTGCGCTCCCGGCGGCTCGGTTGAATTGGTCACATGGTCTGAAAGCAGAATCCCGATGACGATGATAAACGCCAGGCCCACCAGCAGCCCGATTTTCGTCTCGCGTGTCATGGCCGATTGTCCTTGCGGGTGCTAACGTTGCCCGTTTTTTGGCCGTTCCCGTTTGAAGCACCCAACACCTCAGGTCCGGCCCATTTTTTCGATCACGCGGAGCTTGGACGATCGGCTTCTGGGATTGGCGGATGTCTCGGCATCGGTGGGACAGATGGGCTTGTTGGTGAGTATCTTCACTTGCCCGGTCTGCTCCGCCGACCGAAACGCCTGTTTCACCAGTCGATCCTCGGTGGACTGAAAGCTGATGATCGCCAGCCTGCCACCGATTCCCAAAAATCCAGGCGCCTCTTTCAGCAACGCCCGCAAATTGGGGATCTCCTCATTTACCGCCATCCGCAACGCCAAAAACGTCCGCGTCGCCGGATCGATCCGCTCATGCGAACCGCCACGGCCTGCATACGCCTGACGAACCAGGTCGGCCAGTCGCTCCGTAGTGGTGATCGGCGAAACACGCCTCGCTTCCACAATGTTTCTTGCGATTCGTCGCGAATAACGCTCCTGTGCCAGTTCATATAGGACGTTTGCGAGCTGCTCCTCCTTCAGCGAATGGACCAAATCGGCCGCCGATTGACGTAATCGAGGGTCGATCCGCATGTCCAGCGCCATCGATTGCCCAAACGACAATCCATATCGGGCATCAAATAGTTGATTGGTGCTGATCCCCAAATCTGCCAATATGGCAGACACCTCGTTTCTCCCCACTTCCGCCAGCACATCCCTCAATTCCGCAAAATTGGCATGAAACAGCCTAACCGGACATGCAGCGCCGCTCAGCCGTTGTTGGGCGAATTCCAGATTGTTCGGGTCCACATCCAACCCGATCAACAACCCCTCCGGCCCCAGCCGGGAAGCCATCGCCAGCGCATGCCCACCCCGCCCCAGCGTGCAATCCACCACCACCTGCCCCGGCCGAAGATTCAGCCAATGCAGGGTTTCTTCCAACAAGACCGGATCATGTCCATTCGCGGGTGATTCCATGACCCACCAGTGTAACCGCATCGGCCGGGTGGCTTCATCTGTCATCGTCCAACATCCAATTTTCAGCACTGGCAACTTGCATTTTTCCCCCTTGGCCTATAGAGATAACCCTTTCGCGTTTTACGGCACACAAGGACTTATTTATGTTGATGAAATACCGTCTGTTCACCCCCGGCCCCACCAGCGTCCCGGAAGCCACCTTGCTGGAACTGGCCAAACCCGTTCGTCACCACCGCACCGGCGAATTCCGCTCGATGTTCAAGGAGGTGCAGACGCTGCTCCAATACGTCTATCAGACGACATCAACCGTCTACACCATCACCGGATCGGGGACGGCCGCCGCCGAGGCGGGGATCATCAACACCATCGCCCCCGGCCAGAAGGTTCTCAACGTCAGCAACGGCAAATTCGCCGAGCGCTGGGCGCAGGTCTGCAAGACCTACGGCATCGACGTGAAGGAATTGAAGCTGGAATATGGCCAACACGCCACCGCCGACCAGATCGCACAGGAATTAAAGTCCACCCATTATGATGCGGTCATTCTGGTCCATTCCGAAACCAGCACCGCCACCACCTGCGACCTGGAAGCCATCGGCAAGGCGGTTCGCGCCAGCGGCGACACCCTTCTGATCGTGGACGGCATCACCAGCATTGGCGCCATGCCCTTCAAGATGGACCAGTGGGGCGTGGACGTGGCGATCACCGGCAGCCAGAAGGCGCTGATGCTCCCGCCGGGACTGGCCTTTGTCGCCCTCTCCGACCGCGCCTGGGCGGCCGTCGAAAAGAACAAGGCCCGTCAGGATTTCTATCTGGACCTCAAAAAATACAAAAAGAGCCTCGTCGACGGCGACACCCCCTACACACCCGCCAACACGCTCATCGAGGCCCTTCGTGTCAGCCTGAAAATGGTCAAGGAAGAAACCATCGAAACCGTCTGGAAGCGCACCCACACGGTCGCCGAATCATTCCGCCAGGGGATGAAGGCGTTGGGTTTTGAACTGTTCAGCAACCAGCCGGCCGACTCGGTCAGCGCCATCCGCTATCCGCAAGGGATCGTGGACAAGGAATTTCGCGGCCTGCTCAAGAGCAAACACAACATCCACATCGCCGGCGGCCAAGGCACGATGGAAGGCCAGATCTTCCGCGTCAACCACATGGGTTACACCGATGCCTACGATGCGCTGGCGGTCGTGGCCGCCATCGAGCATGTGATGAAAGCCCTTGGCAAACCAATCCAGTTCGGCGCCGGCGTCGCCGCCGCCCAACAGACGCTCAGTGTGTTGTTTTAGTATGTATTAAGCTCTACTGACCAGAGCCTCTTCACCGATAGCTGTCATCGGCAACTCCCCAGATGCGGCCTTCGTTGGTGGCCCATTGTTTGCGAGCGACATGACGGGCCGAACCATCCGGAAAGCCCATGCTGAAGCCGCCGGTGTGACGGGGATCCAAGCCATTATAAGGGCCAGCGCCGCTGTTATTACCAAGAATTTGTGATGGATTGCTGTCTGAGGTTCCATCATTATCGGTATCAACGGTAAAGCTCCAAGCGGGATGTGCTGAGGGGTTCAGGAAATAACTGACGACGCCGCCGCTGCCGTTTTTGGTATCGGCAATAATCGGCACATAGGCGGGGATGCGAGCTAATTTGGCAGTCCCTTGGCCGGGATTGTTAAAGGGCCAGGATGGGTTATAGAAACCGAAAACGGTGGGAAAATAGACGCCATAACCCAGATATGACCAGGCAACCGTGGGGGAATTTTCAAATTCTGGACATCGAAGGTGATTGTAGCCAATGATCTCTGTTGAAAAATTGGTGCCAGCCTCGGCGTAATGTGCTCCGACATAAGGGCGTAACTCTTCCCACCAGTAGTCGCCGGGATAGACCGGGCCATTGGGATGGCCAACCGCATATGGAGGCAAAATCCCCCGATGCTCCTGTGCGTACATGACAAACCCCAGACAAACCTGACGAAGCTGGCTCAAACAGGTGACCGATCGCGCCTGTTGGCGCGCTTTGTTCAAGGCGGGCAATAGCAGTGAGATTAGAATCGCGATCACGCCGATGACCACGAGCAGTTCAACAAGGGTAAATCCCTGTCGGGTGCGATTGACTTTGGCCATTTTCAATCCCCTAGAAGGGTGTGGAACAGATGACACCACCGGGCATTGTTCATCTTTCATGTTGTCGCCTTTGCCGAAAAGCAGATTGATTGAAAGTGGCCCGGCCGGGCCATCCTACGAGGAAGGCGCCGGCCGAGCCGTCGAAGTCCACAATCAGGAAATCCGCCGTCGCCTTGAGCCGCCCAGCATCAGGCCCACCGCGCCCAGCAGAATGGAGATCGAACCAGGTTCCGGCACGCCAATCGTCGGTCCGGCCTGATAGTCAGCCAGCACTTGGGCATCGGACAACGCCGTGTTGTACAGCCTCACTTCATCCACCCATGCCTTCAGTGAAGGCGTGCCGGATGCCGTATCCCTGCCGATGAACCAGTCGAGCGTCTGGCTGAGCGGAGCGACCGAAGCATTGATGTTCGACAGCGTGTCGAGTAACGCACCATCCACATAGACTTTGAGAACTCCGGTGCTGCTGGAGCCATCCGAGTCATCATAGGTTCCGACGATATGGTGATAGGCGTTATACGTCATTGAGCCGGCCACAGCGCCGCCGCCGTTGATGTCGTGATAGGCATAGCCTGCATAAGCCTGCAGGCCTGCAAGTCCTGAGCTGTCCTGTCCAACCAAAACATCAAACCCGGAATCGACAATCTTGCCGAAGAATTCGATGGTATAGGACTGGAAAGCGTATGCGCTGATGTAGGGGATACGAGCGTACCCGCCGCTGCCGCCGAGATACAGGGAGATATTGGTCGGGCCGCCGACATCGCTGATCGCTCCGACGTAACCGCCATTGAGTTCGGCTGAGTTGCCGTTGCCGCTGGTGTCGGCGGCGGAAACGGGCTGTCCGCCGTCACCGACATCGTTAAAAGTCCACTGACCGACCAGCGACGCCTGACCTGATGATGCCATCAGACCCAACGCACCCATCGCCAGTGTTGCCGAAGCAAACCATTTGCCGCCACATGTATCGAATCGAAACATAAAAACCTCCTCTACCTTTCGAGAAACAATGACCACCGACCTACTGATACGGCCACACGGCACGCATCAGTTGTTTCGTTGGGGATTACCCCATATTTCAAGTTCAAGTAGTTCCGTCGCCATCTTGATATCATCTCGCCTGGAAAAACTAAGTTTCACATATCGGTGCGCACCCGCCAGTGGCATCGCCAGATCCAACACATCCGACGTCGCTGTCTGTGCTGTGTTGAGTTGGCTAAGGATTTGCCATGATTGACCATCCTCGCTGGCGGAAACCGTAAATTTCGGAAGTGCGCCGCTGTACCAGAGCTTTAACTCGTTCAATTGACAGTTTCGTTTCAAATCAAACGTAATCGCCAACGGATTGGTGTCGGTCCAACTTATGATCCATTGATCGAGTGCCGCCGGATTGGTGCCGCCCCACCGTTTACGTCCCGCGTAGGCCGCCAGACGATTGGTCAGATGACCTTTGGCAAATTCAATCGGCTGATTGGCCGGAGCGGCATCCGAAATGCCGGTCAACTGGCGGTCGATTGTGTACTCGCCATGAATATCCGTGTTGCGCTCCGGCTTTGGCTCGCCGGAGGAATAGCCGATGTGATTATCCGTCAGACACACTCCATCCGGTTCACTGGGCATCGTCACGTTTTTGAACGGAGGCAACATGAAACGCCAGATATCCTGATCCACCCGCGCACCGGACGCCAATTGAATTGCGCGCACCAACTCATCCACAGACCGATTGTTATCCCGGGTATCGAATGGGTTGGCGGCGAAACTGATGACCAATCCCTTGCCGTGCGCATGCGCTGCGATCGCAAGGCCACCATCGTCGAACTTCGCCAGCGGTTCGATGTTCGTCCCGACAATGGCTTTCATTTCCATCCCTTTCGATGGGAAATTCATCTTGAACGCCGTTGTTTTCGCCAGCAGGCCGTGCTTCAGCGTCGTTGCGACCAAATTGCCCGTGCGAGGTGAGCCGTAAGTAACCCCCGTCAGGGCCTGCCACCGTTCGCGAAGTTTCTCTCCGTTGATGTTCCACGTGAAAGCCGTTGGATCCGCACAAATCACAATCCCACCGCCATCCACATATGCCTCAATCTTCTCCAGCACATTTTGCCGGCCGTAGGTGGCATAAGGGATATACAACAGTTTATAGTCACTCAGTTTCCGCTGATCGCGGTCGATTTGCCGGTCGCTGACGAATTTAAACCACGATCCAACACTCGGCCCCAATGATGCATAGGCACTGTACATCTGCGGATGTTCAGACGTCGACATCTTTGCCGGCCACAATGTCAAATAAGTATCCGATGCGTACAGTATGGCCGTATCCGCCTGGGGCAGCTTCAATTTCGGCATGGATGCCACAGTGTCGGCGATTTCCAACATGGCCTGCCATTTGGCTGGATTGATAAACTTGGGATGTCCCAATTCTCGGTCATACCACTCCACACCCAGAAGAATGATTCCCTGTCCTCCGTTACGAAAAACCTGACTGTACTGCTCGCGTACGGCATCCAGGTCCAGCGCAGCCGTATGATGAACCAGCCCCCACACCGGACATTCAGACAAATCCACCGTTGCCTTGGTATCCGCCCCGGTCGCCAGTTGCTGGGTATAGGGTGCCGGGCCATACCATGACTGATTGCACATCAGATCGAAGTAAGGTGTCATCGCCTCCATATCCAATGGCGGCACCGCGCCGCTGGGATCAGGCCCAAGCACCACCAGCTTCGGGTTGATCTGTTTAACTTTCTGATAGGTTGTCTTGAAGGTTTGGGTCAGCCGGTCATTGACCCATCGTCCAAGGGCGATCCGGGCAAATGGCTCATTCGCCTCCTGGGAACTGGGTATGCCATACTTGCCGAACCCATAATTTTCGCGAATTTCGCTATCGATGGCGCGGATCGTCTCATCCCGCTTGTCCTGCGGCACCACTTCAATCCCGAAGCTCTCAAACAGCTCATCACCCGTCCATAACCCCCAAGTATTACCCCAGCCGTTGCCCGGGCTTTCATCCAGCGACTGTTTCGCCAACTGGACGGCCGACTCAATAAACGCCTCTTGCCAGGCCTGCTGCATCACCCATGTGTGATTTCCGAAATATTTTGGATTGATCTGGTGGGCGTCGTGACGCAGGATCATTCGCATTGTCGAATAATCGCCCACCCCACCCCGTGCCCAGCCATTGGTCATCGGAACAATTTCGGGGTGTTTCAGCAGTTCCTGATGAGCTTCCTTCTCGACATATCGCACCGCAAACTTTTTCATGTACGGGCGAAAGACTTCTTCGCCGAAAATATCATTATAACCATAGTACATCACCCGCCCCGGACCAGGCTGATCGGAAAACAGCTCCTGATAAAGCGGATGTTTTACATGAAAATACTTGGCGTCATTGGGGCTGGACAAATCCCCGTTTTCACCGGCTACAGATTCAAAAATCGTATCGTGCCGGACCATTTTGCTGTCGGAAGGGTTGGTTCGATATGCGCTGGCTGTAGTGGCCGCTTCGAGTTGAATCGCGTCGATCCAAACTTCGCCTTGAGCATTTTCGGCATGAATGACGACCTTATATTGTGTGTTGTCATGCCCCTGATAGGGAAATTGATTGGCCGGCGGAATAGTGAAGGTCATGGAATAACGATGCCAGCCCTCAGTGCCATCCTTGATCGGCAAACGGGTCTGGTATCCGTAAGTCCAGCCCAGGTTGATCAGTTGCAGTTGCAGATTTTCAGCAGAATGCAAATTCCGAGACTTAACATAGGCGGACAAGGTGTATTTCTGCCCCGGCGAAAGCGACATATACTCCGCCTGGCTGATGGCCACTGTCGTCTTTTCATCCAGCAACAGATGCAATGCGGCGTGTCCATCGCTTGCGGCGACGGAATCCACCCGAGCGACCGTGGAGGTATCGGACAACCCCTCCCATGCCACACATCTTCCGCCATCGACGGCCAACTCGAAGCTGGAATTGATCAGCAGGTTTTCCGCCGCGGAGACTGGAACGGGCACGACACATGCGAGAGTCAGACAACCCACCAAAGCGGCAGTCATTATTCTGATTTGCTTCGGAATGCCCATCGACATGCTGTCCTCATATGGAGCGAATACCCGAACTTCAACAACATACTAATCCCAAATAATCTAATTGTCAAGAAAATTCCGTTTACACCATTTTTCACATTAAAACAGTTGTTTATATACAAAACATTTACCCTTGACTTTAATATACACATCATTAGTCTATCAATAGACTAAAGGAGTCGTCGCGTGCCTAGCGTAGTGATTGATCGCAATCGAAGTGTGCCGGTTTCGGTACAAATCTGTAATCACCTGCGGAAGAAGGTACTCAGCGGGGAGTGGCAGCAGGGGTCACGGATTCCCAATGGATTGGAGTTGTCGCGCCAGTTCGGCGTTGCATATCAGACCTTGGTTCGCTCACTGGAAGTGCTGAAGAATGAGGGTCTGCTGGTCGGCATCCCTTCCCAAGGAACGTTTGTCCGATCCAATACGCTGAAACTCACCAACGTCGCGATCACGTTCGATCCACAGGCGCTCCAGTGTTTAAGCAATTTTGAATTTCAACGTGGAGCTGCTTCGGTATTAGGGGACGAGGCCGCCTGCCTGCAGACCTTTATCCTCCCCGGCGGGCGGATATTCTGCAAAGACAATCCCACCACCATTTCCAAATTGTTGCTGGATCGACAAGTGCATGGCGTCATTGTCACGTCGGCAAATCTGGAAGATGTGAAACGGCTGGTGACGATGGGAATACCAACTGTGACCAGTCGCGCGATCTTTCCCAATGCTGGAGCGCCATGGGTGATTGAGGATGTGGCCGGCGCTATGCGACAGGTTGCAGAGCTTTTGGTGGATAAGTTGGGGCATCGACGGATCGGGCTGGTCATGGGTGCTCGCCGGGGCATTACCGACGACTGGATTCGCCCAACAGGGTTGATGGACCATTATTTGTCGAAACAGCTTACGGAGCGAGGAATAAAATACGACACTGTTTACAGCGAACTGGAATGGGAAAAAGCCGAGCCGGATTTGCGGGTTTGGCTGAGTGGCAAACGGCGTCCAACAGCACTGTTTTTTGCCTCGAATGAAATGGCGGCACAGGGGATCGATTTGGCCAGAGGATTGGGTTTATCCGTGCCGGGAGATGTCTCAATCGTATCGATGTCGTACGGACCGACGGGAGAAATGACAACCATACACACGCCAACGTATGACCTTGGTGCGGCGGCGATTGGACTGTTGCGAAAAGCCGCCTCTGGACAGCCCGGCACACCGGTGGAATTGCCGACGCGGGTGAATCGGGGAGATACCATCGCCCTACCACGTAGCAATGGTTAGTGATCAAATTCATTTGCAACTATTCAACGACTTCAATTACGATAACCCCATGAAAATTCTCATCACCGGCGCGGCCGGACGATTGGGATCGGCCGTTCGTCATGTCGCACGCAACGAACATCAACTGATCCTGCTTGACCAATCGGAATCGATCTCGGCCATCGGTGGCATCCGCGCGGATTTGTCCGACCGCGATGCCCTGGATCGCGCGGTAAAAGGATGCGACGCCATCATTCACACCGCCGCACTGCACGGTGCGTTTTACGGCAAACGCCCCAACGCCGATTTCATCCGCGCCAATGTGCTGGGGAGCGAATATCTGTTCGACGCGGCCATTCGTCACGGCGTCAAACGACTGGCCATTGCCAGCTCGATGGAGATTCTGGTCGGCATCAATTGGGCGGCTTCCGGGCCGGTCGTGCTGGATGAATCCCGTACTCCCTGTCCGGATTGGATTTATCCGGTCACCAAACGCCAAATCGAAATCCTCGGCAGCTTTTATGCCCGCCATCATGGCCTGGAAGTGGTTCAGTTGCGCTACATGGGGTTTGGCAGTATGGATGACCACGATATTGGACTCGGCCTGCTCGCCCATACGCTCAGCACCTTGGACGCCGCACGGGCAACATTGCTGGCCGCCACCAACCCCGGCCTGAAAGATGAAATTCTGCACATCGGCCCCGACACGCCCCTGACACAAAAAGACATCGTCGATGCCCTGAAAAACCCCAATGCCGTCCTCGAACGCCACTGGCCCGGATGCACCCCTTTCCTGCAAAAACAGAACCTCACCCCCCTTCCAGAACAATTTTGGCCCGTTGCCCGCATCGACCGCGCCAAACTGGTCCTTGGATGGAAACCGCTCGACACCTTTGAATCATTCCTGAACTCACTCGGATGGAAACGCGCATGAAAATCACCCGCATTGATTGCCATCAGGTCGTCGTCCCCGCCCATCCGGGCAGGGTAAACAGCCCTGAATACGGCCCGGCCATCTTTGATCTGCCACCCAAGATCATCCTCGAAATCCACACCGACGACGGCCTGGTGGGCCTGGGCGAAAGCCCCCGTGAAATCGACGAGTCGGCCCACCGTGCCCCCCTGGCCAAACTGATCGGACAAGACCTCTCGCTGCTGAATTTTCAGGAACCCCCTCTGGCAGACCTGTCCAACAACGACCTGTTCGCCCACCCCAACCAAAGCCGTCCCCACCGCCTGCTTGAACAATCCTTCAACGTCTATTCGCATCTGGCCATTCACACCGCCCTTCTTGATCTGTTGGGCAAGAAGACAAACCTTCCCCTCTCCGCCCTGCTTGGTGGCGCCTATCGCTACCGTGTGCCGGTGGACACATGGATGGGCCGGATGACCCCCGAAGATTCCGCCCGCATCTGCGCGCAGGCAAAGCGTGATGGATTTGCCGGCGCCAAGATGAAATGCGCCCTTGAAGATGACAACGTGGGACGAGCCGCCGCCATCCGCGATGCCTGCGGCGCCGATTTCAAATTGACATTCGACCCCAATTCACGTTTTTACCGTTACGGCGAGGCGGCCGGGATGCTCAAACGACTGGCCGATGTGGGCAATATCGGCTGCGTGGAAGATCCATTTAACAAGTCGGATCTGGAAGGATACCGGCTGTTGCGCGCCCACGGCCTCTTCCCGTTGGCGATTCACGCCGGTTACAACGCCCTGCTGATGGATGCGATCAAAACCGAGGCGTGCGACCTTTTCAACCTCGGCGGAACCCCCTGGGATGTCCGCAAGGCGGCCGACATCTGCTGGCTGGCCAACCTCCCCTCATGGCACGGTTCGGGTGTGGACCTGGGAATCACCGAGGCGATGTGCCTGCATGTCGCCGCATCGTGCAAATCAATGAGCCGACCCAGCGATATGTTTGGCCGAACCATCCGCCAACACAACCTCATCACCAACCCCCTCACCCCCCAAAACGGCGCCATACCACTCCCAACCGGCCCCGGTCTGGGCGTTGAGCTGGACCGCGACGCCCTGGACAATCACACCATCAAACAATTCACGCTATGCGAGTCCGATTTTCCCCGGCCGCGAGGGTGACATTATCGCCGCGTAACAACATTCATTGAAGGATCGGCTTGACCGGCCGGCCGTTTGGCTTAGAATTTTCCCCGCCAATCCCACTTGGCATTCGGCAGCGTAGCTCAGTTGGCAGAGCAGGGGATTCATAAGCCCCGGGTCACAGGTTCGAGTCCTGTCGCTGCTATTTTCCCATTGCCTTTATCGTCGCATTTCACGCAGATACCGAAGGTGCGTTGTACAAACCCCAAAAATGGCTCCCTCGCTTTTTGACATCAGAGCCTCCTCGGCTAAACTCTGCGCCTTCTAATATGTCGATTGCGGGATCGGCATGACGGGCGCATCCAGACTGTTTACGAATCGGAGCCGGCGTGAAGAGGGAACTTCGGAGCCTGCGGACCAAACCGTTGTTGGTAATGGCCGGATCGCTGGTCGCGTTGGGCGGCCCGGCCGTGTTGGCGCAAACATCCCCCGCATCCCAGCCAGCGGCGCCAGCCGCTTCCACCCCAGCCGCTTCCACGCCATCCGCCTCCTCGGAAAACCGCTTGTCGGATGATTTGCGCGCCCTGAGCGGCCGAACCATCGAGGCCGTCCGCATCATGGGCAACCGCACTGTCCCCACCCCCGTCATCCTCAACGCCATCCGCACCCGCGAAGGGGATCGATTCGACCCGCAAACCGTCCAGGAAGACTATCAGCGCGTCTACAGCCTGCAAAAATTCTCCAACGTCGAGGCCAAGGTCGAACCCACCGCCACCGGCGTGATCGTCGTTTTCATCGTCACCGAACAAAATCAGATCACCCAGATCGCCTTTCGCGGCAATGTCTCGATCAGCACCGAAGACCTGCAAAACACCATCGATCTGAAGCTGGGCCAGGCGATTGACCTCTTCCGCATCAACCTCGCCCGTCAGGCCATCGACCGCCTCTATCGCGAGAAAAATTTCCCATACGCCCACGCCGAGGTCTCCCAGGAGGATTTAACCCGCGCCGGCGAGGTCATCTTCACCATCATCGAAGGCCCGAAAACCACGGTACGCAAGGTGGGATTTGTCGGCAACCATTCCTTCACCACCGACAAGCTCAAGGACCAGGTCAAGACGCAGGCGTGGTTCTGGATTTTGCGCCCCGGCACGCTCGACATGGAACAGGTGGATGAGGATGTCGCCTCGCTGCGCCAGTTCTACCAGGGCAAGGGATTTTTCGACGTGCGCATCGGCCGAAAAATCATCGTCTCGCCGGATCAATCCGAAGTCGAGGTCGATTATGTCATCGAGGAGGGGCAGCGATACGTCGTTCAGCATGTCAGCTTCAAGGGAAACAACACGCTGACCGAATCGGTTTTACGCAAGGATCTCAAACTCGTCGAAGGCCAGCCCTTTGACAATGAACTCCTCCAGCGCGACATCCGCCAGATCGTCCGCGCCTACAGCCCGTACGGTTTCATCTATCAGCCCCACGCCGAAAACCCCGACTATCTCCGCATCGGCCGGCGCGAATATCCCTACGGCGCCAAGGTCGTCTTCCAGCAGGAACCGGGAAAAGTCGAGCTGGTATACGAAATTTTCGAGGGCAAGCCCTTTCACCTTGGCCGAATCCTCGTCAAGGGCAACTCCAAAACCCAGGACAAGGTCGTCCTGCGCGAGATGCGCGTCGCTCCGGGCCAGCTTTACAACTCCGGCGAAATCCAGGATGCCACCGACCGGCTGCGCGCCACCCCCTACTTCACCGGCGTCACCACAACCCCCATCGGCGATGACGCCGAATCACGCGACCTGCTGGTCGAAGTCACCGAGGCCCGCACCGCCTCCTTCACCGTCGGCGCGGGCGTCAATTCCAACGGCGGTGTCGGCGGCAACCTGACCTTCGAACAGCGAAACTTCGACATCGCCAACTGGCCCTACTCATGGAACGACATCTGGTCCGACCGAACTTGGACCGGCGCCGGCCAGCAATTTCGCGCCTCAATCGAACCGGGAACCGAACAGACCAACGCCTCGATCCTCTGGTCCGAACCCTGGCTGTTTGACCAACCCTACAGCTTCACCACCGAAGGATACCTCCGCCAGCGCCAACGCGAACACTGGGATGAAAACCGCATGGGGGGCCGGGTCACCATCGGCAAACGATTCAACTACACCTACACCGGCCTGATCACCCTGCGCGGCGAAGATGTCAAAATCAAAGGGATCGAACAACCCCCCATCCGGGCACGCGAGATCGTCGCCCTCAACGGCCACAGCACCTTTACCTCCGCCGCATTCCAACTCCGCCGCGACACCACCGTCGGCGGGATGCTCCCCTATGGTGGATCAACCTCCGTCATCGGCATCGAACAATACGGGGCCTTGGGGGGCGAATTCAGCTTCCCAAAACTCACCGGCGGGATCGATTCGTATTTCACGCTTTACGAGGATCTGCTGGATCGCAAAACCATCCTCGGCCTGCATTTTGACACCGGCTGGATTCCCACCAACGACGCCCCCTTCTTTGAACGCTTTTACGGCGGCGGCATCGGCTCGGTGCGCGGCTTCCAATATCGCGGCATCTCCCCGCGCGGCGGGCGGGCCGAAGACCCCGTCGGCGGCAATTTCATGCTCGCCGGTTCGGTTGAACTCTCCTTCCCGCTGGCCGGCGACATGCTCCGTGGTGTCGTCTTCACCGACGCCGGCACCGTGGAGAAGGATGTCCGCATCTCCACCATCCGCTCCAGCATCGGCGCGGGCATCCGGCTCGTTGTGCCGTTCCTGGGCAACGCCCCCATAGCACTGGATTTTGCCTATCCCATCACCAAGGACGATCAGGACGAAGTGCAATACATCAGCTTTTCGTTTGGCGTCACTCAATAACCGGCCGGCACCAGATAACTGTCCGCCTGCCAGGATGGCCCGATCTGCGTCCCCAGATACCCCCTGCTGGTGGCCGATGGCTTGGCACCCAGCAATGGCGATTGCGTCAGGGCCGTATAGATGTTGTCGTTGCCATACCCGCAATAAGGTGTTCGCGCAAACGCCACATGCCCATCCGCATAAAGCACATTTTGCCCCGCGCGGTTGTGATTGCGCGAGTTCCCATTGGCCTGTTGCAGCGGCGGATCATCAAACCCGGCGATGGTGACATCCGGCAGGCCGGGGTTTTTGTCCGCCAACACCGCGAATTCCGAGGGTTGCGTGTCGTTCAATCGATAATCCACCGCGCTGCTGAAGGGTGAGGCATAGGAATAACTCAGGTTATCCCCACTGCGAAAATTTCCCCGCTGGCCGGCCGACACCGCCTGCCATGCCCCATTGACCATCGGATCGACCGAATCGCCGCTGCTGGGGCAAATGAATTCCTCCGGCCCCTTCAGCAGCCCCAACCGCAATAGCAGCCACAATGAAGCCGTTACATCATTGGGTTTGACGGCCGAATCGGCCGCGAACGGATCGGCCGAATCCGCCCCCGTAAATGCCACATATCCATTGGGGTTATTCTGCGCATCATATCGAACACGGGGAAAATTGTTGCCATTGTTGGCCGCGTATGCCGTCAACGCCACCTGAATCCGCCGAAGGTTCTCCTGGCAGGCCAGCCGGTGATTGCTTTCACGCACATTCCGCAAATAAGGCACGAATATGCTCAACAAAATCACCCCGATCCCCAGCACCACCAGCAGTTCCACCAGACTGAACCCCGCCGGGCGCGTCCGAGATGGAATGGTCACTAGTGCATATGCAGTTGTATTTTTATCGGTAATCATATTGCATGCCGAGCCGCTTTATCCCCTCCCCCGGTACTCCGGGGGAGGGTTAGGGTGGGGGTTTTTCCTTCGAATTCGGCGAAACAGCCCCCTCCCCTGCCCTCCCCCGGAGTACCGGGGGAGGGAGGAAATTAAATGCGTTTGCCCTGGGAATGGCCACTTGTTCGACAACATTTCCCCCCTCACCCTCTTTTCGCCTCAACTGCCCGCAAGCAGCGTCGATGTCCCTCCCCCGGCTTTTTCGTACATGCGCATTCACTCCGTTGTTCCGCAGCATCTCCTGAAACGCCACCACATCCGAGGATTTCGGGCGTTTATATACCAGCCCCTCCACCTCGTTGTAACGGATCAGATTCACGTTCGCCCGCATCGTTTTGCACAACTTGGCCAATTGCCGCGCCTGCTCAATCTGGTCATTCACGCCGGCCAGCAGGATGTATTCCAGCGTCACCTCCCGCCCCGTTTGCTCAAAATAATACCGCGCCGCGGACAAAATATCCGCCAACGCGAAATGTTCCGCCCATGGAATCAACTCTTTTCGCAACGGCTCGGTCGGCGCGTGCAATGAGATCGCCAGATTCAACGGCAACTGCTCGCTCGCCAGCTCCCTCATGCGCTGCGGAACCCCCACCGTCGATATCGTGATCCTACGGGCGCCGATGTTCAACGCACCCGGATCGTGCAGGATCCGCACCGATTCCATCACGTTGGCATAATTCGCCAATGGTTCGCCCATCCCCATGAAGACAATATTGGTGATCCGTTCGTTCTTCTGTCGCAATTGCAGATTCAGCGCATACACCTGTTCGACGATCTGCGCGCAGGTCAAATTCCCCTTCACCCCGCCGATCCCGCTGGCGCAAAACCGGCACCCCACCGGACACCCCACTTGCGAACTGACGCACGCCGTTCGCCTTGGCCCATCGGGAATCATCACCGTCTCGGCCTCATGCCCATCCGGCCAGCGCAGCAGCAGCTTGATCGTCCCATCATCGCTGACCTGCCGCCGCACAATCTGGGCCGATCCAAAATCCACCCTCTCCGCCAGCATCTCCCGATCCGCCTTGGATAGATTGCTCATTTGCGAAGGGTCTGTGACAAATTTCTCAAACACCCACTGGCGAATCTGCCTTGCCCGAAACGCAGGCCACTCCCACGCCACCACCGCCGCATCAAACGAATCGGGCAATAGTGCGAAAATTGAAATTTTTTCAGGATCGGTTGGGTTTGCTGGCATATGATTGAGGGTACGCGGTCACGGGAGCGACGGATCGTATGGTCATTTCTCCCGTTGACGGCCGGAACGATAGCTGCTTTGCTGGAGGTGTGCAATGAGCCGCCCCTCAATCAATAACCGCGAAGTACAACGGCACATCGGCAACGGCAAGAACCTCAACCCCGACCGACTTGCCCCATCCCATGCCGCGCCCGGAGCGCACGCCCAGGTCAAGGACCAATCACCCGTCGATCATCGCACGGATGAGCAATTGCTCGCCGCCTATCGTCAGGGAGACCGCGCCGGCTTCACCCGGCTGGTCGAACGCTACCAGCGCGAGTTGTATCTGTTCCTCGTCCGCTTTCTGGGCAACCGCGCCGCCGCCGAGGATATTTTTCAGGAAGCCTTTCTTCAGGTGCATCAGTCGGCCGACTCCTTTGACCTTGACCGGCGCTTCCGACCATGGCTCTTTACCATTGCCGCCAACAAGGCGCGCGACCTCATGCGCGCCCAATCCCGCCGCCCCGCCAACCCGCTGCAGGCCGCCATCAACCCCGGCGACGATGAAAGCGGCCAGTTCATCGACCTGATGGAATCCGCCTCCAATCTTCCCGGCGAACCCCTCGAAAAACGCGAATTGCAACAAATGGTCCAAAAAACCGTCATGGAGATGCCTGAACATTTGCGGGAAATCATTATTCTTTCATATTTTCATCAATTTCCCTATAAACAGATCAGCGACATCCTTGGTATTCCATTGGGAACGGTCAAATCCCGCCTGCACTCGGCGGTGGCTCATTTTGCGGATCGATGGAAATCGGCGAACCCGCCGCGTTCCCCATCGTAATGGTGTCATGGGGAGTTGATGGTTGTTGGCTCATGTCAGATTGAAAGGACATAGGCCCGATAAAGTCTGTTGGCCCGGCACACTGTCATGCCGAGCCGATGAAACCCACGGCGACGATGTTGTCACCGTCATTTTCGAGCAAAGGGACTGCTTTATGGCAAAGCAATTGACCAACCAGGATCGTATTGTGGTGGATATGCTGTTGGATCAACACGTTACCAGCCATGATGGCTCTCATCCCACCGCCACAACGGCGACATCCACCTTTCGCAAACGCATTAAAGCCGCCGAAAAAGTATTAAGTGTTCTGGACATATGGCAACCGGCCGATCCACCAACCGACCTGATCCAGCAGACCCTCCGGCGGGTTCAAGATGCCCAAGCCAACCATCCCAAACCGGTTCAAACCCATCAGCCCGACACTCAACATGTCCGTCCTGTAATCTGAATCACGCAATGACTTGCTTCAACCCCTGAATCAATTCACCCACCTGTTTTTCGGTGTGCCGCGCGCAGACCGTCATCCGCAATCGACTACTTCCCCGTGGCACCGTAGGCGGCCGTACCGCGCTGACCCAATATCCTTTTTCCCGCATTAGCCTGGCCACTTCCATCGCCTGTTGTTCATCTTCCAAAATCACCGGAACAATCGGACAATCTTCCAAACCCGGCACCTGATGTCGCCCGGCCAACCCCTGTCTCAATTGCCTGCTGCGTTGACGGAGTTGTTCCTGCCAGTGGGGATTTTGGCCAATCAGTTCAATCCCCTTTTCCAACCCCGCCGCGATGGCCGGTGGAATGCTGGTGGAATAAATGTACGGCCGGCCCCAGTTGACCACACCCTGACAAAACGCATCGCTTCCGCAAATCGCCCCGCCGATGCAACCCAGTCCCTTGGAAAATGTCACCACTGAAATATCCACAATCTCCCGCAACCCCAGCTCGGCCGCGTATCCGCTGCCGCCCGGCCCATAAACGCCACTCGCGTGTGCCTCATCCAGCAACAATACAAACGGATATTGTTGTTTCAGTTCCGCCAATCCCCGCAAGTCGGCCGCATCACCATCCATGCTGAAAATCGATTCCGTCACCACCACCTGCAACTGCCCCGCCGGCGCATCCGCAAGCCGTCGTTTGAGCTTCTCCAGATGATTGTGCGGAAAGATGCGCATCGGCGCCCCCATCCCCTGCACGGCGTCGATCAGCGAAGCATGAACAAGTTTGTCCACCAGAAATTGGATGCCATTTTTCCCGGCCGATTGACCAATCGCTGTCAACGTCCGCACCGCCGCCAGGTTGGCCTGATATCCACTGGGCAATAAAACCGAGCCTTGGGTCCCTTTCCATCGTGCCAAGGCCAACTCCGCCGACGCATGGATCGGACTGTGGCCACCCAATAGCCCCGCCGCACCGCTGCCGAGGCCGTGAGCATTCATCGCCTCCTGGGCGGCCGCTATGACCTCCTGATCAAACGAAAGGCCTAGATAGTCGTTTGATGCAAATTGCACCAGCCGATGCCCATCTATTTCGACATGCGTGGGATCAATCCGACGAACAACCGGCCGACGACGATACTGATGTACCCTTTGTCGTTCAGAAAGCTGATTATTGATAATTGCGTCCAAATCCACGACCAATTGAACCAAAAGACAAAGACCGGGCGGTCCATGGGCCACCCGGTCTTCAAAACCTTTGCCGCCAAGGGTTTATGCCCTCAACGGGGATTCTTATTCGTCGTTGTCTTCCATGTCGGCCACATCGCCGGCATCGTCATCAATGGCGGCGCCGGTCATGGCGGCCAGGCGCTGTTTCATCAGCCGACCGATCTTGAACTTGACCGTCCGCTTTTCTGGAACCTGAACCGGAGCCAAAGTCTTTGGATTCTGGGCTTTACGCGCCTTTCGGACCTTGGTCTCAAAGACGCCGAAATCCCGAAATTCAAGACGATTGCCACGGCCCAGCTCGCTGATCACTTCGTCCAAAAACTGCTGGACGACCTTCTTGACCTGAACCCGGCGATGTCTTGTTCCTTCGGCGATACGATCGATCAATTCTTTCTTCGTGATGGTTGCCATGCTTCCCTCAAAGAACCTTGTGTTAAAGTGAGACGGGCAACGGACTTAGTATGGTCTGATTGACAATAAAATGCAAGAAGGAAGTGGATAGACAATCTTTGGCAACCGCCCGACTACCGATAAGTGACGCCAAATCTCTCAGTAATCGCCCGCCGGGCGGGCCATCCATACCAGTCGCCACTGAGCCGATCATCCGTTCGGACATAGTAATAACTGGTGATTTGCGAGTCATAACCCACGAATGCAGCAGGAGTTCTGTTATCCCGCGACAAATCCAACGCCGGCAATCCCGCGGCAATCGGCGGGTCAAAAACCAACGCAGCGGCCGACGTTGACTCATACCCCGTCAAACTGACGCAGCGGTTGTCCCCCGGATGTTTCTTATAGGCGACACATCCACCCGCAACCAGTAGCAATAAAATGACACCCACTGTTTTCATCTGTCCAAACAGAGTCAAACCCGATGCCAGACGCCCCCGAACGCCATTATTGGCGCGTTTCCAATCAACCCATTATCGGAACATGCCGGATGTGGCGTGAAGGCAACATTTGATGTTGCATTCGGACAACATCGCGATCCAAAATTGCGATGACGGCCTATATCTGAAAATCCCAATCCCATTCCATCCGCTTTGCCGATTTTGGGCGACGATCTCGGTATTTGAGTTTTGGAGGCTCGGCGCTGACCTGATTTTGCGGGGGGACGCTTGAGGTGATGAAGACGTTGCCGCCGATGACCGAGCCTCGGCCGATGACGGTGTCGCCGCCAAGGATCGTGGCGCCGGCATAAATCGTGACATCATCTTCGATGGTGGGATGGCGCTTTTGTCCGCGAAGCAACTGGCCAAATGCCGGGGCCAACGCGCCCAACGTCACACCCTGATACAGTTTGACATTGTTTCCAATTTGGGTGGTTTCGCCGATGACGATCCCCGTTCCGTGGTCAATGAAAAATCGATGGCCGAGCTTGGCGCCCGGATGAATGTCAATGCCCGTCAGGCTGTGCGCATGTTCGGTCATGATTCGCGGCAGCAGCGGCACGCCCAATGTATAAAACTGGTGGGCCAGCCGTTGAACCATGATGGCGAACAGGCCCGGATAGCAGAAGATGGTCTCATCGGTGCTGGTCGCGGCCGGATCGCCGTCAAAGGCGGCCTGCACATCGGTGGCGAGCAATTCCCGCACCGATGGAATTTTTTCAAAAAAATCCGCGACGACCTGCACGGCCTTGCGGTCACAATCCTCACAGGGGTCGCCATGTTTGGCCTGACCGACAATGATCTCGTGATACCGAAGGCAGCAGCGAACCTGATCATACAACGCCGATGACAATTCATTCACCAGCTCGCCGATTCGGTAGGTGACATTCTGCGCGGTCAATCCCTGTTTGCCGAAATACCCGGGAAAGATCAACTGACGCAGCAGGTCGATGGAATCAACAATGACATCGCGGTTGGGCAGCGGCGCATTGTTCAGATGCTTCATCCCCTCCTGGGCCATGACGCTGTTCACCAGTCCATCGACGATGCCGGGTATGTGTTGGCTGAGTTGGTTGCGGTTCATGATGGGCAATGCTGGAATTTCAAAAAGGGAAACAAAATAGACTGATTATTCGATGCAAGCGCGGCGTGCCCGTTCCGCATCAGGCAGGCCGGCCGGTACAGACGCACCGAATTCGTGGCGTGAAGAGCATCATTGTGAAGGATTTTATAAGGAAAATGGCCCAAAGGCAAACCAGAGTGGCACAAAACGATGTTTCAAATCCGTTGACGGCCCCGTGAGTGGACCTACAATCCCCCGCCATGACCGAATCTTACATTCAAAACCTGTTCGCCGAGCGCATCGGCGGCAAAGGATATGGCAAGGGGACCGAAATCTACAAATTTGAGAAGATCAAGCGCGCCAAGCGGGCCGCGCTGGCCGCCCAGCCGGGGGTGGAATTGATCGACATGGGGGTGGGCGAGCCGGATGAAATGGCCTTTTCCCAGTGCGTCGATGCGCTTTGCAAATCGGCCGCCAATCCGAACAACCGTGGATACGCCGACAATGGCGGCACGGCCTACAAACAGGCCGCCTCGCGGTGGATGGAAAAAGTCTGCGGCGTGGGCGGCATCAATCCCGAAACCCAGGTGGTCCACTCCATCGGCTCCAAGGCCGCATTGTCGATCCTGCCGGCCTGCTTCATCAACCCCGGCGATGTGGCGTTGATGACCACGCCCGGCTATCCGGTCTTTGGAACACATTCCAAATACCTCGGCGGCGAAGTCTTCAATCTGCCCCTGCTGGAAAAGAACCAATTTCTCCCCGATTTGTCGAGCATCCCGGCCGACAAATTAAAGCGGGCCAAAACACTGGTGCTGAACTATCCCAACAACCCCACCGGCGCATCAGCGACACCCGAATTTTTCTCAAAGGTGGTCGCCTTCGCCAAACAACACAACCTGATCGTGATCCACGATGCCGCCTACGCCGCATTGGTATTCGAGGGCAAACCCCTTTCATTTTTAGCAACACCGGGCGCGATGGATGTGGGAATCGAGCTGCATTCGATGTCCAAAGGGTTCAACATGACCGGCTGGCGGCTTGGGTTTGTCGTCGGCAACCCGCTGATCGTCAAGGCGTATGCGGATGTGAAGGACAACACCGATTCGGGCCAGTTTCTGGCCATCCAGCAGGCGTGCGCCGAGGCGCTCGACCAGCCGCAAATCACCCAGAAAATCGCCGCCAAATATGGCCGGCGAATGGATGGACTGGTGGCGGTCCTGAACAAGCACGGTTTTGGCGCCGCCAAGCCCAAGGGGTCCTTCTTCCTGTACGTCCGAACCCCAAGATCGGCGATCAAAGACGGCCAGTCCACCACCTTTGCAAACGCCGAATCGTTCAGCCAATGGATGATCACACAAAACCTCATCAGCACCGTCCCCTGGGATGATGCCGGGGCTTATGTGCGGTTCAGCGTCACCTTCATCGCTAAAAATGAAGCGGATGAACGCCGGGTATTGAATGAAATCGACCGGCGGCTGGGTGATTCCCGGTTTGAATTCTAATCGCTGATATCAGTCGGATTGTCGTTCGGTGGAGCGCACCGCATCAAAAAAGGCGCGCAGTTTTTGTTCGGATTTTTGGCCGAACCGCTCTTCCACGCCGCTGCTGACATCCACGGCGTAGGGATGAAGTTGTTCGATCACACCGGCGACCGTTTGTGGCGTTAATCCACCCGCGGCGATCAACGGCGGCAGGCCGTGAGTATGCCCGTCCCGCTGGTGGTCGGCGATGGTTTGCCAGTCGTTGGGCAAACCCGTCCCGCCCGGTGCGGCCGAGGGGGTTTCCAAGACCAACGCTTTAAGCCGCTTCATATTTAATTTGACAATCGCCTCTCGCCAATGATTCAAGGTCCGCGCAAATTGGGCGGGATCAACCCGGATGGCCTTAAAGATATTCGGTGAATCGAGGGATTGTTCCAACATTGAAACATAATCGGATGATTCGTGGCCGTGCAGTTGGATATGGTTGAGATTCAAAGACAGGCTGATCTCAATGATGGTTTCCAGCGTGGCGTCAACGAACAACCCCACCGGCGTGGTGAACGGCTCGATGGCGTCCAAAATCCGGTGCGCCTGATCCATGGAGACGAATCTTCGCGATGCAGGGTGAAAAACCATCCCAATGGCGTCCGCCCCCAATCGACTGGCCAGTGCCGCATCCTCAGGTCTGGTAATACCGCAGATTTTGATTCGAGTACGGTGCATGGGCAATGGTGATGCTATGCGGACCAACATTCATCGGCAAACAAAGCCACAATCACGATTATGTCGGTGGTCTGATCGTCCGATACAAAATCGGGGGGTTTGCCACTGTGGGCCATGGGAGACGAGGATGGACCTTACATTTAATGAATTTGTGGAAATACTTGCATCGTTTCGCACGCCCGACCGCTCAAAAGACGCCGGCGACCAGCGCCGCGCCAGGCGGATAGGCTATCGCGCCCAGCTAAAGATAACCCTTTGTGGAAACAATACTTGTGATAAATCTGAAATGCAGCTTCAAATCCTGATGCGCGATTTTTCATCCCGCGGCATCTCCTTTTTATGTGACATGGACCTCGAGCGCGGCCAATCCTTTGTGTTGCAACTGAATCGACCCAACAATGAGATCATGGAGATGCTCTGTTCGGTCGTCCATAGCAAGAGTTGCCGGCCGGGAAATACAGCCCCTTTCCAAATCGGGGCGGAATTCATCTGTCAGGTGCATCCACAACCGGATGAATCCCTAGCCGATCTGGACCAGATCAGACAGTCTATTTTGGGGTAGCTCCCGCCTGTTGCACGCCCAACCTGACTTTTTTGGCTTCCCATTCGGCCGTCTCGCGTTTGTTTTCGGTGGCCAGGGGTTTGCCCGTGCGCATTGATTCGATCTCCAGCCGGGTCAAGTGCATGGATTCAAGGTTGTAATCAATAAACGCCTCGGCCGCGATCGGGACGATTGGACGCACCAACGCGAACATGGCATTGGCATAGTCGCGGATTTCCTGCTGCGCGTGCGGGTCCATGCGCAACGACAGGAAATGAAAGAGGTTGTGCAGGTCGATCTTCCAATACCACTCGGTGTAGACGCTGGCCGGCAGCGCGATGCGGGCCAGTTCGCGGGCGACTCCTTTTTCGATGAAGTATTCGTACTTCTCGTATTGTTTTTCGATCTGGTCCAGCCAGTCGCAAAATTCCTGGGCCGTCAGGGAATCCATCGGCTGGTCGCCACCCTGGCGGTTGGCGGTGCTTTGCTGGCGGATGCTTTCAGCGCCGGGATGGTAAAAACGATCCTGCACGACGGAATAGCGGGCTGAATATTCATTGACATTGGCGGTTCGGTGGCGAATCCACTGGCGGGCGACAAAGATCGGCATGATGTGGTGGAATTTGAACTCCACCATTTCAAAGGGGGTGGTGTGGCGGTGGCGGGCAAGATATCGCAACAGGCCGCGATCTTCATTGACCTGCTTGGTTCCCTGCCCATAAGACACGCGGGCGGCCTGCACGATGGCAAAATCAGACCCTTTCCCCTTGGGAACAAGCCTTGGCATGACATCGACCAGCGCCACCATGCCATGGTCGTGAACTTTGATTTCCCATCGGGAAGCACCATCCATGATATCATGGACTTCGGCTTCGTGGGGCTTGCGATCAATTTTGTACTGGTCGATCTGTGGGTCCATGGCGCCAGATCATACACGCCGGATGAAATTTTTCGACCCTGTGGGCAGACCCAGCTCAGGGCAATCGCATTTATATTATTAGAAACTATCTCAAAACACCATAAACAGCCGATAGCTATCCAAGGAACTCAAACAGGAGCCATGGATGGCAAGACGCAAAAAGAGCTACGAACCACTGCCAACGATTTGGCAGGTCAATGACGA
>JADLBV010000158.1 GCA_020847545.1 Phycisphaerales bacterium
CTCAAGAAAGTTGTAATTTCCCGATTTTGACAGTTAAGGATACTGAATTGGAAGGTGGGCAGAAATTAGGTGGTTTATGGAGTGCGGCGCGTGAGTGTTATCAGAGTGATGCCGGGGTGGAAGTTACCGGTTTGGGGGTTGATATCAAAGCGGCAGAAGTAAATGATTTGGAGGGTTGTACCATGCAAAAATTCATTGAGCATCATAAGGAAAACTATTTGGTTTTGACCAATTTGGTGAATCCGGAAATTATCGGTATTAGCAATACTCGTTTGCAGGATACGATTCGCAAGGCAGATATTTACTATCGGGTAATCGCTAAAACTTGTGAAGAAGGGTGTCCAAATTTGGTTAGAGATTATGCGAAAATCAAGTCTAATGGCTATGCCCGGCAGGGTACGGTGATTAAGTCTTTGGATGTGCAATATAAGCCAGCTGGATTTTTGCCGGTGTTCAATTTCTCTTTATATAAAACTTCATCGGGTAACTGATATGGACGAACAATTGTCACAAAATGGAGTTGAATTACCGGCTTTAAGCAGCCTGATTGGCGAGGTTGTGTTTGAACCGGATTTTGGCTTGAATATTAGTAATTTAGAAGCAAAAGTACAACCAAAGCGGGAAGATTTTCGCGAAGTTATGTTGGCTTCCTTGGAACGCAATATGCGCGAAGGTGAAACTTTGCAAAACTTTTGGAATTGGCTTTATTCAGAAGGTTGCACGGCTGTGAAGGTAGAAAGCGGGCTGGTGAATTTTTACAAAAATACTGATCGCATTGATATTTCAGCTCATACCGCGGCAATTGAAATGCGGGTTACGCCTGATATTTTAAGGGAGTTAATCGCGAAACGTAAGGAAGTTATTGGGCAAACCAGATTGGCTTTGGCAGCTCTGAAGGCGGAAATTGAGGCCGGGCGAAATCAAAATAATAATCCATCATCTGAAATAGCATGAAGCATTTATGGCGTTCAAAATTTGAATTATTGGCAAACAGGTTGGTTTATATTGAGACTGGACCTGCTGGACCAGAAGTGAAAACGGAAGCTCCAGTTGAAAAGCCTTTTAAGCCAGATGA
>JADLBV010000085.1 GCA_020847545.1 Phycisphaerales bacterium
GACCTGCCAAATCGTTGGCAGTGGTTCGTAGCTCTTTTTGCGTCTTGCCATCCATGGCTCCTGTTTGAGTTCCTTGGATAGCTATCGGCTGTTTATGGTGTTTTGAGATAGTTTCTTAGTGCCATTAAGATATGTCCCATTTAATCAATACCACCACACTACTGGTTGGGGCTACCTCCCCGCAAACTGGCCGCATAAACTGTCACACGCCCGCGACGAGATCGCATACCGCCGACCAGCACAATCAGTCCATACAGTACCGTAGTCAGCACAGGTTCGGGAATTAGTTGCTGTGAAACATCCAGAGCGTCGAGATCATCACCGACCATAATGGGACCATCGAACAACGGCGATCCACTGCGAACCGTCGCCAAACCCAGCGCCTCGGCAGAGATCCAGATGCCGGGGATGGTGCCCGGCCCCATTGGAACCAGAATATCGCCAGGCTCAATGGGCGCACCAAAGATGCTATCGGGCACACCAATCAACGCCGAGCCTCGACGCACGGAATACAGCAGCATATCCGTTCCGACAAGCCAGCTATAAGGCCCGGTGGTGGGCGTGTAAACGCCCGGCAGGCCATCGGTCATGTCGTTGAGGATCAGCGCGTCGAGGTCATCGCTGTCGGCCCCTGAAACCAAGTCGAGGCCGATGGCCGGCGCTGCGGCATACAATACCGGCGCGCCCCCCGGAGGAGGTGTAAAGAGAACATCTCCGCCGACGAAACCGTTGGCGAAGGCGGTTCCAGTGTTGTAGGGCAGAGCTTCAAACGGATCGGCGAAGGCGGTGTCGAGAGAGAAAAAGACGCCGATGCCATCGCTTGGAGTATCGATGTCCAGCGCATCAAGGTTGTCACCGGGATCGGGCGTAATTCCCACAGTGGGAGGGTTGGGTTCGACCAGATTCAATGTCGGACTTGCGAACGGTGTGATTCCTCCATTGCCGTCATATACGCCGGTATTGCCGGGAACCGCCCCTGGGAAAGGAATCGGACCCACAGGAGGTGGCGGAACAGGTCCCGGAGCCGGCGGATAAACATATACATCCGCTGATGCTTCCATCGCACCAATGGCACCTTGAGTTAACACATTTGGCGGAACGGGTGAGCCGGGTCGTCCCACTGCGAATTCGTCCGCGGAAAAATAATAATACATGGGGAATGTGGGATTTTGCGGAATGACATCGTCATCCCCGTATGCCAGCGCATCGAGTTCCTGAAAACCGAGGGGAACCGTCGGCACGATGCCCAATGTGCCAACACCCGCGCTGGAAGGAATGATGACCGTCGGCGGAGGAAGCGGCCCAATAGGAGGCGTCGGAATCAGGATGTCCCCTTCGTCAATGATTTCAGGGCCGACCCCGCCACTTGGCAGGCCATTGGTTGGCCCTTGAGCATCAATGGAATAAGTAATCTGCGCCATTGCAGGAACCGCCGAAAATACCAGCAGTACCGCCGCCAGAATATATCGCCTCCCCAGTAACTCAGATGCATATGTGTGAAACATAATCTCTGCTCCGGTTAGAGTTGACAAATTGGATAAAAACAGTTTTAGGTCAGAAATAATCCCATGAAACTACAAAAAAAATACAGACCTCACCACTTGTTGAAATGAAATGATAACTCAAACTCAATCGCAGTCAAGCAATTTATTATTATTATATTGATTTTTCACAAATGCGCCTGGGTTTTATTGTTATTTCAATAATGCATAAACGTGGTATGCGTTATATTAATTTGTAAATTCATAATTAACAGAAACTTACACGGGTTTAATATGTTTTTACGAAATACTACTTGACTGTTCGTAATTTGTTAGGTACAATCCTCCAGCCGATCCTCTTCCGGGGGAAGATGAATTCATCGGCCTCATCTCACCACCCCTCCGCTTGATTGTCTGATCTTCGGAGGTAGAAGGGGAAACACATGACCCACGCACGATTCACCATCTTCCTATACCGACTGGTTTTGGCCTGTGGATGCGTTATCGCCTTCGCATCGACGCACCCCCGCGCTGCCGATGTGCCGGCCCGTCAGGTTCAGAGCGTTCAAATCCATTTCGATGATGGAACCGAGCAAACCCTGCACGCGCAACTTGTCGTCGCCACTACCGCCACCGCGCCGTCGGTTGATAGTTCTGAAGTTCGAGTGCCCGCGGACATCCCGATATTGATGGCCCCCGCCTCCATTCACGTTCGCGCGCCGAATCTGCCCGATGGTGTTTCACCACTGCTCACTCGCTATCAATGGGATTTCGCCGACCCGGCCGGGCGGTTTTCCACGCTTGAAGGGTTCAATGCCGCCCACATCTTCGACACACCAGGCGATTACACCATCCAACTCCTGCTCACCTTTCCGGATCATTCCACGCGAACCCTCACCACACCCCTGCGCATCATCCCCGACACCCGCCCCGCCATATATCTCTCTGCCGACGGCAATGATGAAAACCTCGGCACCGACATCGATCATCCCATCCGCTCTCTTGGCCGCGCACAAATGCTTTTGCGCAACAACACCAAACTTCTTCTTCGCAAAGGAGACCGCTTTGAACAAAGCCGCACCTTCAACCTGAAATATGCCAACGTGCTGTTGGGAGCCTATGGCGATGGAGAAAACCCCCAACTGATCTGGACCGGCCGGGAGGATGGTGCGATGCTCCACCTCGACAAATCCTCCCGCCAGATCATCATTCAGGATTTGACCTTTGACGCCGACAAGGATGGCGCCACCCAAAACGCCATCGAAGCCGCCGGCCAGGCAATCACCATTCGTCGCTGCGAATTTCGACGCGTCGGCAACGCCATCAACGCCAATGGCCGACCGCACGGCCTGCTGGTGCTGGACAACACCGCACCGCTGGTCTCCTTCGGCATCAAGGGATATTTCCTCTGGATGGAAGGCTCCGACCTGACCATCCTCTCCAACACCGTCGCCAACGTTTGGCGCGAGCATGTCCTGCGCGGCGGCTTCGGCGTCGACCACGTCCTGATCGCTCACAACGATTTCACCAACCTCGACCGCAAGGCCCAGGGAGACAAACTCGACTGGGCCAAGGGTTGCATCGTCGCCCAGGATGGTTCGTACATCTACATCGCCAACAATATCACCCGCGACGGCGGCATCGGCGCCGGCCCGCTCGGCGGCGACGACGGCCTCTCACACAAATCCGCGCGCACCACCTATGTCGTCATTGAAAACAACCAGTGCATCAACAAGGAAATCACCATCTCCCACGGCGCCCAGCACATCATGATCCGCAACAACCTCCTCCAACGCCGCGGCTGGCGATGCCTCGAAATCCAGGGCTTCGATACGCGCTACAATCGCGGCGTCAGCGACCTGTGGATTGTGAACAACACCGCACAAGTCAGCGGCGACAATGGAAGCTTCATGCGGCTCCTTGGCCAAGCCCAATCGATCACCCTCGCCAACAATCTCCTGATCGCACCCGACCTGAAACCGCGCGACGCCAACAACTGCGCCCTCTCCATCGACGATGATTCACTGGCCAGCTTCACCACCATCAGCCACAACGTCTGGGGTACCAAAGCCGCCGCAAATGACGGGGCCTTCCAACTGGGCAAAAACCTGCTATCACTTGGGCAATGGAATGCGCTGCCTCCGGTCAAAGAGGACCTCGGTGATCTGGTCGAACCCGATCAAAATGGCTCCCCACCGACCGGCAGTCCCGCTGCCTCATGTGGCCAACCCGTCCCCGGCGTCTGGACCGACCGCCTCGGCAACCCACGACCGCAAAACGCCCCATGGTCCGCCGGTTCGATTCAAGTGACTCAATAATGGAAAACCCAATGTCTCAAACCGAACTATCCCGCCGCCAATTCATGCAAACCGCCGCCGCAACCGCCTGCGCCTGTGCCTTGTGCGGCGTATCATCCGCATCGGCCAGTGAAAAAGTCCCCACCACCCCGCTCGACGCCGGCAAACCGGACGATTTTGCCAACGATGGCGTTTACGATCAGTTCGCCAAAAGCCGTCACATCCTGATTGTCCGTCACGACAATAAACTCTACGCCCCCACCGCCGTCTGCACCCACAAACATTGTGTCGTTCGCGCCAAGGACCAGGTCATCGTCTGCCCCTGCCACAACAGCCGATACGATGTCGATGGCGTTCCCACGCGCGGCCCGGCGCGCAAACCGCTGGTCCGTTATTCCATCCGCATTCAGGATGGCCGAATCATCATCGACCCCACCCAAACTTTTGACCCATCGAAGTGGAACGAACCACTTGCATTCATCACGCTTTGATTTGTCGTCAATCCCGACGCACCGCCACCCCATGGTCGGCCAGAAAATCCTTCACCTGCCCCACCGTGTAATGACCAAAATGAAAAATACTCGCCGCCAGCGCCGCGTCGGCCTTCCCTTCACGTAGCACATCCAGCATGTGCTGTGGTGATCCCGCCCCGCCGCTGGCGACCACCGGCACATTCACCGCCGAACTGACCGCCGCCGTCATTTGCAGGTCATATCCGCTGGTCGTCCCATCGGCGTTCATGACATTGAGCACGATCTCCCCCGCACCCAGCGATTGTGCCTGTTCAACCCACTTCATGACTTCAATGCCGGTATCCACCCGACCCCCATTGATGAAGACCCGCCAATGTTCCCTCCCATCAATCATCACCCGATTGGCATCCAGCCCCAGCACGGTGGCGCAGGGTCCAAACTTCCCCGCCACCTCCGCGATCAACTGCGGCCTTTGGACGGCCGCGCTGTTCAGACTCACCTTCTCCGCCCCCGCCTGAATCAACCGGGTCGCATCATCCAACGTGCGAATCCCTCCCCCCACCGTCAACGGCATGAAAATCTGCTCCACCACCTCCCGCACAAGGTCCGCCATGATCCGCCGGCCTTCATGGCTGGCGCTGATGTCATAAAACACCAACTCATCCGCCCCCTGCTCCTGATACCGCCTGGCCTGCGCCACCGGATCCCCCGCGTCCACATGATCAAAAAACTTCACCCCCTTCACCACCCTCCCCCGATCCACATCCAGACAGGGAATTATTCGTTTGGTCAACATGTGCATTCAATCCAAATAGAAATCGGTCAATGAACGGAATTCCCGCCTCAATACCTACTGCTTTGTGATCTCAGGTTTGGTTTCGATCTTTTCTTCAGTGTTTTGCTGCTGTTTGTGGGCGGTTGATGTTCGTAATCTCTCGCGACCATAGATAAAAAGACCCACTAGACTCACTATCGTAGCACCGCTCAAAAGCGTTCCAGCAATTGCATAACCATTTATGACAACAATGATACCGCCAAGGATGGCAAGGCAGGATACAACCAGTGCAAAAATCTGTCCTCGCATTTCAATTCTGCGCTCAATCTGTACATCCGCAATTTGCGCCTCAAGCAATTGCTTTTCCAAATAGCGTCGATGCTCGGATTCCGCTTCGGCGGCGCGCATGATCCGATCCGCCATGCCCGGAGATACTTTGTTGTAATGATCCAGTTGATCGGGCGGTGGCAATGGGCCGGAATGATGTGTTACCTGAAATTCTTGAAGGATTTCGAGTTGCTGTTCCTGCTGACGTCGTAGAGAGCGATTGTTCTTATTCTCCCTGGCCATACCGATGCTCCCCGGCGGTCTTCTGGATGGCGCGTTTCAGATGGTGTCCCACACGCATCCAGTCAGAGGCAAGTCGGTCTTGAGTTGTACCTTGCATGAATTCCGGGCGTCTCAACAGTGGAGCCGAGGAAGGATACAGCAGCAGGACCGATCCTGCTCCTGAGAAAAATCGTCGAAGCTTTTCGCCCATGGCTATTCAATAATAGGGCCAAATATGTGATGCGTCACTAACAAAATATCGGCATTTTACATGCCAGGGTGACCGACGGGGCTCGAACCCGCGACCCCAAGGACCACAACCTTGTGCTCTGCCAACTGAGCTACGGCCACCGTGAATCCCGATAATATCACTGTTCAGGGGGTGTGTGTCAAATCACCCATTTTGATGGGAGAAAAAGGTCCGATATGTCCCATTGGTCCAGATTGTCTTGACAGTTTCGGGGGGTGCTTTTTATCTTTTTGCGATCCGTCGGCGGCCGCAATGTCAGCGGACTGAAGTTGCAGTGGCACTCTTGCCGGGCCGATACGTATAATACGACCATGGGCAGTTCCGACAGTTACGTCACTGGCCTGACGACCGATCTCGATTCGGAGATTGGCCGTCTTGTCGTTGACATGGGGCTGGCCACCAAATCCGAAATCGAATTTTGTCGCGAACAACAAAAGCAGTCCTCCGATCCCAACCAGCGATCCCTGGCCGACCTGCTGGTTGAACACAACTTCATCACCGTTAATCAGGCCAAGCGCATCCGCGCCAATCTTGACGACCGCCGCAGCGCCCAGCTTCCGGGTTATCAACTCATCAGCAAAGTCGGCAAAGGGGCGATGGCAACCGTCTTCAAAGCCCGCCAGTTGTCGCTCGACCGCATCGTCGCGGTCAAGGTGCTGCCCAAACGGATGAGCGACAACAAGGAATTCGTCGACCGCTTCTACAAGGAAGGGAAGGCGGCCGCGCGATTGGCGCACAACAACATCGTTCAGGCCTTTGACGTGAGCTGTTCGCCGGATGGATTCCACTTTTTCGTGATGGAATTCGTCGAAGGCAAAACGCTGTATGATTTCATGCAACCGCCACCAGTGGGCGAAGGACGCAATTTTTCAGAAGATGAAGCGCTGGACATCACCATCCAGATTTGTGATGCCCTGGCACACGCGCATCAACGCGGGTTGATCCATCGCGATGTCAAACCCAAGAACATCCTGCTCACCCCTTCCGGCGTCGCCAAACTGACCGATCTGGGTCTGGCCCGCGCCACCGATGACAAGGAGGCGGCCGAATCCGAGGCCGGCAAGGCGTACGGCACACCCTACTACATCAGCCCCGAACAGATTCGCGGCGATGTGGACATCGATTTCCGCGCCGACATCTATTCGCTGGGCGCGACGCTTTATCACCTGGTGACCGGCCGGCCCCCTTTTGAAGGTGAAACACCCGCGGCCGTGATGCACAAACATCTCAAGCAGCCGCTGGTCCCCGCGGACCATATCAACACCACCCTGTCGGCCGGCATCGGCGAGATCATCGACGTGGCCATGGCCAAAAAACGCGAGGAACGCTACGCCTCCACCGAGGACATGCTCGAAGACCTCCGCGCGGTGGCCAAACACCAACCCCCGCAACACGCCCGCCGGGCAATCGATCTGGATACACTGGCCAAGGTCGAAGAAACCGGCCAGACGGTGGACATCGAGGGGCAACCTCATCGAATGACATTCCAGGAACTAGGTGTGCAACCGACTGTCATCGCAATTCTGGCCGGCCTGGCGGTTTCGGTGGTGTTGAATCTGGTCCTGCTGCTGCTTTGGCTCTTGAGCTGATCCCTTCTCGCAACCGCCTTTCACCCCGGCTATAACATCCCATCATGTTGCCGTCCGTTGCATTTATTGGTTTGGGAATCATGGGGCTTCCGATGGCGGGGCATCTGCTGGAAGCGGGGTATCCTCTGACGGTCAACACCCGCACCAAATCAAAGGCCGACGATCTTCTGGCCCGCGGCGCTCGATGGACCGATTCGCCCAAATCGGCCGCCCAACAGGCGGATGTCATCTTCATCTGCGTGCCCGATACACCCGATGTGGAAAAAGTGATACTGGGCGCGGATGGCATCATTCACGCCGCCCGCGTGGGGCAGATCGTGGTGGATCATTCAACAATTTCCCCCTCCGCCACACGCGAAATGGCCCGCCAACTGGCCGAACGAGGCGCTACGTTGCTCGATGCGCCCGTTTCGGGCGGCGATGTGGGCGCCAAAAACGCCACGCTGTCGATCATGGTCGGCGGAGATCCATCCGCCTTTAATCAGGTCAAACCGCTACTGGAACGAATGGGCAAAACCATCACCCATTGCGGCGGCTCCGGCACAGGCCAACTCACCAAACTGGTCAACCAGATTCTGGTCTCCATCACCAACCTTGCGGTTTGTGAAGCACTGACTTTTGCCATGAAAAACGGCCTGGTTGCCCACAAAACCCTCTCGGCCGTCGGTGGCGGAGCGGCATCATCGTGGCAACTCCTAAACCTTGGTCCAAAGATGGTCGATGAAGATTTTCGGCCGGGATTCATGATCGATTTGCAGCAAAAGGACTTGCGATTGTGCCTGCAGGCGGCCAGTGAGGCGGGCCTCGAACTGTCGGCGTTGCCGCTGGTACACAAGTTGTTCAACCAGGCCCAGGCGGATGGGCATGGGCGCGATGGAACCCAGGCATTGTTCGACGCCGTGCGAAAACGGGCGGTCAGTGACCAATAACTACCTATTCACACAAGCAAAAATCGCCAACCATGCAACATTCCCCCAATTCATCGGCCGCACAATCCCTGCGGGTTGCGATTGACGCCAATGCGGCGGCGTATCGGCGATCAGTTCAGACCAGCGCGCCGGGCGACTGCTGGGATTTCGTCGTCCTGACGGCCGCCAACGAAAAACAGGCGCAGGGATATCGTCAGGAACTGGCGTTGCGTCATCGCGCGGTTGGGCCGGCCGGGGCATTTTTCCCCCCGATCCAGCGGTCATTGGTGGTGGCCGACCCGCCGGGTAGACGGGCCGGTTCGGGCGGCGCCACATTCGCGGTGATGCGTGCATTGGCGGATGAATTTGGAATCAAGCCGGCCGATTATGACCGGTTGCGGATATTGCTGATCCATTCCGGAGGGGCCGGCCAGCGATTGCCCGCCTATTCGCCGGTGGGAAAAATTTTCGCCCCCCTGCCGCTGCTTCGGCCCGATGGGCAAATCGCGACATTGTTCGACCATCTGTACCTGACGCTCGCCGGCCTGCCCGAACGACTGGGGCCGGGGATGCTGGTTTTGGCGGGGGATGTGTTCCTGCTGTTCGATCATCGCCACGTCACCGTGCCGCCGCCGGGCGTGACGGCGATCACAATGCGCGTGGAGGCCGAAATGGGCCGCGGCCACGGGGTCTTTGTCACCGATGTACGCGGCACGATCCGCAAGACATTGCAGAAAGTCACGCCGCAGATCATGCGACAGGAAGGGGCGGCCGACGACCAGGATCGCGTCCTGATCGACACCGGATTGCTCTTTTTTGATGCGACAAGAACCAAAATGCTGGCGGAATCGGCCGGCCCGCCGCGCGGATTGCACGAGCGCTACAAGGTGCAGATCGATCTGTACGAGGACATCACGGCCGCACTGGCGGGCGAGACGAAAAAATCGAAGTTTGCCAAGGGAGCGCTTCGCCAGTCCCTCTGGCGGACCTTTCACGGCATCCCATTCAATGTGATGAAGGTGGATGGCCAGTTTCTGCATCTGGGAACCACCCGGCAGTTTCGCGATGCGATGGTGGGGAAAAACCCATCACCCGCCGCTGAATTGTTTCAACAAAACGTCTTGGCGCACAGCCAATGGAAACTCCCCGCCGGAACGAGGGTGTATCAAAGCGCGCTTCTCTCAAACTCTCATCCGGGGCGAACAGGAAACAAACAACAAGATGGGATATTAAGCGCCGGCGCCGTGGTGGAACATTCACTTTTGGCCGCCCCGTCGCGAATCGGAACCGGCAGCATTGTCAGTCAGGTGGTGGCGTTAAAGGAGCCGTTTGATCTGCCGGACAATCTGCTGCTGTTTCAGGCCCCCATCCGCGATTCCCGCGGAACAACCAGTTTCGTACAGGTATTGTGCGGCGTGGAGGATGATTTCAAGGGCCATTACGCCGAGGGGCGATGCATCTATCTGAACCGCCCGATCGACCAATTTTTCAGGCGATTGTCGATCAAACCCGATCAGGTCTGGCCGGATGTCCCACCCGACAAACGCACACTCTGGACCGCCAGGCTCTTTCCGGCAACCACCATCCAGGACTCCGCCTCCGCAGTGCTGATGCTGGCGGATGAATCACCCGATCGCGCCAAAATCTCCCGTTGGAAAAAGTCGCGCCGATATTCGATGGCGATGCTTCTGGAGACCGCCGACCCCAGCGCGATGATCGCCCATCGAGAAATGGTGGCGGCCTATCTACAGGCGATTGGAATGATCGACGCCATCGAACGCGGGGAAGATCAACCCTTGGCCGAACGGCTGGGACATTTCGCCGCCACCGAGGCATATGCCGCCGCCGAGCAGGTGTTATCGCAATGGGCCAACCAATCCCCAATCTCTCCAACCCGCGCGATCGACCAAGCCCGCGCGTACTGGTGCATCGCGCAGTTGCAACAACGCCCGGATCATCCTGATGCGGCCACGGCCAGAAAACAGATCGAACACAACATGGCCGGCGCGTTTGCCAAAGTGGCGCAGGCATCCGAATGCGTGCCAACACAAACCAAATCGGCCATCCCAACCAACACCCTGCGCGCGGGTCGACAGATCATCGCCACCGCCCCCGTTCGGCTTGATTTAACCGGCGGATGGACCGACACACCCCCCTACTGTTTTGAACGGGGTGGAATGGTGGTGAACCTGGCGATTGACCTGGATGGCCGCCCACCCGTGCGGGCAACCGTCTCCACGCTCCCCAAACGCCGGATCACGCTCGAATCGCTGGACCTGGCCCGCCAAATCAATCTCGATGAATTTGATCCCGCCGCGCCGGTTGATGTGCGCGATCCATTCGCATTGCACAAGGTGGCGCTGCGACTGGCCGGCCTGTTGCCGGAAGATGGAAACGTGCGCCGGCATCTTTCACGCCTGGGTGTTGGGTTGCATGTCACCACCGAATGTCGTGTGCCCAAGGGATCGGGGTTGGGAACCAGTTCGATTCTGGCCGCGACTCTGCTGGGGGCGTTGCACGCGGCCTGCCAACGCACCATATCGCACGAACAACTCATCGAGCAGACGCTCGTGCTCGAACAACGCCTCAGCACCGGCGGCGGCTGGCAGGATCAGGTGGGCGGCATCATCGGCGGAACCATTTTCACACAAACCGCGGCCGGCGTGCCTCAAAAACTCCTCATCGAACCCCTGAAACTCAGCAATGAACAATATGCCGCGCTGGCCGACCGCCTGGTGGTCTATTATTCGGGCCAACAACGGCTGGCGCGGGATATTCTGCGTCGGGTCATGGGCCGATGGCTGGCACGCGAGCCGGCCGTGTTGCTGCTCATGGATGAACTCAACCAATCCGCCCTGTCGATGAGACAAGCCCTGATTTCCGGCCGATGGAAAGCCGTTGGAAGCGAAATCGAGCGTTACTGGCGAATCAAAAAAGAACTGTATCCCGGAAGCACAACCCCGGCGGTGGATGTATTATTTCTGGAATTACGCCACCTGTACCTCGCGGCCGGACTCTCTGGCGCTGGTGGCGGCGGGTTCGCCTATTTCTTCTGCCGCGATGCCCGCCAGGCCCAGCAACTCAAGTCGGCGTTGCGCGAACATTCCAGCCAACCCGGCTCGATGGGTACGGTGTTTGACACACGGATCAACCGACAAGGATTGCGGATCGAACGGAAAACCCTTTAAAATGGAGTCCCGATGCGTATTTTGATCTTATTGGCGTTTGTGGCCCTGACTTGTGTTTCGTGCGAGAAGGACATTCACGAGGCGTCCATCAACCCGCCGGCCGCGCCACAAGCCCATGTGACGATGTAAGCCTGACAGCGCGACTATTCCGAGTTCAGCTCGCGCAATTTGTCGCGCATCAATTGCTCACGGCGGGCGGCGGCGTCATTGAGCCATTGGCGAAGGGAATCCCCCTGATCGTCACGCAGCATCTTCAACACCGCATCAAGCTGCGATTTGAGCAAACCAACCGATTCGGCCAGATGGTCGCGGTTGTCGAGCAGAATATCGCGCCAAAGCCCCCCGTCGCCGCCGGCGATGCGGGTGGTGTCGAGAAATCCCTTGCCTGACAACCCCAACGCCTCCTCCGGCTGCATGGCAACCAGCGCCGCCGCCAGCAGATGGGGCAGGTGGCTGATATTGGCCAGCAAACGGTCGTGATCATCGGGCGACAACCGGGTGGTCCTCATGCCGATCTGCCGCCAGAGTTGTTCAACAGTCTCCAAGGCGACCGGATTGGTCTGATCCGTGGGGGTGACGATGCACAGTTTTTTGTCAAACAGATCGGTGCGGGCAAATTCCACCCCCCGCTTTTCGCTGCCGGCGATCGGGTGGCTTGCGACAAAATGAACGCCGGCCGGCAAATGCGCCTCGGCCAGCCTCACCACCGACCGCTTGGTGCTACCCACATCGGTAACAATCGCCCCCTGACCCAACGCCGACCCGATTTTGAGCAAGATATCGCCAAATACCCCCACAGGCGTACACAAGATGACCAACTGGGCATCCGTGACCGCCTCCACCAAATCGCTGGTCCCGTGATCCACCGCACCCACCTCAACCGCCCGTTGAATTGTGGAGGCATTGTGACCGTAACCCGTTATGGTATAATCACTTGAGGCGGATTTCAGCGCCAGCCCAATAGAGCCGCCCAACAGGCCTGTACCCAAAATGCTGATGCGCTGTATGCTCATGGTCCGATAATATGAGTAGCGGCTAAACCAATACGAGTCGAACGCCGGTGACATCTTGGCGTGAGTCGATGGGAACTGTCAAATAACTTGATGTTGTCCGGCGGTTGCATAAGCTTATTGCACCTGACAGCACCCATTATTAATCAGCATTCAAGGCGGCCGGCTTTTTTCGGCCGGTCGATATAAATCATGGCAGAAACACTCGCACCCTCTGAGCGGTCGGATTCTCCGGTCGCCCTTCCATCCCGTCCAGCGGCACAAGCCCGGCACGTTCTGGAATTTGAAAAGCCGTTGGCCAAGCTCGAACAGCAGATACAGGAACTTGAAGCCCTGCAGGCCCAAAAACAGGTCGATTATTCACGCGAATTGCGCCAACTTCGCACCAATTACACCTCGCTGCTGCGAAAAACCTACAACAACCTCAGCGCCTGGGAGACGGTTCAGGTGGCTCGCCACCCGCAACGTCCATTGTTCAAAGATTACGTCGAGATGATCTGCCGGGAATTTCGTGAACTGCACGGCGACCGCTATTTCGGCGACGACCCGGCCATCAAATGCGGCCTAGCCCGATTGGGTGGCCACAAGGTCATGCTCATAGGCCACCACAAAGGGCGCGACACCAAGGAAAAAATCCAGTGCTATTTCGGCTGCGCCCATCCTGAAGGGTATCGTAAAGCCTTGCGCTGCATGAAGTTGGCGGAAAAATTCAACCTGCCGGTGGTATGCCTGATCGACACGCAGGGGGCCTATCCCGGCATCGGCGCCGAGGAACGCGGCCAGGCCGAATCGATCGCGCGCAACATGCTGGAAATGTCGCGCCTGCGGACGCCGATCTTGTCAATCGTCACCGGCGAAGGGGGTTCGGGCGGAGCATTGGGCATCGGCGTGGCCGACCGCGTGGCGATGATGGAATTCGCTTGGTATTCGGTCATCTCCCCCGAGGCGTGCAGCGCGATCCTATTCAAGGGCAACGAAGCGGCCGCACAACTGGCCGAATCATTGAAACTGACCAGCGGCCACCTGCGCGAACTGGGCGTCATCGACGCGGTCATCCCCGAACCGCTGGGCGGAGCGCACCGCGACACGCACGGCGCGGCCCACCAACTTGAACAATACATCGTCAAGACGCTGCGCGACCTGAAACGCTGCAAAATCGACAACCTCCTCGAACGCCGCTACGAAAAATTCCGCAACCTCGGCGTGGTGGCCGAAGAATCCCGCAGACAATCCGCCAAGGCGGCGGGGTAGAGTTGATTCCCTACACTTGATGCAAATGGACCTGAAAATCAAAAGGGTCTGGAAGGTGTTTTCAACATCAGAGCAAATCAAGGAAGTTATACTGACCATATTTTGACACACCCAAAATGACTTGACTGACAAGGATGGCATTGATGTATCTGATGTACGTCGATGAAAGCGGTGATTGCGGCATGCCCGCGGATGGATCGCAGACGCCGTTATTCTGCTTGTCGGGTGTCGTCGTGCATGAGCTGTGTTGGCGCGAGGTGCTTTCGGAATTGATTGATTTCAGACGATGGCTTTGGGGAAAGTACAATGTCTTTCAGGACGATGAAATTCATGCGGGGGATATGATCAGCAAGCCGACGAACCTGCCGCCGTCACTGCGGGTATTGAACAAACACACGCGGCTTGCGATTGTCAGACATTTTGCCGACACGATCGCGAAGCTTCAGAACATCAGCATCATCAATGTCGTGGTGGATAAGCGAAACGGACACGCGAAAACAAAAGATGAAGTGTTTCGATGGGCATGGTATTCACTGTTTCAGCGGTTCGAAAACACGATCCGACAAAAGAACTTCCCCGGGTCGAAAAACAATGACGATCGCGGCTTGATTTTTCCAGACAACACTGACGGCCAGAAACTCAGACAATTCCTGAACAAAATGCAGGTGACAAACCCGTTGAAGATCAAACAGCAATCGGGGTCATTCATACATATCGATGAACCGATCAAGCTGATCGTCGAAAATCCGGTCATGCGTGATTCACGCGAGTCATACATCGTTCAGGTGGCGGATTGTGCGGTGTTTCTGCTCAAGCAGAGCATCGAGCCATCGGCGTACATGAAAAAGCATGGTGGCAACGCATACCTGACAAGGCTTGATCCGGTGTTGTGTAAACACGCTTCCAAAAAGATCCAAAGGGCGTGGTGAGGCTATGAAGGCCTACACAAAAAAATGGGGCCTCCTTACGGGGGCCCTGGGGGATCCTACTACCCGGATAACCCGAGGTTCAGATCCATTGTCAGTATATGCTTATTACTCAAACTGACCGTTTTCGCTGATGCCGATGACTTGCACGACCAAACAAAAACGGCTTATCCTGATGGCTCAACTGCTCTCGCGAAGCGTTTTGCCACCAAAGGAGAAGCCGCATGCTCAGGA